>NZ_CP040840.1:1085000-1155000 GCF_006874765.1 Leptospira weilii
AGTTTATGTGTATCAAGATTTGAGCCATCGATCAGGGGAGATTGTCCGCAATTAATTGAGAAAAATAATAGTAAGAGAGTAACAGTATATTTCATTCGATAATTCCGAAAGCGAAGATAGAGAATTTCATTGGTATTTTATTACGAACAGATTTGATCCACTACCTGCAAGAGGTTCCCCATTTAAAGGACCATTGGTATAGCCCGTTAAATATGGATGTCCTTGCGGATCTGTTGTGATTGAGTAGGATTCAGAAATATACCCCTTCTGTCCGGCGATAGAAGTCCAAATTTTGTTTCCATTAAAATCGTATTTGGTAAGAAACAGATTCTTTCTATCACTTGTCGGATCAGAATGAGTTTGATTGTCTAAATTGCCATTTGTAAAACCAGTAACATACAGTTCTTGATCTCTTCCAACTTTGACTCCCATACCCGTAGAGGTTTTATTCGAAACTGCAAAGATATTTCCAGTAAATCCAACCTGGCGAGTCCAAACTCGATTGCCACTGCTATCAAATTTAATAATAAGCAAATCCAATACACCGCCAGATTTTACTTGGTTATCAATGCTTCCGTTTGTGGATCCAGTGAGATAAATATTTCCAGATGAGTCTGTCGAAATCCCATTAGAACGTGTATCCTTTCCAGTAGCACCTGTTAACTTTGTCCAAGTTTTATTCCCATTGGCATCAAATTGGATTAAGAAGGCATCGTTTGTTCCATTTACAACAACTCCATCCATAGAGGTCATATTACTAGTTAAGCCAGTTAAATAAATTTTTCCGTTAAGATCACAAGTTATACCAGTTGGCTTTGGACCAGCAAATAACTTTGTCCATTGTTTTGCTCCGGATGAGTTGTATTTTACTATGAAATATCCAGCCCCACCGCCGGAAAAAGTTTGTCCATCTAAACCACTTATTGATGTGCCTGTTACATAGATATTTCCAGTAGTATCAGTCGTTACTGATGAAGCACTAGTGTAGCCAGTTACACCTAATAATCGAGTCCATTGTTTATTGCCATTGGAATCAAACTTCACTACGAAAAAATTACGATCAGCAAAATCAGGAGTTCCAAAGAATGCTTCTCCATCTAATGCTCCATTAGTTTCTCCGACTGTGTATACATTTCCCAAAGAATCAGATGCGATTCCGTAGGCTATTGTTTGATCTCCGGCGATTCCCATCAATCGAGTCCATTGCTTGGAGCCTGAAGAATTGTATTTTGAAACAAAAAGATCGTAAACGCCTGTAATATTTTGGCCATCAACGTTACCACCTGCTTGCCCCGTTACATAGACATTGCTATTAGGATCTGAAGTAATCGACTTAACTTGAACTCCTCCTGAAGTGGCTCCTAATATTCGAGTCCATTCCGGTTTTGGTCCCGGTAAACTGAAACCAGATAATAATTGTAAGATGGATAGCAATTCAAGATCGCTCGGACCTTTTTTTTCGTTCTTACAATTGGAAAATGCTCCAATCGTAATCAGAACTAATAATAACTTACTGATTATTGTTTTGATTTTGTTCATATTAATTTCCTTAAACATGAATTAAAGTAAGGTAGAATCATAAGATCAATAAAGCTCCCAATTCGATACCAGCATTGCAGACTTGACCGTTTGATTCGAAAATACAAGTTGAACGAATGCCAGTTCGAAACACAACCGACCTGATTTGAAGACCTTGCCAACCAAACTCCAAATAAGTTGCTGGGTTGGTACCAGAGAATCTCTGACTATTTCCGGAATATTGTACAGTCGATGAGCCAATTCCGATGTTTGTATAAAAATCCCAGATTAAACTATCGCCGATTCGAAATGATCGATTGAAGTAAAAAAATTGATTTAGAAAAGAGTAATTCGATGCGTTTGAATTAGATACTTGATATTCTAATCGAATGCCTGGTCTGAATTTAAGTAATTCAAAGAAAGCAGGTTCTAAATATATCGCCCCGCCGAAGGTAGCTGGATTTGAGGCTCCGAGAGGTGAACCATTCGCTAACGCTTGAATTGAAAAACCAATTTTGTGATTCCAGTTTTTATCACCTGTGTTCAAATACTTGGGATTTAAAACAGGATTCAAAGTTTCGGGAGCGTCTGAAGATCGGATCTTGTTCTTATCTATATGGATAAAGCCCAAATCGGTTTTGATCATCAATTCCTTATCTGAATCTTCCGCGACAATTCCCTTAATGTTGCTACCATCTTTTAATTGAAAAGAGGTGTAGTGATAGGAAGTGTCTGATCCGTTTTTTGTGGGATCAAGGGAGGCAATATCCTTCCTCGGAATTTCATAACTCTTTTCCTTCCAAAGGAATTTTACCCTTATATCAGATTCTTCTTGGAGTTTACCAATGAACGCTGAGCCGTCCTTGAGGACTATTTCGGCAGAATAAATCGCTGAGGTGCCAAACCACGAGGAAAATAGAAACAGAGTAAATAACGTGCTTTTGTGAGAGAAAAACTGGTAGTTGAACATAATTTAAGAAACTAAATGAGACATTTAACTTATGAATTTCCTTAATTCGCAATTTTAAGGAATAAAATATTCCTATTAATGCGAAAGAGAATTCTATAAGTCAAAAACTCACCTAATGGCTTATAGTCAAGTGAATCTAAATCACAGACATCTAAATTATGAATAAAGTAATTCAATTAAAATATATTTGATAAAAGTATGTCAAAAAAATCATTGACTCGGGTTGTTTAAAAAAGTCTCACTATGATTCATTCAGACTCTTTTTAGGAAACCAGCTATAAAATGAAATTTGATATTCAAACTTTTACTCGTATAAGTATTCTTAAAGTTGCTCTTGCTCTCTTAATTGTTTCTTCAAGTATCGCCGCCTTTCCATTTTTACAAATGTTCTCTCTTGCTGGTCCAAGTTCGGAAACAGGAATTCCTCAGCCTCTCCCCGAGGTAGTCGTCGATTCATTCGGAGCAGTGAATGCATCGATTCCAATTCAAGTGCCCAAAGGGACTAAAGACATAACTCCATCCATTGAGTTGCAGTATAATTCATTTCAAAATGACGGATTAGTAGGTGGCGGTTGGGATCTGTCGGGTATCTTAACGATTTCAATCGATCCGTCAAAAGGAATTCACAATGATGGAAATGATGCTTACGTTAGTTTTGCCGGTAAGTTAATTCAGACTTCACCTAACGTTTATCACACTAAAATTGAATCATTTTTCCAATTTAAGAAACTCTCGGATTCTTGGGTAGCACAGGATCGAAATGGTACAAGTTATTATTTTGGTGAGGATGCTACCTCCGAAAATCCTAATTCAAATGCGACAATTCGAAACCTAAGTGGAAATTCCAGAATATGGGCGCTTAATCGCGTAAGAGATTTGCATGGGAACGGTTACAATATTAAATATCAGCCATATAGTTCTTCAAACGGAACACCAATTCCGGACAGAATTGAATACAACCAAGGCAATACAGTAATTCTATTTGATATTGAAGATCGTACTGATGCTGTAGAATCGAATTTCTTGAATATCCAAGCTAAATTGACAAAGAGAATTCGATCTATTTCAGTTACACAAAAACAAGACAATGGAACGGTTACTGAATCAGAGAAATATACACTTAACTATAACAATAATCTATTTGATAAAAAGAATCGGCTTGTTGGTGTAGATCGTAAAAATTACGGACCCATTGCATTTAATTATAATAACGATTCACCGACAGCTGGTTCTACTTCTAAATCTTCTCCTTCAGCAATAGACATGAGTTATCGTTTTGAAAATTCAGCAATTAAGTCAGATTGTGATTTTGCGGCGTTGGTATGTGCATGTTCTGCTGATGCAACTTGTATGGCAATTTCGGGCGGATTCGCTGGATTGGCTTGTTGGGGTTATATGGATTCCATTGGTGATATGTGCGTGAATGGAATGGTCGGATCTCAAACTTTACTTGCAACTTTTAATCCTAGGAAGGCTCCTGAGCCTGTATGGATTTCAGGCAATAAGCAGAGCAACCAGCTTGTTCGATATGACAGCTCAAACCCCGGTGCGACATCGCCGATTGGTGGAAAAACGTTTACATTCAATGAAAAGTCAAAGGTATTTCAGGGAGATATTGATGGGGATCTTGTCTCAGACTTTATTGCATTAGAGAATGATAATGTAGAATTAAATATGAGCCTAAGTTTAGCAGGTTCCAGCTTTAATCCTATTGGCATTCTGACAATTCTAAAGTCGAATCCGAACTCTTATCAAGGGCTTGTGGATCTCAATGCGGATGGGAAGAGTGATTTTATTCAAACTGATGCTTCTAATAATTTTCAAATCTATTTAGCATCGGGTGGGACCTTAAATACAAATCCGATAACACTTGCCATTCCAGGTATCGGCTCCTCCTTCAGACAATTTGTCGATATGGATAACGATGGAATTGCTGACTATGTTAGAATGACGGATAATCCAGACGGAAGCAAGAATTTGAGCATCTCTTTCTTACGTTACAGTGGCGGAAATTTTTCCATTAGAACAACTACGTCCAGCTATATTGGTGTGTCGGGAACGGAAGGGGATCGATTTCTCGCTGACTCCAATGGAGACGGCTATTTAGATTTGATTACGTTCTCTGCTGATAATAATCTCTACGTTTATCTATCCGATGGGCATGTTGTTAGATCACCATTGGCTTTCCCGGTTAGTTACACGATGCCCTATTACGAAGTGTCAAGCAGCATCGCAAACAGTAAACGCTATTCGATGCGTGATATGAATTGGGACGGTGCGGCAGATAGAATATCATTAATCAATAACGGTTTCCAAATTGACCTATATAATCCATCTACTTTGTCTTTTGATACGACTTTCGAAGTGTCGAGTGATGGCAATCAGGTTAAACAGTTTGATGTAAACTGGGACGGAACGTTAGATTCTATTTCTTTCTATACATTCTTCTTTCAGGGCACAGGGTTCCATGTAAAGAATGGCTCGGATGATAGTAATACAGACGTTGTTTTTGATTATAACGAAACCGTTCCTGTTCCACCAAATCCGGCTTTGATGGCATCGGATAGCGCTAAAGTTTATAGTAACTTTGTGAATACGAAAACATTTTCGGATGTCGACGGAGACGGGAAGGCGGACTTTATACGTTTTCAAAATGGAACTATTTATGTTTCTTATTCTCGAAGTAAAAACAATAGTCTCTTTTATTCGAATGGAGGAGATGTTAGCTTCCCTGCGGCTTCTTTTTCAGTCGCAATGGATACGAATCAGGATGGCCGTTCCGATTTTATTGGATTTAGAGGATCAATGCGGAACTTGGTCAACGATACTTTCGTGAATAATCTTCATTCGTTTGAAAGGAATTCTACAGCTCATAGTAATACTCTGAATATTGATTACCTTGAACCTTCTTATTCCAAAAAAATTTCTCAGGGACTTTTAACTGATATTTTAAGCGTACAGGAAAAGGGAATTCAAATTAGCTACGCGAATACCTATGATTCATCAAATTCAAGTGTGGTGAATGCAATTAATACAAGTTCGATAGGTGCTTTCTTGAAGCCAAATTTAGCTCCATATTCTGTAGCAACGAACGTCTACTCGCAAGTTGCTAATGGAATTGGAGAATCCGAATCCTATATCTTTGAAAATGGGAAAACGTATATCCAGGACCAGGATAATCGTTCCATGATGGGATTTGCAAAAATTACTATAGCAAATAGTCGAACCGGAGAAAAAAATATTTCTCTTTATCAAGGAACAAATCCAAATTTTGCAGGGTTGGAAACAAAGCGAGACAACTATCTCAATAATAATCTCATATCATCAATTACTTCTACATTCGTTTCTCTGAGTAGTCCATTCGGGACCGTAAACGTAAGAAAGTCGCAGGAAGTGAATACAAAGTATCAAGATAATGCGTTGCTTTCGACTTCTCAGGCAGATTATACATATGATAGTTACAATAACATTCTTTCTAAAGTAACTCAAATTGATGGAAATGCCTCTCTTACATTGAGAGAGGATAATATTTATAATCCATCATTGGCGGATTGGGTATTATCAGAAATTATTCAGAAAAGAAAGTCGAAGGGAGGAAACGTCGCTTCTCAGGTTGAAATAATTTATTCAAACCACATGCCCGCTGACGTTAAGACTCTACTTAAGGCGGGAACTACAGAGTATTCTGTACAAACAATGCTTTCTTATGATAGCTATGGAAATCCCACTTCAATTAGGGAAGCGAGTGGAAATATAAATTTAATCGAGTATGATTCTATCGCTCACACATATGCTACGCGAATCACGAATTCTTTGGGTATACAAATTCAAAAATCTTATGATTATGTTTTTGGTAGTGAATTAACGAATATCGATCCAAACGGAAATCGATCTGAAAAGCTATACGATTTCTACGGACGATTGATCGGAGTAAAATATCCGGGAGAATCTGATTGGTCCGAGGTTGTGGAATACATTCAGACAGGTAGTCCTTCTGGAGAAAAAGTCAAAAAGACAATTCAAGATTCGAAGACAGGAAATTCTTGGATTCAGGAAACTCATGACGCATATGGACAGGTGATTCGAGCAGAGTCACTTGCCGCGGATGCAATTGTTATAATTGAGGATAGATCTTATTATTCAAATGGACTTTTGAAAAATAAAACAGAGCCTTATATTGGAGTTACCCCTTTCTTAACTTCTACATATTTATACGATTCTGAAAATAAGGTAATTACTATCTCCGATACGGCAGGCAAAAAAGTAGATTTTGTTTATTCTGGATTTTCTACAGATACAGTAACGACCGTTAATGCGAATCAAATTAATTCATTATCAGTTACAAAGAATGCACTAGGAGAGCTTCTTTCCAAGATGGAGAATGGAAAAACCATTCAATATGCTTATAATTCCAATAGCAAAACGACGCAGATTAGAGATCCTGAAGGTAAAAACGTCAATTTCGCTTACAACCTATTAGGTCAAAAGCTTTCGCAATCGACTGTTGATACCGGATCGACAACATTTCAGCTGTCACCGAGTGGAAAAGTTCAAGAGCAACGAAATGCAAACGGTTCTTATACAACGTATCAATATGATGCTTTAGATAGAGTGATCCGAATCGTTGGAAACAATGCCAGTGGCACTAAAACCATTCAGTTAAATTACGATGAATCTGGCGTTACAAATGGTGTTGGACGAATTACTTCTATCACTGATTCTATCGGAAAAACTGATTTTCAATATGATGTAAGAGGAAATCAGACTAAGATTCGCAAGTATCTGAATCAAGAGGATCTTACTTTAATATTTTTGAAAGAATATGATTTAGGGAATCGTGTTACAAACTTAACGTATCCAAACGGAACCGTCCTTCATAATCAGTACACACCCGCAGGATACTTAACTTCAATTACCATGGATTCCGCAGATGGAAGCAGCTCCGGGCAACCTGTTGTAAACTATATCGGACCTCTAATTGAAGGAGGTAAATTTAAAGTTCAGCGAACCGTTGGTAATGGAGTTCAAACGAACATTTATTTTGATCCGATCAATCGGAGGCCGACCGAGATCGTAACAGGGATAGATTCCGATGTATATGAGAGTCTTAAATATGACTATGATCTTTCCGGGAATATTACGAAAATTGAAGATTTAAAAAACCCTGGAAGAACGCAGAATTTTCAATACGATGCTTTCAATCGTTTGACGAATGCAAACGGTAAATACGGCACCGAAGACTATCAATATTCGGATACCGGAAACCTAATAAAGAAAGGTCCGAGTACCTATTCTTATAGTGGTAGTAATTTGCATGCAGTGACGCAAATTGTTTCTCCACAAGGAACCAAAACGTATTCCTATGATAGCTCTGGCTTGATGACAAATCGGGATGGAGATGTCTTGGAGTATAGCCCAATGGGTAAACTTCAGAGAATGATCACGAAAGATGGGGAAACGTTCACATACGATTATGATTATAAGGGTTCACGTGTTCGAAAGAGTAAGCAGTCTGATGGAACCAGCGTGGTCAGTCTCGATGGCGACTATGAGATAAGTTTTCGTCCTGGTTCTTCGCCTTTGCATACACTGTATATCAAAGGGTTAGGCGGAGATATTGTTTCTCAATTATCTTTGGAAAATGTGGGATTGCTGACTAACGCTCAATTTGAGACAGAAAACCAATCGAATGTTGCAGGCATGCTTATTCATCCTAAAGATTCCCTTTGCAAAGGAGTGGCAAAGGATTGTGGTAATTATTATAAGAATAAAACATACGATCTTTACCTTTCTGGTATTGAAGTTTTATTTGCAGCTCGGAACGGAAGAATTGGGAATCAATTCCGTTTAACTATGATTTCATTATTCGGTATTTGTTTGATGGGATTTATAGGCTTAAGTATAACTAAGTCGAAATCGTTTCAAGGCTTTGAATTGGCAAAAGTAGGAATCACTCCAATACTTTTATTAAGCGTTTTTATGGGATTCAATTTCTATTCCTGTGGATTGCTTCCTGGAACTGGCAATAAAAACGGAGATCCTCCTTGGGTTGTTTTCCCATCTACGATTCCAACGGACACGCCATCTGTTTCGAATCCAGGAGTCGGTTCCGGCGGGGGGAATATTGGAGGAACTCCAGTGCCAGGGATGATTTTCTTTCATCCAAACCATCTTGGATCCATTTCCATGGCGACGAATGGTGCAGGAAAACCTATTTCAGGTGGATCTGCAATTGGAACAAGCTTCGTCTCTTACAAACCTTATGGTGAAATTTTAAGAACGGATTCCTATGGACCTGATGTATTCAGAAATAAATATACTGGTCAAGAAGAGGATAAAGAAACTGGACTTTTATACTATAAGTCTAGATATTACGATCCTGCGATTGCAAGATTTTTACAGGCAGATTCGGTTGTAAACGGTGATTCTGCTTCAGGTAGCAACCTCTACATGTATGTGGAAGGTAATCCGTTAAGCTATCGTGATCCAGGTGGCCAAATTAATATTTGGCATATGTTTATGGAGATCATTAAGCATATGGCTGGAGGAATTACTCTTGCTGCAAAGGCATTGGACGGAACCCTGCGTGCAATTGGAAGAAGCATTGATCACATAGGAAGGGCTATTGCGCGAAGTGCAGATCATATTGGAAGAACAATTGCTCATAGCGTAGACCACACCTGGAGACCAATCCTTAAAAATATAGATAAAGGAGCGCGAGAGGTTCTTAAAAATGTAGATCATAGTGCCCGGGAAATGTTTAAGAATGTGGATAAAGCCGCGCGGGAAATGGGTAGGGGAATTGATGGAGAAGTCCGGGTAATTCTAAGTGGTGGAAAGTATTCAAGGAATAGCAGTACTCGCGATTATAGTTTAGAGCATAGTGATTTAGTTAAATGGGTAGAAAGTTGGAATGGAACTATGATCATTGGCGGAGCGATTATGATTATTATAGGTGCTGTTTTTGGACAACCAGAATTCATTGTTTGGGGAATCATGACTGTAATTGCTGGTATAACGGGTGCGGATTTTGGGATAGAAACATCTGGGGGAACTGAAGGGGCCGGATGAGTTTAAATAAACTACTTTTATTCTACATCATTTTTTCGTGTTGTCAGAGTTGTGTTTTTACTGAAAACAAAGTAGAAATGAGGGCCAAAAATTCCGATTCGGCTTGTTTTCTTTACCGGCTGAAATTTTCAGAAGATTCTGATTATAGCGGTATGTATTCTAAAGATTCTTGGCTTTATCGTACATCATTACTTTCGAATTTTGAACAAGGGATTCATCAAGGTATAGAAGATGTAAATAAAGCCTGCCGCAATTTAAGCGGAGAAAATGTCGCAAGAAAATATATCGAAATTTTACTGAAATCAACTATGAATCAGCAAAACCCCGATGAAATGGCGGAATTACGTAAGAAGACAGTAATGCTTTTATCTGCCGCTACTTTATTTTTGATACCTTCTTGGTTTGAATATTATTATAAACATCAGTGGAGCATTGGAGTCGGCACAAAGTGCCAAAAGATTTTTGAAACAACAGATTCAGTTACTGTTTACATCGGGATAATTTATTTCTTTGTACCTTGGAAATGGGATTCCGCACTTCTTTCTACGCCTATTGAATCGAAATTTTATAAACAAACATTAGATATTATTTCCGAATACGAAACAGCATGTAGTGGCCAGATTTAAGTTTATATTGAATGTGTTCGAAAAATTCCGAATATTTTATTTAGCTCCACTATTTATTTTATGCAACGGTAGTGGTGCTGGCTTTAGAAAATGATAGATCCGGTGGATGCTCACTCGGTTCGTGATGAAAATAACTAGAGTGTATCTATGAAAAAAACTTTTCCGTACGCTTTTTCCGAAGATTTAGAGGATTGTTTAGCCCAGATGGTAATTCCTATTTTTGTAAAAAATGGGAATCGAGTTGAGTTGAGAGGTACTGGGTTTTTAATTAAACATCTTGGAATAGACTATTTAGTATCCGCACACCATGTTTTTGAAAATGAGCAAGATTATTACTGTTTGTTAGATATACAGGGCTTCATTATTTTGAAGGGGGAAATAATGACTTATATTCCAATTGGTTTGATGACTAAGGATACTTTTGAAATCTATAAACCAGATATAGTTTACTTTAAACTTCCAGAAGGTTATCTGAATTTATTTAAAAGAGCTTTTGTTCCTTTTAGATCATCAAGTTTGCTGAAGGAGGAATCTGTTGAATTTGATAGGATATTCTTATTTGGATTCATAATATCAAAGACAAAACACTTGGTTTCTATGGGGAAGCTTCTTATCGGTATGGATATTTTGCAGTTCGAGCCAAATATATTGGATGGGAATAAACTTATTGTGGATAAAGCATTAACTAGAGAGGATAATTCAAAATTACCAGAATTGCATGGATTGAGCGGATCGCCTGTTTTTTGTTTTACGAAGAAAGGATTGCATATATTAGGAGTTGCTAAAGAGTATAGAAAAGATAAAGAAAATAATAAACTTGAAGTATACTTTGAACCAATCTCATTGCTCAATCGTTTTCTTCATGGGAAGGATGAGGATGAGGAAGTTGATTTTGATATTTTTTGGTTACCTAAATGGTATTTAAAATTATTGTCCATTCCTTCAAAGGTTGGATTTTGTCTTCCGAAAATACGACTTTCTCCTCCAAGGAAGCCAGATTAATAATTTGGTTTTCCGTGTCGCTTTCTATACCGCTCTTAAGTGACCTTTAACTTTTTACCTGTGGTTGATCACTAAGATTTTATTTTTTTCCTTAACTTATCTTTTGTGTATACACTATAAAAAATTCTATGACAGCTGATTCGTAAATTTCGGTATAAATTGCATACTTCTTTTCTTGCCGATGAAATCAAAGGTAATATCGAAATAGAGAGTTCTATTGAACCTCTCTTTTCAGGAAATAGATCAAGAGCTTTGTTCTGAAGCAACTTTATTCCAATCTAATCTCGCTTCATCAACCAAGACGAATTCCTTTGAGCTGAGATCGCAAGACTTACATACAATTTTAAACAACCAAGTATTATCTTCCTGAATGAATCGTTTCTTGGTGACTATACCGAACCAATGCTTACAGTTCGGACAGACTTTTGTATGAATTTTAGAGGTCTGATATCTCAATAATTAGAATTTAACCTTTTATCCCAGTATTTTGATATTCTTTCAATAGAATTCCAGCATTGCCTATACGCTTTTTGCCAAGAATCCTCGTATAAATGCTTTATTCCTATTTCAGATCGATGAAAACAATGATCCCAAGCAGAAAGATGTCTAGGAGGATCTATTAAGATTTTATAATTCATAGCGTCACGATTTCTCTTCACTGAACGAGACCATTTAAGAGATCTTCTCTTTTTCTCATCATATTTGATTTCGCGGTTATAGAAATTTAGCTTAGAAGATTCAAGAAATGCCGTATATGAGAAAGGCAGTGGTTTTTGAATCAAGACCTCATTTGAAAGACTGAATTTGTTTAGCGAATCCGCGATTCTGTTAATTAGTCTTTTTTTATTGATCTTCGTTGAATCTCTTCGAAGAAGATTGACTATGTAATAAAATCGTTCTTTCCATGAAGCGTTTATGTGAGGGTTTTCTGATAATAATTCAAATCTTTTTGAAAGAGCAGAAAAGTTGCTAATAGCTTTGTTTACTGCATGGGACCAAGAAACCCATCCTTCAACATGATTTTCCTCTCTTTCGGAAAAGTTATGTTTTCCATTTAAGTTGTTAGCGATACCTACAACACGGGAATAGTAAAAATCATATCTATTTAGTTTTATGAATTTTCTTGCAAGCATAGCCATAATCCTTTCCCTTAAAATTGATAATGTCCACTGCTAGTTGGATAATTTCCTCTTCATTGTAGTATCGTTTCAGCTTTGAAAGTTCTTCTACAACCAAACAGATATTAGTTTCTTCATGTTTGCCGCCTCGCCTTAATGGTACAATATGCTCGGCATTCGTATTCTCTGGAGTAAGTTCTCTTCCTGATAACATACACTTTTTCTCCTGTTGGTTTAAGATCCGGTAAAAATCTTCTGCTTTAAACTTATAAACCTTCTCGCTGTCTTTCTTGCTCATCGAGAAAGCCCAGAAAAGTTTTTGAAATCATTCCTCTGAAATCGAGTGTATAGGATTCGGGGAAGATTTTCCTTTTTAGGTTTTAAAAAGAAATCGATTCTTTGATCATATCGAGTCTTATTCAACCTCCGTTTTTCAATCAGCTTTAACTTGACCCATTTCCGAATTATAAGCATCGCTGATTGTTTGTGAACATTTAGAATAGAGCAAACTTCCGAAATTGAATGGTATTTGTTTTCACCTTTCTTTGAATGAATCAGATGCCAAATCTTTGATGCAGTCTTTTGGTGTTCTCGTTCTTTCTTTCTCTGAAAATTAGGAACATGCGGACTTGACCAAAATTGATTATGAAGGTCCATTTCCTTCTTTATGGCAGGACCAAACTCGCTAAATTCTGAAGAGTCATTCAGTAAAACATAATCATTTCGGGTCCGTGAATTGGATTCAGAATCCTCTTTTTGAAGGATGTATGAGTAAGAATCAATTGAAGTAGTAAGCCAATTTTCTGTCTTGAACTCACTCTTTTTAAGCTCATATTTTTTCCCCCGAATTCCAACCGCCTTCGTCTTCCTGGATTCGTCAGAGAAAAAATTCCATCTCCAGCAATCGACATCATCACCAATCAGCACATCCAGCCCGAAGACTTGAGCATTCTTCAAGAAGGAGAATTCATTCAAATAGCGAGTTGAGTTTTCGGGACGGATATAATAGTACGAAGCAAAAGCAGATTTCAAAACTCTGTGATTTGCCTCTGCTACTTGATTGTGAACTCCATTCTTGGACCATCGATCTTTAGCCCATCTGTAGCGTATGTCCTTTGATCGGGCAGAATGGTTTACAGATCTGTGGTTAGAGTAAATGCCCCAAAGCCAAGGATACCCTTCATCAGTCATCAATGGAGTGTGTAAAGGAAGGTGATCTTTGATGATGGGTCCAAGGGTGTTAGCCTTCTGATTTGGCACTGAATTGAAGAAAACAGGGCCTTTTTTCACTCCAATTGTGTGAACTAAGGTGCCTACTTGCCTGCCTCCAAGACTCTCAGAAAGGTAAATAGAAGCTGTTGAACCACCATGTCTGTATCGTTTTCTACCTCCATTTGCTCTCTCAGAAGCGGAAAAAAGGACCATTGTATCTGCTGAAACGTAGGGTCTGTTTTCCATTAAATGGGTAATATCAGTGTTTTCGTCGGGTGGTAGGGTAAATCCTTTGAACTCTTGATCGAGGGCATCATACGTCAGTTTCTTGTATTTTGGTAATTGCTGTGATGCGAAAAGCTGGAATCGTTTCTTTAGAAGTGAAGCACCTTTGTAGGATATTTTCAGTCTCTTGCTGATCTCAGTTGAGGTAACTACCTTTGGGTGTTGAATCATGCTCTCGTAGAAAACGTATGAGAACATCCACAGAGGAAGTTTCATGTGATGCAGAGGAGTGTAGCTCAGCCTTGACGTTAGATATCTACATTTCTCACAGCGGATCAATTCAGGTTGAGTTGAGATCTCCTTAGTCAGTAATTTGTCCGGACAATTAATGCAATATTTAGGGTAGAAATCATTCAGTATCTTCTTTGTTAGTTCAGTAAAGAAAGGAATATTGATTGCAGGGTTCTTACGTTTCTCCTTAAGTTGTGCTGAAGTGAGAGGCTTAGGGGGAGAGGGTGATTGGGAGGATGACTTCGTGGATGCGAAAGGAGTGAAAGTATTTGTAATACTCAAGTTCAGATCTTGAGGAATCTTCAGTTGAGTCTGCTTACTTAGTGTTTCAGGGATTATCGGAAATAACTGATTTCCAGTTCGGTTGGGATAAGTCTGATGAGATGAAACGGAATTTTACCCAGAGCCCAAGTATGCAGAAAAACCGGTTCAAGATGAACTTCGGAGTTTTCATACCGATCAAGTAATAAAGCAAAAGACAGGAGCTTAAATAACGAAGAAGCCTGTTTATGATTCTGAAAAAAATAGTCGAGGAACTGATCAAAAGTAATCGCGGCTTTTTTGAAAATTCAGATTTTTATTGCGAAAAGACCCGGGATTCGAAAAAACTCGATAGGCCTTTGCTTCTCAAAATTCAAATGACGTTCTTCAAGAATCACGCCGTAAACTATCGCGGATTTCTCAGCGTTGTGGTTCTAAACAAGTTGTAGTCATCGATCGTTAAATACTACAATCTACTTTGTAAAAAATAGGAGGCTCTGGCAAATGCAATCGGCCGAACATCTAAGAGCTGTGATGGCGCCAATTTTTTAGGAAAGGGTTTAATTTTTTGAATCGATTAAATATTTCTTGAAAATGAAATGTTATCCTAACATTGTTTGAATCTTAAAAACTTAAGAAAATTTTGGAGTGTATAATGTTCAGGAATTTAAAAAAAAATATTGCTTTGCTTTTCTCTATTGGATCTTTGTTTTTTTCTTTTTCTTCGGTTTTCGCTTTGGGAACTTATTCGGAAGGTTGGGCGGTTGTGAGACTTATCCAGTTTGAAAGCCGAGGAATAATTTTCGATTCTCATGAAGGTCTTTTGGAATTTACCACTTATGATAAATCTGAAAAGTGTGAAGCGTCGAAAGATGAATGTTTCACTCCTTTGAAAGAAAAGATCGAATTTTCCGTTCGCCCTGAAAATGCAGAAGTCGTAAATTTTTTAAATAGTAATGTAAACCAAGAAATTTTAGTTCAGTATAGGATTCATAAAATTGAGCCAATTGCTCTTTCCACGGATTTTGAAATAATCGGAGCGCAAAAACAAATTGCTACGATTCCGAAAGAGGTGCCGGATAAAATTATCGTGGGTAAATCCGGATCAAAAAGAAATTTTTCTGTTTCTGGAAGAATTCTTAAATTAGAATATCAAGGAACTCTAATTGGAACTTATGAAGGTTTGTATCTGGACGAAGTTCGCGGCAAGGTCCATCCTTTTTCTGTAACCAACGAGGAGGTGGCCGCGTTTGCTTGGAATACGATGAAGTTCGGAACCAAATACTATATTGGCGTTTCTGTAGCTTTTGCGACCGGTTGGAGAAAGTCGGATTATGATATTTTTGAAATTAATTATAATTCTTCTGCTGGCGGAGTTTATACGGATTCAAAAAAGTAACTGAATTTCTTAGGTGGAAGTATTTTCTTTTTTAAAGAGGTTTGTTAACCGACCTCTTTAAAAAAGAATCATTCGATAGACGAAGAGCAATGCGAAAAATTTATCCTTGATCATTCTCCGGTATTTTTTCCAAATCGATAAGGTCGGTTAACCAGTCGGAAAGATTACCGGCTCTGTCTTTAATTCTTGCTTGAAGTAAAAGTCTTCTTTTGAATTTTCCAAAAGAGCTCGGAATTCTGACAAGGATCACTTTACGATCGGGTTCGAATTCGTACGGAAAAATTTGTCCGTCTAAAAAGATCTCGGCTCCGCCCGCGTAACCTGAACCGATGTCGGATACGGAATACATTCTTTCTATCACTGAAGATGGTAGGACTTCTGGTGTAAATCGATGGCGGGAGATTAAAAATGGATGATCGATTTTTGGTTTGGAACGATCTTCTAGAACGGCAATGATCCCGATCTTATTCAAAACCGCGCTTGTTCCTCCGCTTTCGGAAGTCGTTTTTAAAATGATCCAGCGTTTGGTACCTTCTTCGAGTAAATAGAGGTTTTCTCCTCTACCAAGTTTTTTTCCTTTCCATAAAAATTTCGCATCTCCCGACCAACTAACTCCGGTCGATTCGATTTCAACGAGTTCGCTTTTTAAAATCAAACCCTCGGGTAACAGGTTTTCGCGGGGAGTTCCGACCTTTTCAAAGAGAATATTCCCTTTTCCGAATGTATTTCCTTTCGGAGTCTTGAGTAGGAATCTGTTGTCTTGAGAGGAATATTCCGTTGGAGTTGCTTTCGTTACGTGTCCTTTGAAACCGGAATTTAAAATTTTGAACTTCAAGAAAGAACGGTTTTCTTCTTTGTCTTCGGCTATGATTTCCAAAGGGATTTCTTGGTTTTCTGAAAATTCTCTCAGATCGATGCTGGATTTTAAAGAGGGAAAAAGATTATAAACATAAACAGGGGGATTGAGGGATGAACGGTTGGAATCATAGATTGACTGATGGTCTCTTGCTTCTGCATAACTCATCTTTTCAAACTTTCTTTCATAGAGAATTTTTCCATCAAACATGAATTTTGCGGAATAAAGGTTGTTCTTGTTGTGAGAGTTCATTCTATCAAACGCACCGAGTTTGATTCTCACTTCCCCGCCGAGTTTCAAAGGTTCATTCAATTCATAAATTCCATCTTCTTTTTTTTTAAGAGGAATTCTAAATTTTTGGCCGTCTGAGGAATCGACGTATAAAACCAGTAATTCGGGCGGAGTTTTGTCTCGATCGTTCATCTTAAGATGCGCAAGCGGGTTAAATGTGCTTCCGTTTCCGTGAAGTTCGAAGTGTAAATGGGGAACTCCCGTTCCTGATTCTCCGATTCTTGCAATCGGCTGTCCTTGTTTTATGGGGAATTGATGATCTGGAAATTTTACGGAAAAAATTCCATCGTTTAAAAGATGAAGTGCCTGTCTTAAATTTTCCAGTTCTTTCTTAACGCCTTCTAAATTGAACAGGTGCGCAAATTTAGCCCGTAATCCGGAAGAAGAACGAAGCATTAAGTTGAGTCCGTACCCTGTCGGAGATTCGGAGACGGATTCCACAATCCCGTCAAAAGGAGCGATTGCCGGAAAACCATTGAGATGAAAGGTTTTAAAATCGGCTCCCATGTGGAGATGATGTGTTCTATATTCTGCAAAAGAACCGGAGACCGGAGTTTGAATTTCCATTGGAAATCGAAGTTTTCCTTGTAATTCGGGAAAAAGAAGGGATCGGTCTTCCGCTTTCAAGCCTTGCACTAGTAAGATGAAAGCAAAGAAAAGGACGGCATAAGAACCTGTCCTAAAACTGGGACAGAACCCGGAACGCGCACTATCTCGCGACCTTTCGGGAGCGAGATTTGAGTTTAGAAAATGCTTTGTTGAGTTCCCGCGGTTTGATCTTTCTGACAAAGCGGAAAACTCAAGTGCCGTCGGCTCTTTAAGGATCGCTCGATAAAACTCAGGCGTCTCGTTTCTATCGGCGTTCGAAGAGTTTTGGGACGCGCTGTAAGTCGAAAAAGCAAAAAATCTTTTCATCTTCCGAAAAAGCTGAGTCAAAAATCGGAATTTGTAAAGCCGAAAAGGAGCCGTAAAAAAACTCCTTGCGCGGAAGTCCGACCGCAAAAGACCTTTCTAACTATGTTTATTGTCCGACTGACGGTTCTGATTGTAGTCGTATTACAATTTTATCACTGCACTTATTTTATGAGAGAACCCGGAAATCCTCCGAAAATCGACGGAGTTCCGATTCCGGACGATCAGCGAAGACTTTATGTCCAAAATTTTAGAAACAATTCGTATGGAATGGGAATTCAAACTTTACTTACGGAACTTGTTCGAGCCGAGATCGATACGAGAGGAAGATTCCTTCAAACGAGAGAAAAATCGATCGCGAGTTATCGACTTTACGGAGAAGTAGTACACTACCAGCTTGTCGGAAATCTACTCGACCAAGGGGGGCAATCTATTTCTAGAGAAATGCTCGTAATTGTTCGATTGGAACTTCAAAAGGTGGGAGGGCAAAAAATACTATTGGAAAGAGAGGAGATTCCGGTAAGAATCATATTCTCCGATCAAGTTGGGTTTAGAGAGAGCGAAACTCAGGCTCAGGCCAGGCTTTTGAAAATTATGGCGATTCGAATTGCGGAAGAGGTGGAACGAGCTTGGTATTTTTCTATTGCCGGAAAGATCGATCCTTGATAACCTTGACTCGTTCCTTGGATAATCTTATATGAATCGAGAAAAACAGGAAGCCATTCTAAACAAAGCGGAACCCGCGGTCCGTATGGAAATGCAGACCTTTTCAGAATATCTACAGAAAGAAGGTCTAAAGATTACCAACCAGAGAATGTTGGTCGCTGAAAGAATATTTTCCCTTCACAATCATTTCACAGCGGAAGGACTTTTAGAGGAATTCAAGGATCAAAGAGATCAAATTTCCAAAGCTACAATTTATAGGATTCTTTCCATAATGGTTTCTGCGGGCTTATTGCAAGAGCATAATTTCGGAAAGGATTATAAATATTACGAACATATCATAGGACACAAGCATCACGACCATATCATCTGTACGGTCTGCGGAAAAATCGTGGAATTTATGGATGAAAGAATCGAACAACTTCAAGAGCAGGCCGCAAAAGACAACGGTTTTAAAATCACGGGTCATAGCCTTAACATCTATGGAACTTGCAACGAACATTCTGCCGGTAGATGATTTTTCAAACCACTTCCGAAGATCCTCGAACCAGAGCCAGAACCGGAATTCTAAATCTCAATGGAGTGACGCTGGAAACTCCGGTGTTCATGCCCGTAGGAACAAGGGGAGTCGTAAAAACCCTTTCTACCGACGATCTGGAAGAACTTGAGTATTCTTTAATATTAGGAAATACGTATCATCTTTATCTCAGGCCCGGGACTTCTGTGTTGGAAAGTTTCGGGGGGCTTAAGAAATTTTCGACCTGGAAACGGGCGCTTCTTACCGATAGCGGAGGCTATCAGGTTTTCAGTCTTAACTCTCTATTTAAGTACGAGCAAGACGGGGTTCGTTTTCAATCTCACATCGACGGAAGCAGGCATTATTTTACTCCTAATTCGGTTATAGACATACAAAGGAGTATCGGCTCCGATATCATGATGGTCTTGGACGACTGCGCCCCTTTCGATTCCAGTCCGGAAAGACTGAGACAATCTTTGGACCGAACGCATCGATGGGCGGAAATGTCTGTGGAATATTGGGAAAAGAATAAGAGTTCCTCCCATCTTTTCGGAATCTTTCAAGGTGGAATCGATCTTGGTCTTCGGTTGGAAAGTTTGCGAAAGATCGCCTCTCTTCCATTCGATGGAATCGCAATCGGAGGACTTTCAGTCGGAGAACCGCGTAAGGATTTCATTCGAATTTTGGAAGGAGTTTCTGATTCTACGGATCGAAATCGTCCTCTCTATCTGATGGGAGTGGGAACCGTTCCGGATATTTTGGATGGAGTGAAGAATGGAGTCGATATGTTCGACTGTGTGCTTCCGACTCGAAATGCGAGAAACGGTCAGGTTTTTACATCTTTAGGAAAAATCAATCTTAGAAATGAAAAGTGGAAGAGTTCCGACGCGCCTATGGATCCGCATTGCGGCTGTAAGGTGTGCAAAAGATACAGCATCGGATATATCAGACACTTACATCACGTGGGGGAGATCACCGCATTCTCGCTTTCGACGTATCATAATTTGTACTTTATGAAAAATTTTCTTTCAGAGATTCAGAAGTCTATTCGAGCGGGTGAATTTTTAAAGATCTATGCCAAGTGGAAAAATTTGTATGAAAAGCCTGAATTTTCCGGTTGACTATTTAAAGAATCGACTTTCCCTTAGTAAGCTGGCTGGAAAGAAATAGAAAGGAGTTGCTGATCATTTATGGAAATAACCAGAAGAGAAAGCGGGAACATTGTCATTCTGGACATAAACGGAGAAATCGATCTCTACAATGCCCCAGAAATTAAAGATGTCATCGCTAAACTCATCGAGGAACAAAAATATTATACAATCATCAACCTGGAAAAAGTTTCCTACATTGATTCTTCTGGTATTGGCGCTCTAATTTCCAGTCTTTCCAACCTGAAGAAATATCAGGGCGGGCTTAAAATTATCAACGTCTCCGGATCCGTAAGAAAAGTGTTTGAGTTAACTAAGCTCACTTCTTTTTTTGAGATTTTTGATAATGAGTCAGAGGCAGTGTCTGCCTTTAAATGAGATCGGATCATAATTTTATCCTACCTTTTCTGAAACCTGGTGCTGCAATGAAATCAACTCAAAGAAAAATACTTTCTTCTTTTATAATCTTACTTGCAGGATTTTTTATTTCCTGCGGAGCCGAACTTCCGATTCAGGAGTTAAGTGATGCGAAAAATTCCATCACAAGAGCGAAGTCTGCAGGCGCTGAAAAATATGCTCCGGCAGAATTGGAGGAGGCTCGTAAAAACCTACTTACTGCACATCAAAAGGCCTCGGAAGAAAATCTTACAGAGACAAAAAAATCCGCGTTGTATGCGAGAGCAAAGGCTCTGGATGCTTCTGAAAAGTCTTTTCCGTTTGCCGTAGACGAGGTTCGTAAAGAATCCAGTGTTGCGATCGAATCGGCCGAAGAGGCTTATGCTTCTCAGCTTGCTTCGGAACCTTATAATACTTCTGTGCAGCTTCGTAAAGAAGGCGACGCACTTCGTGAAACTGCGGATCGTACTTTGGAATCTTATCCTAAAGAATCCGGAGACGATGGAAAACTTAGAATGAGGCTCGCGGCATTCGATCAATACGAAGCTTCTCGTCAAAAATATGCGGATTCTAAAAAAGCTGCGGATGAATCGAAAGTATTAGCCCTTTCTCAAAAACAACAATTAATCGATTCTCTTGCGGATATCGAAAAGAATTTAAACGATGCGGATAAATACGCAGAAGGGAAAGATCCGGAAGTTTCCGAAACGAGAAATCGTTTGGAGTCCGCCAAAGCCAAGATCGAAGAAGGGAGGATTAGGGATGGATACTCGGAGATTGATGATATCCGTAAAAAATCCGGAGAGCTTGTTGCGAAGAATATTAAGGCTTATGCTGAAAAACAGAAGGAACTTGCAAAACAGAGCGTAGCATCAGCCACTACAAAATTGGCTTCTTTTGATAGAAATAAAATTAATGCGTCCAGAGATTTTCAGGTTTCTTATCAAAGAGCGGAGGAAAACCTAAAAGCCGCGGAAGAGTCCAGAGTATCCGCGGAAGATTTATATACTTCTGAAAAATACGAAGATTCAATTTCTCGTTCCGAAGAAGCGATCCGCCTTTCTAGAATTGTCGTAGACCAAGCTATTGAGCTGGCCGAAAGAATAGAAAGAAAAATGGCGAGTGATAGTGTTGCGGGCCGTGATACAAAAACCGGAACCGATGGTCAGAAGGATCCTAAAAATCAATCTGCAACGGATGGCAAAAATTCCTCTACAAAAGTGGGGAAAGACGGTTTGCCGGAAGGTTGGAAACGTTATGTGGTTCGTAAAAAAATTCCAGCCGATTGCCTTTGGAGAATCGCGAAAGATAAAAGACATTACGGAACTGCGAAATTGTGGAGAAGAATTTACGAGGCAAATCGTAACAAAATCAGAAATCCGAATTTGATTTATCCGAAACAAGTGCTCTTGATTCCACCTAAGAAAGGTCCAACCCAACTTAATAAAGCTCAGGATTCACGTAAAAAGAAACCTGCTACTACAGAAGAAGTGGAGGCGATCGAAGCCGACCAGAAGCCTGCAGAAGAGTCTGAATCCGGGGATGTGGATAATAAGAAAAAGGCTGAAACAATGACTCCTCCAACGACTGAAGATGAGTCTGCGGAAAATGATGAAATCACTCCTGAAGAAGAGAATGAAGGAGAGGAAGAAAATCCGGAAAATCTTCAATAATTGTGAAAGAGATTTTTTGAAAAAAAGGCCCGGTTGTAAAACCTGGCCTTTTTTGTTTGTGGTCGTTGCTTCGACTACTCCGCTTTTTACAGAAGAATTTTTACTCGTGAAAGATAAATAACGTGAGCAGGGTCGTAAGAAAATGAGAAAAATTTTCTAAAAGTAGAAGTTCCTGCTTTTAAAATTTGCTCGTAAAATCGCGATTTGTTGTAGTTCCCACATTTTAAGAATAGATTTACAGAGTTCAAATTCCAACTTCCTACCAAAAAGATGAATCATGGATTTCTTACGACCCTGCTCACGTTAAATATTCTCTTTAGGCAGAAACGAATTCCATTAGAATTCCAAGCAGAATCGGCAATGTAGCGATTATGGCTGCAACAATATTCGTTCCACCTTGTTTTCTTAATTTTTCATTTGCTTTTGAATTCAAAAATTTGATTCTCCTTTAAGAAAAATACATAGAAATCAACAATTGAATTCTTTTTTTTGAGAGTAAATTCGCTTAGTCCATTCCTTCGGTCTCGAAAAAATCCGGCACTCCAACCGAATCCTGGTCGGAATTCCGGTACCCGAAAATCTACGACGATCGCTTATTTTCGAATCCCTCTGAAATTCACTTGATTGTGGTTTTCCGATTGTAAAACTCTCTTTTGGATTCAAATGAAACGCGCCTATACTCATCCGGTTTCGTCCGTAAGTTATCAAGACTATGAAACCTTGGTAAAACTCGCTTGGGAAGAGGATTGTCCGGAAGAAGATATCACCTCCGTTTCTCTCTTTACTCCTGACCGGAAAGCTACTGCGAGTTTGAACGCGAGAGAGTCCGGGATTCTTTGTGGAACCGGTGTATTAGAAGTTTTGAATGTTTTTTCGGAGAATCAAATCCGGTCGGAACTTTTGAAACAAGATGCGGAGAGTTTCCAGAAAGGAGACACCCTTTTGAGAGTCCGAGGCAATCTCGTTCAAATCCTCAGAATAGAACGAATTTTATTAAACTTTCTTCAATATCTTTCCGGAATTTCCACTCGAACCGGAGAAGTCGTCCAAAAATACGGACAAAAAGGTCTGATGATTCTCGATACGCGTAAAACTCTTCCGGGTTATCGTAAGCTCGCAAAATACGCAGTTTATTGCGGTGGCGGGAGCAATCATAGGCTCAATCTTTCCGAGATGGCAATGATTAAAGATAATCATCTCGCGATGTATTCGTCCTTTCGCGAACCTGTGGAAAAAATCAAAGCTCGTTTTCCGGGTAAAATTGTGGAGGTGGAAGTCGATTCTCTCTTACAACTCGAAGAAGCGATAGGTTCGGGGGCCGAAGTGATTCTACTCGATAATTTTTCTTTGGAAGATACGAAGACTGCGTATTCCATTCTCAAACAAAAGGCGCCTAACGTTCAAATTGAGTTTTCCGGAGGAATCACTCCCGAAAAATTAGAAGCGCTCTCGGAATTTTCGGGAGCGGGTGTTAGTATGGGTTATCTAACGCATACGACCCGTTTTCTAGACCTCGGTTTGGATATAGAGCAGCACTAACAACTATGGGATTTGTGAAAACTCCTGCAACTAAAGATATGCTCCTGGAAGGAGTTCGCGAAACGCTCGGAGAGAGCGCCTATGAATCCGTTCAAAAGGCGTATGACGTATCTGAACGAGCGCATCAGGGACAGTTTCGTCTTTCGGGAGAACCTTATATCGTCCACCCTCTTCAAGTGGGATTTATTCTTTACGAGCTCGGTCTGGACGAAAAAGTCATTTGTGCCGGTCTTCTTCATGACGTCATCGAGGATACCCAGTATTCTCGAGACGATATGATTCGAGATTTCGGAGAAGACATCACCGATCTAGTGGAAGGTGTCACTAAAATTTCTAAGATCAAAAGCCAATCCAAGGAAACCGAAGCGGCGGAGAATATTCGAAAGATTATCGTAGCGACAATCAAAGATATCCGGGTTATTCTCATCAAACTTGCGGATAAAACTCATAATATGAGAACTCTTTCGTTCCAACTTCCGGAAAAACAAAGAAGAATCGCTCAAGAAACCCTTTCTTTATACGCTCCGATCGCTGGGCGATTGGGAATTTATAAAATCAAATCCGAATTGGAAGATCTTGCGTTTCAGGTTTTAAATCCCGAAGAGTATCAAGAAGTAAAGAAGAACATCAATTCTAAAAAATCGGAAAGGGAAGGATTTATCGAAACTTTGAAGATCATCCTTCTTCAAAGGCTTTCCGAGATTCAGATCGAAGCGGATGTGGACGGAAGAGCAAAGCACTTCTATTCCATCTATCGCAAGATGAAACTTAAAGAGAAAACCTTCAACGAAATTTTCGATCTTAGAGCGATCCGTATCATCACGAACGAAGTAAAAGATTGTTATGGAGTATTGGGAATCGTACATACTCTTTGGAATCCTGTCCCTGGTCGTTTTAAAGATTATATCGCTACTCCGAAAACGAACATGTACCAATCCCTTCACACGACAGTGATCGGGCCCGACGGTAAACCTCTCGAAGTTCAGATTCGTACCCGCGATATGAACGATATCGCCGAGTACGGAATCGCAGCGCACTGGATGTATAAAGAGGGAAAACCTTCCGTATCCGAAAAGAACGTAAAGGTAAGATGGTTAGAACTATTAAGTTCTTGGCAGGATTCTGCGTTAGACCCGAAAGAATTTGTGGAAGAACTCAAATACGATCTTCACGAAGACGAAGTCTTCGTATTCACTCCGAAAGGCGAGATCCTACAGCTTCCCAAAGGTGCGACGATCCTTGATTTCGCGTTTCGGATTCATACCGATGTCGGTTTAAAAGCGAAAGGTGGAAGAATCAACGGGAGGATGCTTCCTCTCCGGACCGAACTTCGTTCCGGAGATCAGATTGAAATCATCACCGACAAAAGAACAAAACCTTCCCCGATTTGGTTGCGTATCGTTAGAACTCCTTCCGCAAGACAGAAGTTGAGGAGTTATTTTCGGAAGTTAAAAGAGGAAAACAAAAAGGATCTTCAGCAAGAAGCCGAGTTCGCCGCCGAGATTACGCTTAACGTGGAAGTTTTGGAGGAACTTAAAAAGAAACCTCCTTCAAAACCCGCGAAACAAATCGATTTAGGTGCGGGAAAAGTGATTGTCGCAGGTCTTCGCGGAATTCCGGTGAGACTTTCCGGTTGTTGTTCCCCTCTGCCGGGAGACGGGATCGTCGGATTTGTCACTCGAGGGAGAGGGGTCAGTATCCACAAGAAGGGATGTGTTACCGCCAAACAGCAGGAACAGGAAGAATCCATGCGCATCATCACTGTCGAATGGGATTACGGCCAGAGCGAATCGATTCCCGTATTGATCGAAGTAAAATCGAAAGACCGGCAAGGCATCTTTATGGAAATCGTAAAATCTATTTCCAATACGCAGACCAACATCAGAGAATCCAAAGCAAGCACCGACCAAAGGGGAAATTTGGTCGCTATCTTTGAAGTGGACGTGGAGCATTTGGATCAACTCAAGGAGATCCTAAGTAATCTAAAACAAATCCCGGACGTATACCAAGCGCATAGAATTAAAAATTAAACGAGGTGATTTCTTGAAAATACATTCTATTTTTTGCATATTTTTCGTGCTTTCTGTTTTCACTTTTCTTGCATGCGGAGATAAAGAGGAATTCGAAACGTCGACCGTCGTGGAAACTCTTCCTTGGAACGGAAATCCGAACTCCATTCCTGTCGTTCTTAGAGGACCGAATCCGATCGTTTCTCCCCATGCGAAAAAGGGCGGAACGTTTCGAATCTATAGCCATCAATTTCCGAAGTCCTTGAATTACTATTTGGACCAATTTTCCACTACGGCTCATATTTTCAGTCTGATGTTCGAGCCTCTTTTGGACTACCATCCGATCACATTGGAGCCGATTCCTCATCTCGCCTCTTCTTGGAAAGTATCTCCGGATAAAAAGAAGTTCACGTTTACGATTGACGCAAATGCGGTTTGGTCCGACGGGAAACCGGTCACTGCAAACGACGTTTTATTCACTTATGAAACTTTGATGAATAAGAACAACAACACGGCGGTTTTTAGAATCGATCTTTCTCGTTTCGAAAAACCGGTCGTTTTGAGCGAAAGAGAGATCGAATTTACTCAAAAAGAAATTCACTGGTCGAACTTTAACACGATCGCAAACTCTCTCTATATTCTTCCGGCTCATTATTACAAAGATAGAAACTTCGATAAAGAGAATTTCGATTTTCCGGTCGTCTCCGGTCCTTATTTCATGCTCTCGGCGAAAAAAGGCCGTTACGTCAAAATGCGAAGACGTGGGGATTATTGGATGCGTGCATATCCTTTTTACAAAGGGCTCGATAACTTCGATACGATTCTGTTCAAAGTTTATAACGAAGAGTCTATCGCGTTTCAAGCATTCAAAAAAGGTGATATAGATATATATCCGACCTATACGGCTTCCTTCTGGGTTAAGGATGCGATCGGGGAGAAGTTCGACGAGAATTATATTCTCAAACAAAAGATTTATAACTCAAAACCGATCGGGTTCCAAGGTTTGGTTTTTAATATGAGAAGGGAGATTTTCTCGGACGTTAAGGTTCGTAAGGCGTTCGCTCATCTCGTGGATCGGAAGCTACTTGTCGAAAAATTGGCTTATAACGAATACGAAGAAACAAACGCATTTTATCAGGATCTTTGGCCTGCAAATTCTTTCCCGAATCCTCCTCTTGAATTCGATGTGAAAAAGGCGAGAGAACTGCTTGCAAAAGCGGGTTGGAAAATCAACTCGAAAGGGATTCTGGAAAAAGACGGAAAAGAATTTAGGTTTAGCATATTGGAGAGAGATAAGAAGTCCGAAAAGTATCTAACGCTCATTCAAGAAAGAGCGAAAGAAGTCGGGATCATCATCAATTTGGAATCGACGGATCTTGCGGAGTGGAGTTCCAGAATGGACAAGTACGACTTCGATATGACCTGGGCCGCTTGGGGCGGGGGTGTGTTCAAGGATCCGGAGGCGATGTGGTATTCCAAATATGCGGAAGAAAAAGGACAGCCTAATCTTTCCGGATTTAAGAATGTCGAGGTAGATAAACTTATCGAGCAACAAAGAACCGAGTTTAACGTTTCGAAACGAAACGAGATCCTGAAAAAAATCGATAAGATTTTAACCGCGGAAGTTCCCTATGTTCTTTTGTGGAATACTAGCTCGACAAGAATCATGTATTGGAACCGGTTTAAAGCTCCGAAAAATCCGCTCGGAAAATTCGGAAGCGAAAGGGAAGCTTCTTCTCTTTGGTGGCTGGATGAAGAACAATCTTCGAAATTAAACGACGCGATTCTAAAAAAAGAAAAACTTCCTCCGGTTCCGGGTAAGGTTTACTTTCAATAGATTCAAAACTATGAATAAACGGAATCGATTCGAGGAACTCGGCAGCGTTATACGGGATTTTTTGAGTTCCCCTAAGATTCCGAACTTTATCGAGTTTTTGGAAAAAGGACTCGATAAGGAGCTGTTTTATGATCCCGAAAAAACGAAGCCGGAAATACCGATCGAAGACCTTCCGGTCGATTATCGTCTTCGCGAATCGGGATTTGCAAGAAAAACATACGAGAGACTTTTTCCAGTTTCTCATCTATTTCGCATAACGCATAGGTATGAGCGGGAATATTTGGACAACTTCATGCCTCTGTCCACGGGGAAATATATAGGAAGAGGTTCCTACAAATTTGTATACGCGCTTCCTTGGAATCAGGTCGTAAAGGTGGGAAAATCCAAACTTCCGTCGGACCCGATCTTCGGTTCCTTATACAAACACGTTCAAAAAAATTTGGATCGTTATCTCAAATCGGAAGAGATCCAACTGATGGAATTTTTAGAATCCAAAGTTTGGACAAGATCGTCGAAGGAAAATATACGTTTTAAATTTGCCCGTCTCGGCTTGGAAAGACTTCACTATTGGAAGTTGAAGTCTTTGATACCGGATCTAGTGTTACCCACGCGTTATTTTATGGGATTGCGCGCTAGAACGACTCCGTTCGGGATTCCGATTTTCACTTTGACTCCTTGCGACAATCAGAATCTTCTACCCGGAAAACATCTCAAAGAATTTATACGACTGAACGAAAAAATCCGTCAGAACCCGTTGCAGGACGCATTTTTTCCGAAGTGGAAGTTGAACTTCGACACGCATAAGTTCGGTGTCGTCAGTCGGTCCAAATTGAAAAAGATCGCTTTGGATTTTCATCGTGTGATCGAAGTGACCAAACATCTGGCCGAAGAGGAGGAATTGATCTTCGATATTCATTCCGAAAATATCATCATTACGTTTCCCGATTTTTCCCTAAAGATATTCGATTATCATGTTTTTGACGAGCACCTCTACGAGCCGAGCAAGGAGAATCCTTCTCCCGAAATCGATCATATCAATACAATCCGCGAATTCGTTCGCTCCTTCGAACTCGGTTAATATTACTGCTGAATCCCGGTTAAGAATACTGCGAATTTTGGTTTTATAAATGCAGAAATTCTAATGCTCTATTGTATGCCGCTTGGCGGCTGCTATGCGACCGGTGTAAAAAAGTTAAGTTCTAAAAAAAATAATCTCTAATGAATGTCAATTTCTAGATTGGGGGAAGTTTCCCCCTCGCTTCAGACGCGTAGCGTCTTTCGCTACCCCCTCTCCGGGAAACTATTTTGTACACTCCCCGGACCTGGTCTTTCTAAAATACAAGTAAGTTAGAATATTCTTGTTTTTGAATTCATATTGTATATTAGAGTTGTTGAAAAATTTCATGATTCAGATTGGCGAAATCGCTTCAAATATTCATTTCAATAAAGCGGAAACGGATAGAGAGTTACTACTCGAACGCAATGATAGAATACTATGACAATATTATTTATAAAATTAGAATATTCATTTAAAAAGTCTGGATTTCCCGATTTGACTTGATTTTTGAGAACCGCTGTACTTTTGCAAAACCGACCGCTTATTTTCGAGTATCATTTTCAAGCGGCCGAGTAGTAATTTTTCAACAACTCTATTCTTCAAAAGTGTAAAATTGCCCGCACGAATTTTGTACGGGAGACGGATTTCGCGAACGAATACAATAAGAACTCGAATCCGACCTTTTCGAAGGTATTCGTTCGAATGTTTTGTAGAAAATGGTAGGAGTCATTGAAAGAGCATTTTAGAAATCGTACAAAAAACAAATGATCGTATCTCAAACGCTTTTTTTACTAGCTTTGTTTTTCTTTTTACAGAATATACTTCCTTGGAAGAGTGGATGAGAATACAAAAAGGAATCTTTAGAAATGATCGATCGTTATTCCAATCCCGAAATTTCCAAAATCTGGGAATTAGAGAACAAGTTTGAAATTTGGAAGGAAATAGAAATACTCGCCTGCGAGATTCGTATGAAACGGGGAGAAATTCCACCGGAGGATTTTCAGGAAATCAAAACGATGGCAAAGTTCGATGTGGATGAGATTCTGGAGATTGAAAGTAAGGTTCATCACGACGTGATCGCGTTTTTGACAAACATGAATTCATACATAGGGCCTGCGGGAAGACACGTTCACTACGGTCTGACTTCCTCCGATATCGGAGATACTGCGCTTTGCGTCCAGATGGTTCAGGCCATGGACTTGATCCTGAAAAAAACGGACGCACTCATCTCCGTAGTCAAAGAAAAGGCGATTCAATACAGAGATCTGCCTTGCATCGGACGTTCTCACGGGATTCATGCGGAACCGATGACCCTTGGACTAAAGTTCGCATTATTTTTTGAAGAATTAAATCGAAATCGAAAAAGGATGTCCGAGGCGAGAAACGAGATTGCGGTCGGAAAGCTTTCGGGAGCTGTCGGGACTTATTCCAATATAGATCCAGAAATCGAAGCCTATGTCTGCGAAAAGATGGGCTTAAAAATCGATCCGATTTCCACACAAGTCGTTTCCAGGGATCGTCACGCGTTTTATCTTTCCGTTCTCGGGGTCACGGCTTCTTCTTTGGATCGTATGGCGACAGAGATTCGTCTTTTGCAAAAGACGGAGGGAAGGGAAGTGGAAGAGCCTTTTTCCGCGGGACAAAAGGGTTCGTCCGCGATGCCTCATAAAAGGAATCCTGTGATCTGCGAAAGGATTTCCGGTCTTTCCAGGGTGATCCGCGCAAATGTAAACGTGGGTTTGCAGGATGTGGCTCTTTGGCATGAAAGAGATATTTCTCATTCTTCGGCGGAAAGGGTTGTGCTTCCCGATTCCACCATCGCGCTCGAATACATTTTGGATAAGATGTCATTCGTAATCAAAAATCTTCATGTGTACCCGGATGCGATTGAAAGAACGTTAGACGTCACACGTGGATTGATCTTCTCTCAAAAGGTTTTGCTGGCTCTGATCGAAAAAGGAAAGATCGTAAGAGAAGAAGCTTATCTGATCGTTCAAGAGCACGCAATGGCGGTTTGGGCCAATTCATCCGAAACTCTCAAGACTAGACTGGAAAAAGACAATCGAGTCAGCCGGGTTTTAACCCGAAAAGATCTCGAAGATATTTTTAAAATCGAGCCGTATCTTGAGAAAGTGGGATTGATTTACAAACGTTTGGGTCTTGAATAAGTGCTGGTCGGAATCTTCGGTTTAGGATATACCGGAATCCGAATTGCGAATAGATTGAAGTTGCAAGCGGAGATTCAACTCAAAACTTTCTCTGCCAAAACCCGAGTGGAAGGAACCGAAGTTTTTGATTTTTCGAATCCTTTTGCTTTGGAGGAATTTGGGAAAAAATTTTCGAGAGAAAATTTCGATTTATGCGTGGTCACATTCCCCGTTCAGAAACTTTCCGATCCGATTTCGTTTATCAATCTTTTGTTTTCTATAGGCAAAAAATTTATTCTTCTGGGAACAACGAGTATTTATAAAAGAGTTCCGGACATCGTCGAATCCACTCCTCTCGTCGAAGAGCACGATCGTTTTGCGGTTGAGAATGAATGGATCGGGAGAGGCGGAAAAATTCTCAGACTTTGCGGAATTTACGGGCCTCTTCGAAATCCCGGGGATTGGGCAAGAAAAGGACTTGTGAAAAAGTGTTCAAGACAACTCAATCTGATTCACGGTGACGATGTGGCTCTTACGATTTCTCTTTTGATTCGCAAAATTCAAACGGCGGGTTGGGATGCGCTTCCGAACGTTCTCAATCTGTCGGACAACCAATGGCATACTTGGAAAGAAATATTTTCCTTTTTAGAAGAGCATGAAAAAATTTCCAAGACTCAAATTGAAGAATCACTTAAAGAGGATGGTTTTATCGACAGTGAATTGATTCGATCCTTACTTCCCGATTTACAAACCAAAAACTTTTGGATAGAATTAGGAAATCTGGAAGGAATCGGTGATTGACGAAATCAAGAATATTCTCCATTTTTTTCTATAGGCGAATTTGTTCCCTTTTTGATTTTTTGCTTTGTACGTTATTGGTCCGATATCCGCGGAAAAATTACAGCCTGTTGCATTTTTGCAATTCTTTCCTATTTGATTTTGGACTTGAACGTTTGCGTTCGAATTCCTATTCGGAGACGGAATATAGAAAAAGTCGCACGAATTCGAAAATAAATCCTAAACGATTTTGAAAAGAGCAAGCCTAGATGAGAGTTTAAGTCCATAATTAAATCGAATCTGCGATTTATGATACGGAGAATGAATATGGAAGAATTACTTTCAAAGTTCGGTTATTCTGGTTTTTTCGGAATCATTTGGATGATTTTTTTGATACGTTATTTGCTCTTTTCGGGGATTGTGTTTTTGATCGTTTGGGTTTTTTTGGGTAAAAGATTTTCTCACAAACTTATTCAGGGCAAAAGACCGGAAAAGAAAAAAATCATTCACGAAGTCAAATATTCCCTGATAGCTTTCCTGGTGTTCGCGTTGTCCGGAGTATTTATCGCCTGGTCTCACGTAAAAGGGTACAATCTGATCTACGAAAATGTCGGCGATTACGGGTTCGGGTATCTTATCTTCAGTGCGTTTGTGCTGATTCTTTTACATGATACTTATTTTTATTGGACACATCGAATGATGCATCATAAATTTTTCTTTAAATATTTTCATCTTGTGCATCATAAGTCTACCAATCCTTCTCCTTGGGCGGCGTTTTCATTTCATCCTTTGGAAGCGATCGTCGAATCCGGAATCGTTCCGCTTGCGTCGTTTGTGCTTCCTTTACATCCGGGAGTGATAATCGTATTTTTCGTTTATATGACTTCGTTGAACGTGCTGGGTCATCTTTCCTATGAATTTTTTCCTTCCTGGTTTTTAAAAAGCGGGTTCACGAATTGGCATAACACGACTACACACCACAACATGCATCATAAATACTTCAACTGCAATTATTCCCTCTATTTCAACTTTTGGGATAGAATCATGGGTACCAATCACGAAAAATACAAGGAAAAGTTCGAAGAAGTCGCATCCAGAGTTCCTAAAAAAGAAAAATTAATATTATAAAAATATAATGTTTTTGATTCTGCCTTCGCATACTACTCGAATGCAATAATAGAATACCATGACAAGATTATTTAGAAAATTAGAATATTCATTTAAAAAGTCGGGATTTCCCGATTTGACTTAATTTTTGAGAACCGCTGTACTTTTACAAAACCGACCGCCTATTTTCGAGTATCATTTTCACACGTCCGAGTAGTAAATAAGAAGTAAGAGTTCCGTCCATTCGAGGTGAGTATCGTAAATCATAAGAGTTTAGATGTCAGAGTTTTAGGCGATCTGCCTAGGAGAGGTTACCTACGTTGCGACTTATACAGGAGCAGCGTGCTTGAGTTTCATTCTATTGATTATTGTCTCTTTTATTTTGGCCGGTTTTTCGATTTTATCCTGATTCCATTCGCTTTTTAAACACTGCCAATCTTTCCAAACTCGGCTTTGCGTATTTACTGATCCAACGATCGTAGATTTCTTGAATGGGTAGATTGTCCAAATAATTCCATCGAACCCGCCCTTTTCTTTTTACGATCAATAAGCCTGCATTTTCCAAAATCTTCAGGTGTTGAATTATAGTACAGCGATCTAATGGTTCGAAATAAGAACAGATTTCTCCTGTTGTTTTAGGTTCTTTCCTAAGAAGATCCAAAATTTCTCTTCTTTTAGAATCTGCAAGCGCCTTAAAAATTAGATCCTGCTTGTCAAGTTTAGACATGTTACTATAATATAACATATTAAAAATATAATTATTTCAAGAGGAATTTATATGGATTTAAGATTCACGATACAGACCAAGATCCAAAAACCTTTGGAAGTGGTTTTTCAAGCAGTCTACGACCCGAAACATTTAAGCGGATATTTTACAACCGGAGGCGCAAGTGGTCCTTTGGCGGCGGGAAGTAAAGTGGTTTGGAAGTTTGCGGATTTTCCTTCGATGGAAGGGGAAGATGAGGGAGTTGTCGTCAACGTAGTCGAAGTGGTTCCCAATTCCAAGATTGTTTTGGAATGGAATGCTCACGAAGGAAGTTATGAGGGTAAAAACAAGCTTCTAACTGTTGGCGGGTACAAAACCAAAACGGAAATGATTTTCGAATCCTTGGATCAAAACAATACTCTTGTGAAAATTACCGAATCCGGTTGGAAGGTATCTCAAGCTGCGTTAGACGGTTCTTATATGAACTGTCAAGGTTGGATGAACATGAGTTGTTGTCTCAAAGCGTATTTGGAATACGGGATTAACTTGAGAAAAGGTTTTTTTTGAATTGATTCCGTATTGTGTTTGTCTTAGAGTTCATCTCGAAACCTTCAAAGAATATCTTTCGTGTCCGGCAAGTTTTTAAAAAAATGTGGGAGTTCCCATAGATTACGTCCTTGGAGTTTACACCGCTTTTGTGCGGTTTTCCCTCTTGTTTAAAATTGGTGGGAGTTCCTACATTTTCAGGTTTTGAAACTGGTTTTTAGTTTTTTTACATTGAAAATTCTAAATTGGATTCCGTTTCCGAATTCTTATTACTCATCTGTTTCGTCCTTATTTGTTTTGACTGAAAATTTTAACCTCACGTATGTGGGGAAAAGGTTTTCAAAATGCTCACACGTGAGCATTTTGCGGTTCAACCCCACGTGTGTGGGGAAAAGTTAGTCCGTATGAAAATAGACTACTCAGACTCCGGTTCAACCCCACGTGTGTGGGGAAAAGAAATTTGAGAAAATAAAATCACTCTCTCATAACGGTTCAACCCCACGTGTGTGGGGAAAAGAATATCTAATCTGTTTATTTGGCGGAATGTCCCGGTTCAACCCCACGTGTGTGGGGAAAAGTTTAACTCACAAATCAAATATGGGAGATGAAACGGTTCAACCCCACGTGTGTGGGGAAAAGATTTTTTAAACAAAATAATAGTTTGCCTCATTCGGTTCAACCCCACGTGTGTGGGGAAAAGGTTGAGGAGTTTGAACTTTAATAATGCCATCTCCGGTTCAACCCCACGTGTGTGGGGAAAAGGTATTCACATTTTTTAATTCAGCTGTTCTTCCGGTTCAACCCCACGTGTGTGGGGAAAAGAAAACCATGTAATAATTATTTTTGATAATTATCGGTTCAACCCCACGTGTGTGGGGAAAAGTATCTCTTCAGCTTTCCAGTAAGAAGCCTGCGCGGTTCAACCCCACGTGTGTGGGGAAAAGGCCGAAGGGTTCGACAAACATATCGAAACTTTCGGTTCAACCCCACGTGTGTGGGGAAAAGTGCGGATTATCGTAAGGCAGCTCAAATGATGTCGGTTCAACCCCACGTGTGTGGGGAAAAGTTCAAAATCTTTAGGAAGCAATGTAATAATTCCGGTTCAACCCCACGTGTGTGGGGAAAAGAAAAATACTGAATCCGAATGTAATCGCTGTATCGGTTCAACCCCACGTGTGTGGGGAAAAGTTTGACGATTGAACGGATCGAGGCCGGTGCGCGGTTCAACCCCACGTGTGTGGGGAAAAGCTTCTCCCAATGCGATTGAACGCACTTTCTCCCGGTTCAACCCCACGTGTGTGGGGAAAAGTAGCGTAGATCAGCACGAATGCCACCTGTTCTCGGTTCAACCCCACGTGTGTGGGGAAAAGTCTATTCCAAATGAAAGAATGGTTCATATACCGGTTCAACCCCACGTGTGTGGGGAAAAGATGCGGGATTGACTTTAGAAGATGCCGCTAAACGGTTCAACCCCACGTGTGTGGGGAAAAGTTGCGGTATCGATAAAGCAATTGTAAATCGTTCGGTTCAACCCCACGTGTGTGGGGAAAAGGCTAAAAGCTTGTATAGGATAAATCCGGATTTTTTGCAATCTATTTTTGGGTTCGAGTCAATCTATGATGGCAAATCGCCTCTTACTAAGAACGTGTGAAACGTAACCGTAATCAAGCCCAATAAACCAAAAACGAAATTGAAAAGAGTGAAAGTAAGATGCCTTATTTTAAAACCAATTGAAAGTGTGAAAAACCTCTAAGCAGATTGTCTAAAAATATTACTGATCCCTATAAAATAAAGTACCGTTCATTTGAGCAGAAACCCCGCGTTTTAGACGCGGAACTTTGGACACTCTAATATGTGGAGATAAGTAGAATTGTTGAAAAATTAATACTCCATCCGTTTTTGTTTTATAAAAACGACCGATTGAAGCGGTTTTGTCAATTGGAACTATAGAATTTTTCAACAACTCTATTTTGATGATTAAGCCACTTCCGGAGAAATATGGCAAATCACGTTTGTATTTAATGGGCTGTCTCTATAAAGTCTTGTATATCTGCCTCTGTTCACGTTATTTTGCTGCTGCTTCCGGTGGCGTTGGACTTAATATAACGGTAAAAGTTTCTCTTGGACCAGGATTAAGTGACTTCGTCCATAGAAAGAGATATTCATTCCAACTCCCTCCCTTCCAATTTGTGATAGAATAATCATATCCAGCACCTAAAGTATCATGATCTGAAAATGAGACCTTGCTTCCGGATTTTAAACATCCTCCGTTTATAACGAAGATTACAAGACGATTGGAGCCATCATTGTATTTCGGATAGTATGCGTAATTGCCACCGCCGCCACCGGCCCACCAATTCCAATAATACTTCGGATTTGCAGAGGTTTCGACTCGGATACGCCCGCTTTCTATGCAGTTGGGATCGCCTCCATCCTGATACAAATTGAACCTCGTAAAATAAGTGTCTCGCACAGCGTCCACTTTGAGCCATCCGTTCGGAGTCTTGCTATTTGCTTGAATTCTTTTACCGGTTGCATCGGATATAAAAGTAACCCCATCGTATTTTCGTTTAGGCCTGGGTTGGGGTTTAGCTTTTCTCATAGATTTGTCGCTTGGCAATTCTAAACTTTGGTCGTTTGGAAGGGCAAGTAAAGCCAGAAGTAAATTATTTTCTGATGATTGTTGATCCGGTAGACAGTTAAAAAGAAACAAGAAGAGGAGAAGACAAAAGCCTCCAAAATACTTCGATATTTTAAATTGATTTGTTTTTTTCTTTTTTTCTTTTCGCAAGATTTTCTGTATCATTTTCATATCTCCATTCAAATTTCTATATATAGTAATACATAATTTGAAAAAGAGAAAATGTTCAGGATAGGTAGGATAGCCCTATTCAAAGATAAATTTAGATTCCAAAAAAGACTTTTGATTTTAAAGTTTATCTTAAGATGATTGTCGGTAAAAAAACGAACGGTTGTTATGCGAAGTTTTTATTTCGAAAAGCTACTCAATGATTGAATCAAAGATAAAAAAAGCAAGAAGACATTGTCAACTTTTCAAAGTTTCTACTCTGTCAAATATCTGGAAAACGGATGATCGTCTGGATCGAATCAATGTTCGTTTGTCGTCTCTGGATTTATTACTTCACTTGAGTGATAGAATTGCTGTAGGGTTTTTACTCGCTTACGTACCGAAATTAAGTCCGATTGAAAATGTTTGACACAAACGGAAAAGATATCTTCTTTTTAACTACGCTCTTGAAACATTCAAAAACGAAGCGAAACGAATCTTAAAGAAATTACTACTCGAACGCAATAATAGAATACTATGACAAACTTATTTCGAAAATTAGAATATTGGAATCTTTCTTTAAAAAGTCGGTATTTCCCGATTTGACTTAATTTTTGAGAACCGCTGTACTTTTGCAAAACAGCCCGCTTATTTTCGAGTGTCATTTTCACGCGTCCGAGTAGTAAAAACAAAGGAAATTCGGTTTAATCTTTCTAGGCATCGATCTATATTGTCGTTTTAATTGTGTTTTCTGAATCTGTTGTCGCTTAACAAAAATATATTTTAGATTGCAGTTGTCTCTGGTTTCTCTTGTGAATTTTATATCTCTTTTTTCGATACATCGTATCGTTTCTGTGTTTGGATTAACCGTTCTGAAAAAAACGATTACTGATCCCTATAAAATAGAATGCCGTTCATTTGAGCATAAATCCCGCGTTTCGACGCAGAACTTTGGACGCTCTATTATGTAGAGATGAGTAAGTTTTTTTTAGTTTCTTAGACGATACTACCCGGAAGCAATCAAATCGTCTTTATTTGGCAGATAAGATTTGATTCTAGGTATCTTTCAGATTTGAAGATTCTATGAGATCTTCCTAAGACTACTTAAGGCATTATTTTTTGATTGCCAAGAGGCTTATTATTTGTTTGGTGGATTTATGAATCCCCAACGTCCCGCCGCCTTAGGTTTTATTTTTGTAACTGTTCTCATTGACGTAATAGGTTTCGGAGTCATTATCCCCGTTTTGCCGAAGCTCATTCAGGAATTAACTCGCGGATCTTTGAGCGACGCCGCTTGGTACGGAGGCCTCTTGATGTTCGCTTATTCGTTCGTTCAGTTTATCAGTGCGCCATTTGTTGGAGGATTGAGCGACCGATATGGGAGAAGGCCTGTTTTACTCGCGTCTCTGTTCGGCTTTACGTTGGATTATTTATTTTTAGCGTTTGCACCTTCCATTTTTTGGTTGTTTGTCGGAAGAGTTGTGTCGGGCATTATGGGAGCAAGTTTTACGACAGGCTATGCCTACATTGCGGATATCAGCCCTCCCGAAAAGAGGGCGCAAAATTTCGGAGTTCTCGGAGCCGCGTTCGGATTGGGATTTATCATTGGACCCGTGATCGGAGGTTCTCTTGGACAATTTGGTTCTAGGGCGCCTTTTTTAGCCGCGGCCGTTCTTACGTTGGTAAATTGGTTGTTCGGATTTTTTGTTCTTCCGGAATCATTGACCAAAGAAAATCGAAGAAAGTTCGAATGGAAAAAAGCAAATCCGATAGGTTCGCTTATCAATTTAAAACGTTATCCGATGATTATCGGCTTGGTAGCTGCATTTTTTCTAATAAATACCGCGGCGCACGCCGTCCAAGGAACTTGGAATTATTATACGATGGAAAAATTTCAATGGAACGAGGCGATGGTAGGTTATTCACTCGGGGTCGTCGGGCTTATTTATGCGGTCACACAAGGAGGGCTGATTCGGATCATTCTTCCTGTGTTGGGTCAGAATCGAAGTATCTATCTCGGTTTGGCCTTGAGCGCACTCGGATATGCGTTATTCGCTCTTGCAACGCAAAGTTGGATGATGTTCGTATTTTTAATTCCTTATTGTTTGGGAGGGATCGCGATGCCTCCGCTCCAAGGAATCATGTCCTCTCAAGTTCCCCCAAGAGAACAAGGGGAATTGCAAGGAGCGCTCACAAGTCTAATGAGCGTTACCGCGATCATCGGACCGATTTTGATGACTGGATTGTTTTCGTATTTCACGGCAAAGGGAACGCCCGTGTATTCTCCAGAAGCTCCACTTTGGATGGGAACGATATTGACTGCGGCGAGTCTTTGGATTTCCGTGGGTTCCTTAAGAAAGCATCATTCTTGAGTTTCCGCAGCTTGATCTTTCTGATAAGACAGAAAACTCAAGTGCCGCCGCTCTCTCCTCCTATGTTTCTTGTGTCAGGCCCTTCCGTTATTTTTTTTTACATAAGACCATATTGAGCTAATTTTCGATTCAATACTTCTTCAGGCGTAGAATCAAAAAGATCTCCCGTTCGAATCATTGAATAAAGGACTTCGATCATTTTGCGTGAAGCGGCGATGATCGATTTTTTAGCTCCTTTTTTACTACTCGAACGCAATACTGATCTCTCCATAAAGGAGTACCGTTCATTTGAGCACAAATTCCACGCTTGGACGCAGAATTTTGGACACTCTATTATGTAGAGATCAGTAAGCTTTGAAAAAATAGACGGTTATATTGCGTAAAAGATTAAGGAATTCAAAAACAGTCGGAATCAATCTTGAAAACATACAAGTTTGCGATTTTAGAAATGGAACATCGAAAAAATGCGGAAATCCTAGGGGATTTTCTCATACGAATCGAGCGCATTTCTATTCAAAAATCTTGAAATCTAAAACAATCAATCTAAACTTTAATCTATGAAAATCATTTCTGCGGTTATAAAAGAACTCGGAGACAATTTCCGAGTCCGGAGAATTCTTCCTCCATCGAGGCTCGTCAGGTAGGTCCGTTCGTATTTGTGGATCATCTGGGTCCGGTTTCGATTCAAACCGGAAAAGAGCTGACGGTGCGTTCCCATCCTCATATCGGACTTGCGACGATTACGTATCTCTATGACGGAGTGATACTTCATAGAGACAGTATCGGATCGGAAATGCCGATTCGCCCTTATGAAGTGAATTGGATGACCGCAGGTTCCGGAATCGCACACAGCGAACGTTCTCAAATGGATTCTCAATATTCTATCTTGGAAGGAATACAAACTTGGGTTGCGCTTCCTAAAGAATCAGAAGAAGTGAGCGCGGAATTTTTTCATCTTGATCGAAAGGACATTCCGGTCATCGAGGGAAAGGGTTGGGAACTTCGACTTGTCGCGGGAGAATTCTTAGGAAAACGTTCTCCGGTAAAAGTATATTCTTCTCTTTTTTACGCCGACTTGGACGCGAAACCCGGAGCCAAGGGAGAATGGAAAATTCCTTTCGATCAAGAATCCGCTTTGTATGTCGCGAGAGGAAGTTTGGAAGTTCAAGGTCAAACGATCGGCGTCGGTCAGATGGCTGCGTTTCTTCCGGGAGAAACGATTTCTTTTTCTTCGACACAAGGAAGCCGTTCGATTCTTTTAGGAGGTATTCCGTTTCCGGAACGTCGACATCTTTGGTGGAATTTCGTATCCACCTCTTTGGAAAGAATCGAACGAGCTAAACTTGAATGGAAGGAGGAACGTTTTGCGGCGGTTCCTGGTGAAACGGAACGGATTCCGTTGCCGGATAAGTGAATTAGAATATTTTTCCAAATTTTGATTAGAGTTGTGGTTGAATTAATTTTTCGCCAGCTTTTGTTTGAGGGAAAAGGTGATCACAGCGATTTTACTAATCTGAATTTTTAATTCAGCCACAACTCTATTCTGTCTTTACTCATCTCTATAAAATAGAATCTCTAAAATTCTGCTTCTAAACGCTGGATTTGTCCTCAAATTAACGGTATTCTATTTTATAGAGATGAGTAATTGGAATACCTACTTTTGATAGATGGCTTTAAAGCTTTACTAATATTATAGAAAAGGAATACCAATATTTTCATTTCAATTGGCTTTTTGAAATAAAGTTTTATAGTATTATATAACTCTAAAATATAACAAACCGTTTTCGTATGAAATCTTTGTTTGATGAATGCCGTTAATTAGAAATTCATTTTATCAAGATTTACTAAAGAGTTTGTCCCAAAACTATCTGATTTTATCGGAATCTCCGTGAATCGCGACGATTGTTTTGGGACAGACTCAAAGCTACAATTTACGGTCAAAAACCGAATCTAAGGGCTATTATAGAATGCGATTTTTCAATCTATCTATTTTATAGATGTCCTCAACGACAATCTTGTTCCGCCTGAGCCATTCTCATTTTCCACTCGGAGTTTTCCGCGCCCGGAAAGGGCCAAAATTGGTTCCATCTGGAAACGGTTAAACGCACCTTGGCCGCAACGAACGGATCAGTCCGACAAGCTTGGACTAAAAGATTGTAAGAGGTCGGCCAACCCATGACCAAGGCTCCCAATACAGCTCGATCCTCTCCAAAATGTGACGCCCCGTAAGGCAGCATAATCCCAGGCATAGGGTGCCAAACATTTGGTATTTGAAGGACATCATCGAATCCGTAGTATTGAAATCCGGGAGCATTTAGCGTTTCCCAATCCGGATCCGAGTAAGAATCACGGTGCACGCCTAAAAATTTACGATCTACGGAATGTGTCAGTTCGTGATGCATTCCTTGCACCTGATAACATTCAAAAGATCTGAAATTGGGAATATCTCCGCATGTAGTCGTGCCATAACGCATAGCTTGCATGTCCCATGCTACGCTATGAGCAAGAAACTTAACATCGGAAAATGCGGGTACCCTCAATCCATAGGACGTTGTCATAGTTCTACAAAGTATAATTTTTTCCACACCGGCTTTGATCCAATACCCTCTTGGATATCTGGCGATTTCTTTTTTCAGTTGTTCCACATAATAATCAATATCTTGCTGAGAGTCGTAGTTTAGATCGCAAATAATCTCAACTTCTGCCGAAGTTTTGAAGGAGGGAAGATTTGTAATGATTTCTACATCCCGATCATAGTTCTCTGCCCGATCGGGAGGAAGTTGCAAAGGTTGTTGTAGCACTGCTAATGATCCCTACAAAAAAGAGTACCAAAAATATATCGATCATATCCCATTGTCATAATGCAAAGATTAGAAAGGGAAAAGTTAAAACGTTTGGAAAAGCGTAGGTTGAAGGGAATTCGTTTACTTGAGAAGGGCTATACATGTTATAGAGTAAGCAAAGAGCTTGGAGTCAGTAAGCAATCGGTAATGCGTTGGCGAGATAAATATGAATCGGAAGGAATCGAAGGAGTAAAATGGAATGGCCAACGAGGTCGACCGACCAAGTTGAGCATTTCAGAGAAGAAAGAATTAAAAAGAATCATCTTGAAAGGTCCGATAAGTAACGGTTATCCGAATGAACTTTGGTCAACGTATCGCGTATTGGAAATCATACGAAAAAAATTCGGAGTAACGTATCATCAAGATTATGTGGGAACTCTCTTGCATCAATTAGGGTTTTCGTATCAAAAACCAAAAAGAAGAGCGTTGGAAAGAGATGAAAATGCAATTGAAACTTGGAAAACGAAAACTTGGCCCGGTATAAAAAAAAGCAGAGAATGAAGGGTTTAAGGTCATATTTTTAGATGAAAGCGGAATCAGCCAGAATCCATATACGGTAAAAACTTGGAGCTTAATCGGAAAGACACCGATCCTTCGTCACAAGATGTCTTGGAAAAAGTTATCAGTAATAGGCGCTATTTCTAAAAAAGATTTTTACTTCCAGATCATAAGAGGCTCTGTTAAAAGCCGGGATCTTATTTATTTTTTAAAGATACTTCTAAAGGAAAATCGCAAAAAAATTTTAATAGTCTGGGATAATCTATCTGCCCATAAAAGCAAAGCAATGAATGAATTTTTAAAAGAGAATGAGAAAAGGCTTCGAGTGGAATTTTTGCCTCCTTATGCTCCGGAATTAAATCCGCAAGAATATATCTGGTGTCGTTGGAAGAAAAACTATATGGCTAATTTTTGTCCGGAGAATCTTAGCCAATTGATTCAAAGAACTAAATCTACTTTAAGAATATTGAAATCAGATACCTTCAGTTTCGATAGTTATTGGAGACAAGCTGGTATTTAGGTACCATTTTTTATAGGGATCAGTAATGAAAGTAAAAGATCGGAATTTTTCTCATTCTTTTGTTCGTTACAAAAGACCAATGGAATTAGAATTAAAAAACAGAGGATGAAATGTAACTTCATATAAAGGCTCCTTTTTTAGAAAAACAAATCGTGGTTGAACCCACGTTACTTAGTAAACGATCTTGGAATCCATAAAGTGCCAAAATGATAAAATAAATGTTTACACCAGGAGGCTTCCGAAATTTTTGGTTTTAGAATGGAAATCCGCAACATCGCTATCATCGCCCACGTAGACCATGGGAAAACCACACTTTTGGACGGAATTCTCCGTCAAACCGGAGCCGTCACCGCCAAAGAAGACGGAGAAAGGATCATGGATTCCAATGACTTGGAAAAGGAAAAAGGAATCACGATCAAAGCAAAAAATACCGCAGTGGTTTACAAAGGAACCAGAATCAACGTTGTGGATACTCCCGGTCACGCGGATTTTGGCGGAGAAGTGGAACGTGTTCTCGCGACAGCGGATTCCTGTTTATTACTCGTAGACGCTTTCGATGGCCCAATGCCTCAAACTCGATTCGTATTGGGAAAATCCCTGCAGCTTGGGCACAAACCTATTCTAGTAATCAATAAGATTGACCGACCAGGTGCGAGACCGGAAGCGGTCGTAGACATGGCGTTTGACTTATTCTCCGATTTGGGAGCGACTGACGAGCAACTTGACTTTCCGATCGTATATGCGTCGGCAAAACAAGGTTGGGCGGTATATAATCTAAGCGAATCTCCGGGAACAAACTTGGACCCTCTTTTAGATACTGTTTTGAAACATGTTCCACCGGTTCAAGCGGACACGGAAGCTCCGCTTCAATTCCAAGTCACTTCTTTGGATTATAACGACTATGTAGGAAGAATTGCGGTCGGGAAAATCTACGCGGGAAAGATGGCGCTTGGAATGAATGTGATCCAACTTGCGGCGAAAAAATCGGATACGGCCACATCTGCCGACACGGCTCTATTTAGAATTACTAAATTATATAACTTTGAAGGATTGAAACGAAACGAAGTCAACGCTGCGGAAGCGGGTGATATCGTCGCGATTGCGGGGCTTCCGGACGTATTTATCGGAGATACGATCTGCGAACCTGGAAAACCGGCTCCAAGACCGGCGATCGAAGTCGAAGAACCGACCGTATCCATGTTCTTTATGGTAAATAATTCTCCGTTTGCCGGTAAGGAAGGGAAGTTCGTAACGACTCGAAACATTCGTGAACGTCTGGATCGAGAACTTGAAACCAACGTGGCGATGAGACTCGAAGAAACCGAAGATAAGGATCGTTTTAAAGTTTTAGGACGCGGAGAACTTCACTTGTCGGTTCTGATCGAAACGATGAGAAGGGAGGGATTTGAGATCCAAGTTTCTCGTCCCGAAGTAATCTTAAAAACCAACGAACAAGGACAAAAACTCGAACCGTATGAGTATTTGGTAATGGACATTCCGGATCAGTTTACCGGTCAGATCATCGCCGAACTCAATCGTAGAAAGGGCGAGCTTCAGTTGATGGATGCGCATCCGTCCGGAATGACTCGAGTTGAATTTGTAATTCCGACACGCGGAATCATCGGGTTTAGAGGATTTTTTATCTCCGAAACGCGCGGTGAAGGAGTGATGTCTTCCCGTTTTTTAAGATTCGACCTCTACAAAGGCGAAATTCCCGGTCGTAAGAACGGCGCTCTCATTTCCATGGACTCCGGAGAATCTACGGCGTACGCACTTTGGAAAATTCAGGAAAGAGGGGAATTAGTCATCGGACCAAACACGGCGGTTTATCCTGGAATGATCATCGGAATCCATTCTCGCGAAAATGATCTCGAAGTGAATCCTGTAAAAGAGAAAAAGCTAAGTAACGTTCGTTCCTCCGGTGCGGATGAGGCGATTCGTCTCATTCCTCCTAGAAAATTTTCTCTGGAACAAAATATAGAATTTTTAGACGACGACGAACTTTTGGAAGTAACTCCCGCAAGTCTGCGTCTTCGTAAGAAATTTTTAGATGCGACTATGCGTAAGCGTAATAAGTAACGCGAGCAGGGTCGTAAGAAAATGCGAAAGCGATTATTATGTTGCGACCTGTAGATAGCCATCACCTTACCCACAAGTTAAGAAGTTTGGGACGATAAGGATCAAAAACTGATATTTTTCAAGTGTTCCGACAAGAATGATACTTTTTACTTGCAAGAAGTATGATTTTTTGATAGAGAAAAATCTCCCGAACCTTTCCACCTATTTCGCGACCCGTAGAGAGCGAAATAGAGTTTATTCTCCCCCACCCAAAAATAAGGGAAACTCAGCACAACGCTCTCTAAGGATCGCGTTGTGGGAACTAAGTTTCACGGGGGATTTTGTCGGAATTCCGACGGATTTATCTTTGGATCCAAGTATTTGGTGGGTTGGTTCTGTTAGAGAGCAACACTTTAGTTCCTTATTCGCCCAAACTTTCAACCGTCGAACTCACGTTAAATAGATCAAATCCGAGAGTCTTAGAAATTTTTGAAATCTAAGACTTCTTTTGTTTGCGATCGTTATTTCCTCTGTCCCATTTTTGCTTTTTTGTTTTATGATTTTTAAAATCTTTTCTGTTTTTGAATGTTCTTTTCTTGATTGTGTTTTTATGTTCGAGTTCGTTTTCTTTAAAAGTTATTCGAAAACCTCGCTAGAGTTGTTGAAAAATTAATTTCTCTATCCATTTCTGCTTTATTGAAATGGGAGTTTGAAGCGGTTTTGTTAATCTGAATCATGGAATTTTTCAACAACTCTATTCTCATTGAAATGAGATTTGCTCTTATGAACTTTCTCGGTAAAAGACAGAACGGACGCGCCGGGGAGAAATTCATAGAAACTTTCGGATCACAACGCTGTGATTTTATAAGAATAAAGAGTTTATGGAATGAAACAGGTTGCGCTTCTGTGGAAGCTCCTTCGTTCGGATATGGAGCAGATTATTCAATCATTTTATACGTCTTACGGTTTGATTTTTCGTTCCAAATTTTAACGACGAGGTTTACAAATAATTAGAGATTCATGAATTATATTGTTTATTAAAATGTTAGGAGATATTTAAAATTCATTTTAATCGTTTCTTATTTTCGCTTGAAGTCGGTATTTTTGGTTGGGTTCTGAATAAAAAGGCGATTTTATGGAACGGGAAATGAAGGGAAGCACTCTAATTGGAAATTGAAAAAAAGTAATGAAAGCTTTCATTAAAGATCTTTGGTTTCATCGTGATAACGAGATTCAGTCTCTAAACGGTCTGAGAGCGCTTGCAATTATTTTAGTCATTTTAAATCATTATGCTCTTGCTTGGAAAAAAATCGGGACACTTCAATCTGATTCCCTTTTTTGGTCGGGGGTGGATTTGTCTTTTGTTCTCAGCGGTTTTTTGATTTCAAAGGGACTTCTGAGCGATTGGACTCGAAACGGGGCGATCAATTTTCAAAAATTCTATCTGAAACGCACGTTTCGAATTTTTCCGGCCTACTATTTTTTTATTACGTTTAGTTTGATCGCTTCCAGTTTTGTGCTCAAAATCGCGGAGAAGAAAGGACTCGAACAGGAAGCCTATGTGCTTTCTTTTAAACTTTCCAATGCGTGGGGGGACTTCGTATTTTTAGGAAATTATTTTCCGGGAATGAACATTCATACCTGGTCTTTGTCCATGGAAGAGCAATTCTATTTGGTTTTTCCTTTTTTCTGCAGCCTCTTGCTGTTTAAGATGAATCCTAAACGTAGGCAGCTTTTCCTATGGTGTTTGCTTTTGATTCCCACTATGTCTCGCGTGATCGTTTACATGACTACGGCCATACCTTTGACCCCGGAATATTTTAATGAGATTTATTTTCCTTTTCACACTCGATTCGATTCTTTGGTGATGGGAGTGATCGCGATGGATCTTTATGTAGGTCATAAGGATTTGGTGAGTCGGTTGAAGTCCGATAATCGATTGTATTATTCACTTTTATTTTTATTCTTTTCTTTCTTATGTGTGGCGCATTGGGCGAATTTGAGTACGGACAGCTTTTTTACTCATACTTTCAAATACAATCTTTTGAACATAGGCTTTGCGGGAATCCTATTGTTTGCGGTGGTTCGTTCGGAAGGTTTATTGAGTCGCTTCCTAAGTCTGAAACTTTTTGTTCCGGTGGCGAGATTGAGTTTCACGATTTATCTTTGGCATTTGATTCTGATCGGAATTTCCCTATCGATTTTAAAAATTCGAACAGAACCTAGTTCCACCTTAGTGCTCTTATCCCAATTTATTTTCGTGTTGGTTCTGGTCGTTATTCTTTCGATTCCTTTTTACGCTTTGATCGAGTACCCGTTTCAATATTTGAAAACAAAAATTCTTCTTAAAAAAAGATCGAGCGAAAAGTCTCTCCAAGTTCAATCGGAGTCTTCCATTTGATTTTTACGAATTCGTTTTGATCGAAAAAACAACGATCAGGCGATTGCGAAATTTCGGAAGAGAATTGATAAACGACTTTGTTTTAGGGAACTCTTGTGTTTGATTTTTGTTTTTTAGAAATGTGGAAGATGCGGGCGACGCAAACGAAAACAAATCCGGTTTTAATTGCGGATCAGGTCGCTAAGTTGGGTGTTATTGTGCGTTCTTTAATTTTTCGATTTCCCGGATGAGTTCTTCTTTATTTACGTTCGGATCGGATTTTAGTTTACGAATGAGTTCGTCTGCGGTCGCTCTTTTGTTGATCGCTTTTGTATCGATGTTTCCTTTTAAAATTACCGGATCTCCTACGGATACGGAGAGAATTTTTCCGTTCTCAACCGGTTCTAAGACGCCGGAGTGTTGGAAGATTTCCACGATCTTGCACGGAACTTGGTCTTTTCCCACAAGAAAGATCATTCCGGGTTTGATGAGCTCCGACCTTGAAAAAACGGAAACAATTTGCTCCGCAGCGCTTACGGCCGACTTGTAAAATACGACTCCCGCGATTTCGTTGTCAATTGTTACGCTTTTTTGATTCACATGAGTCGTAATTCTTCCTTGAAACGAACCTCCGATTTTTGTGAATGTTATCCTGGAAAATTTTAAAGTTTTGTTGTCGGGAGAAACCTCTCCGAGCAGATTTCCGCTTAACGTTACATTACCTACCTCTCTGACCTTGGAAGCGGCTCCCATCTCGCTGAGTTTCCAACGTTTCGGGTCGGATTCTCTTGCTCCCATGTGAGGCTGGTGAAATTCTTGATAAAGAGTTTCTTGTAAGAGGATTTCGCTTTCACTGGTTACGACTCCGCCGGTTCTGATTCTCCATTCCTCTCTGTTATCACTTGTGATAAAGCTGAGTCTTACGATGGTTTTTCTTTCGAAGGAAAGATCCCCGTTTGATTTCGGAAAGATGCCTAATACTTCGATTTTCATTTTGCCGTCTTTAGTCCATTCCGCCGTCTCGGAAGAGAGATAAAATCCGGTCAGATCCGGATTCGGAGGGATCGGTTTTCCTCTGAGACTTTTGCCACAATCAATAAACAAAATACTATATAATAAAATAAGAATATATTCGATTTTTATTCTCATAAAAGTTCCGATTGTTAGAATTTATTTTTTTTTGTTCGGGTAAAGTATCTTTTTAAAATACCGATTTTTTTTCGGTTCGAAAAGTTTGCGAAGAATATTTTGATTTTTGTCCGAGGAAAATTTTTCGATCAAAACCGGAGAACTCGAATCGATCATTGAGTGCTGTAGTAGTGTCAGGAATTCTGCGTTTAAACGTGGGATTTATGCTCAAATTAACGACGCACTGTTTTATAGAGATCAGTAAGAGCGTGGGTTCGGTCTAATGAGAGCTTAAAAGTTGTAAATTGTCTTTTGATCTCAAATTCAAAGAAGGTTTTTTGGGAAAGAATGAAAATGCAACTAAATCGCTTAGTAAGTTAACGGTCCAATTGAAAAAACTCCTATGTATAGTATGATGAATCTGACAGATATTTTTGAGTTCATCATTTACGGATTCAATGATTGTCCTTTTTCTCAGAAGAATTTTATCAACTAAGGGCATTCATTTAACGTGAGTTCGGCGGTTGAAAGTTTGGGCGAATAACTCGCAACCTGTCGAACGACTCAGAAAACTCAGCGAATGTCTCTTTAAAGATATTGCTTCAAATATTCTTTCCCTTGAAGATGACTTGGAAAGAAAATCGGAAATCTTTTACCGGTTTGGGCTCTGGATCTTCTGTAAGATTTGGATGCGTTCCAAAAAATTTCATATTCGGTATCCATACGAAAAAGAAGTTTTTCCCAAAAAATAAAATGCGAATCTATAAATTCTTGACGAATATCCTTGGCTCTGAGTGTCAAAGGACATTTACCGGTGAATTCTTTCATGAATACGAGACCGACTAAAACTCCTCTCGTATCTAAATAAGGCTCGAGTGGAAAGGTTCTGCAACTGATCGAACGGTTTTCTCTTTCGCAAAATTGAATTCCTTTGCATTCGCAAAAAAGCGTTTCTTTGGAATCGTACTCCGAAAGCATTTTCTTATCCGCTTCCGTTTCCGGGCTCCATACCTTCCAGAGATCGGTTCTCTTTTTTAGCATGGAAAATTCGGAACGATACAACGTAGGCACGGCATTTTCCGCGATGCAACAGAATGGAATCCCATCGTTGTCTGGTTTACACAGTTCCCCGCAATCAAACTCGGTTAATTCTTCTTGGAGTAGGGAATAATAATAAGAAATCTCGTCTTCCGCAAGATGTTTAGGATCGTTTTTCTTTGTTATCGTTTTCAATGGATGAATTGTTTCGGTTCTGACCGACTTTGTTTTTCTTTGAATTTAGGATCTTGCGAAAGATTGTATATCCTGAGAAGAGAATTCCGGTAGAACAAAGCATTCCCCACTTTCTGTAGAACAACTCAACACCGGGAGAGAGAAAACCATTTTTCTGTGCTAAGGCCATCAAGAGAGCGAAAATTGTCAAAAGTGAAAACGCGCTTAGAAAGAATAATACGGTAATCCTCAGATTCTTCAGAGTATTTTCAAGATCTTTCTTAAATTCTAAAAACCGGGAATAGAACTCTCTTGTTTCTTCTCCTTCGGAGAGTCTCTGTACGTGATAAAACGATTCGAATTCTTCGGGAATCTTGGTTGTGTCTAAAAGCAAGAATTCATAGTTTAGAGTTTTATCGTATTCTTCTCTCGATTGCGGAGAACTTAAGGTCAGATAGGCTCGGGTTCCTTCCTCCCGGTCCAATTCCCTGGAAGGATTCCAAGGATCTGATTCCAGTTTTTCCAAATACTCCCGGTACGCGGCTTCGATTTTCCCGAAGTCGGAATTCCGGGAAACATCCAAAAGCCTATAATAATCCGGTTTGGTATTCACTGCCATGGGACTTTTTGAAAGGGAATTCCGGCTTTTTCGTCCGATCGGTCCCTTTCTCCTATCTATGGAAAACCCCTTTACAGCCGGTCCTGCAAGCAGAAATTCAGTCCTATGAGCGTTCTGGAACTGGAAAAAAAGACAGGAAAAGTCTATATTGAGACATATGGCTGTCAAATGAATGAGTACGACTCCGGAATCGTTTCCAGTTTGATGAAGGACGCCGAATATTCTTCCTCTCCCGACCCGGAAAATTCCGATATTATCTTTTTAAACACTTGTGCGATCCGGGAGAATGCCCACGCAAAAATTTACAATCGCCTTCAGTCGCTCGGATATCTGAAAAAAAGGAACCCGAAACTTGTCATCGGAGTTCTAGGGTGTATGGCACAGAATTTGGGAGATGATCTTTTCCATCAGGAACTTCCCCTCGATTTGGTCGTAGGACCGGATAATTACAGAAGCCTTCCCGAACTGATCCAAAGAATTCGAAGCGGGGAAAATTCCATCTCTCTTACCCGTCTTTCGAAAATCGAAACCTACGACGAAATCGAACCAAGGGTTGTCAACGGAATCCAAGCCTTTGTCACCATCATGAGAGGTTGTAATAATTTTTGTACTTTCTGTGTGGTTCCCTATACTCGAGGAAGGGAAAGAAGTAGGGATCCAAAAAGTATCGTCCGAGAAATTCAGGATCTCGCGGAGAAGGGAATTCGTCAGGTCACTCTACTGGGACAGAATGTAAATTCTTACAAAGAACAAGGACGGGATTTTGCCGATTTGATCCGGATGCTCCTTGATGAGACTACCATCGAAAGAATTCGTTTTACTTCTCCTCATCCGAAAGATTTTCCGGTTCGTCTTCTTCGGCTGATGGCGCAAAATCCTCGTTTTTGTCCGAATATTCACCTTCCCTTACAGGCGGGGAACACAAGGGTTTTGGAAGAAATGAAACGCTCCTATTCCAAGGAAGAATTTTTGGATGTGGTTCGAGAAATCAGAAACATTGTTCCCGATGTCGGAATTACGACCGACATCATCGTGGGCTTTCCGAACGAGACTGAGGAAGAATTCGAAGATACTCTTGCCGTAGTGCGTGAAGTGCAATTCGATATGGCGTTCATGTTCAAATATTCCGAAAGAGAGGGAACGATGGCTCAAAAGAAACTTCCCGACAATGTCCCCGAAGAAACGAAGTCTGCAAGACTTACGAAACTTGTAGATCTGCAAACTTCAATTTCCCACGAACAAAATCGTGCTCGAATCGGAAGAGTATATTCGATTTTGATTGAGAATACTTCCCGCAAGTCCGAGAAACAACTCTGCGGAAGAACTCCTTGCGGAAGAATGGCCGTTTTTCCTCTTCCCGAAGAAAGAAGCGCTTCCGAAATGATCGGTTCTACGGTTTCCGTACGGATCGAGAGCGCAACCAGCGCGACTCTGAAAGGGAGGATCCTTTCTTGAAGGATTCGAACAATCGAAAAAAAGTTTCCGCTAAAAAGTCTTTAGAGCATACATCCGCAAATAAAACAAAGAAAAATACTACGAGTTCCGGCGCAGATCTCAGAACAGTTCGTTTGAGCAGCGTGGAAGACCTTCCGCCGGATTTTAAAGTCCATACGGATAAACGTAGGTTTTATATGGCGATTCCGATTTTGAATCGTTATATTTTAGGGGAAATCCTTTCCCCGTTTTTAGTGGCTCTCGCATTTTTTACTATGGTTTATATGGTTCTCGCTCTGCAAAAGATGATCGGTCTTTTTGTGGGAAAGGGAGTGGACCCGCTTCGTCTTTTGGATTACTTCGGTTATCTTCTTGCCAATACTCTTCCGATGACGATTCCGATGGCTTGTTTGATGAGTGGAATCATGGCCGCTGGAAGACTTTCAGGGGATTCGGAAATCACAGCGATTCGTTCCGCGGGAGTCAGCTTCCCGAAAATTTATATTAACTTTCTTGCGTTCGGTTTCGTGATGGCTCTCGTCGTGGCTTATCTGAACTTTTATCTTTCTCCCGAAAATACGAGAAAGATGAACGAGTTCAATAAATGGGTTCTTGCGTATAATCCTTTGCTTGCGATCACTCCGGGACAATTCAGCGGAGATAAAACGCAGGACCTTTTCGAAAAACGCGCCCGCACGATGTATACGGACGGAATGAATTCCGACACAGGACAACTCAAAGGGGTTCAGATTCGAGAATGGGAAATTTTTCTGGAAGGAAACGAATACTTCAATCTCGGCGGAAAGATGATTCCGATGGGCGGTTCTCGGATCATCCAGATCATCAACGCGGGTAGGGGAAATCTCGTGGAGAAAATCGGACCCGACGGAGAATACGAAAAATCCATTCGTCTTAAAGACGGTTGGATCTTGGAATGGAGCGACGATCGGAAGAGTTTTTCCGTTACCGATTTTAGAAACGGAGAAATGGATTATAATATTCCTAAAGGGAAGGAAAAGAAGACCTTGGAGTTAAACGTAAAACCGGAAACTTTCTCTATGCCGGTCCTCTTTCAGATTCGAAATAACATAGAAAGCGAAGGCCTTGAAAAAATTCCGGGACTTGAAACCTTAAAAGAGATGGGTGTAGAGATAAAAGGTTTAGTCGGATTAAAGCAAATGGTGGAGCAGATGAAGATCGAACTCGCCATGGGAGCGGCTAACGGAACTTTGACGCCGGATCAGATGACTCAACAATATTCCGTTCTGACTCAGTTGATGGCTTTGATGCAACAGGGTAAAAAGGTCTTAACGGATTTTAATGTGGAAATTCACAGAAGAATCGCGATGCCGATTTCTTGTTTGATTTTTTTCTTTATTTCGTTTCCTTTGGGGCTCGTAGTCAAACGTTCCGGAAAAGGAATGAGTTTTACGCTTGCGGTCGTTTTCCTAATGATCTACTTTACATTTTTTACCTTGGGGAGTACGATTTCCTATAACGATAAGGTTCCCGACTGGATTGGGCCTTGGAGTGCCAATATTTTGATCGCGCTTTTGAGTATCAACATTATGATCAAAAGAACCGACATGGATCTGCCGAAACCGGTTCAAAAGATTTTGGATAGAATTTCTGATCAAAAATCAAAATTGACAAAGAGATTGGAAAGTTTAAGTATATGGGTAAAAATAAAAAAGATCACAAAAAGAGGTCTCTGACCCGGGGATATATAGTCGGTTAGTGTTAGAATGAATATAATGAGTCAGAAAAACGCGATCATTTGGCATCTTACTTCAGGGAAAGAGTTCCCGATTCAAATTTGGAAACATCCTCGCATTAATATCGAATTGAGTAAGGTTCCTCTCGACGGTCTTGGTGCGATTGATTTATTGAAGTCCGATATTCATGTTTTTTTCCTTTCCGTAGGTTTGGGGGAATGGAATGAGATTCGAGAATTTATCAGAAAATTTGAACTTCACCCCTACGCAAGTTTAATCTTGGTTTATTCCGACGACGCTGAAAAGATCAGCGGAACCGTTCCCGAAAACAGTAAGATCGAAGTCCTCGAACATCCGGTTCATCCGAGGAATTTAAGACTTATCTTGGATAGGACAATTCAATCCGAATTTTATAAACTCGCCGCAAACGAAATTGGCAATAGTTGTTTGACGAACATCGGATTTTTTGAAGGGGTTTTCGAACTTGCTCAAAAAGAATACAAAGATGCGACGAAAGCGAATGAAGCCTTACAAGCCATTTTGGAATTCGAATCCAAAGTCAAAAAGAACAACGAGGAAATCAATAAAGCCCTGGAAAGAGTGAACGAACTTAAGAACAAGGAGTTGCTCGCTCTTCACGAACGTCTTAAGGTTTCCGAGATCTTGGATTCCATGAAAACTCAGGAATTGAAAGATGCTCTTGATTTTAAAAAGGCGACCGAGCAAGCGTTGAACTATTCTCATATAGAAGAGATCAAGATGGATAGGATTCTGGAGGCTCAGGATCGTCTTTTTGCGTACACTGAAAAAGAGATCAAAGATTTGGTCGAAGAGAATCGCAATCTGAAAAAACGTCTCGGAATCCAGTAACGGTTTTTGCAAAGACATAGAAGCGCTCACAAAATCGCGCCGAATCCAAAATTGTTGGCTTTTTTCAAGAAAGTCTAATATTCTGAATTTTGAAACAAACTTATTAACGTGAGCAGGGTCGTAAGAAATCCATGATTCATCTTTTTGGTAGGAAGTTGGAATTTGAACTCTGTAAATCTATTCTTAAAATGTGGGAACTACGACAAATCGCGATTTTACGAGCAAATTTTAAAAGCAGGAACTTCTACTTTTAGAAAATTTTTCTCATTTTCTTACGACCCTGCTCACGTTATTACGATTTTCTTTTCATGTGCCGAGTAGTAAGGACAAGGCTTAATTTTTTTTAGTCTTTGAAAAGTTCTTTGGAAAATTCCTGATAATCCGCGGAATTCTTTCCGAATTTAAATTCCGCGTATAAGAGTCCGTGTTTTTTCCGTAGAATATCGTATTTTTCCTGGGCTTGATCGTCCCGATTTTTTTTGGAAAGGCGGTACGCTCTTTCGTAACAATTTGCAAGAAAACCCTGGGCTTCCGAGTCTTCGTAATATTTGTTTCCGATTTGAATATATCTTTCCAAAAGATCCATGGCTTGTAGAAAATTTTTTAAGGCAAGTTGATGTTTGATGTATTCTCTATAGACGTTTGCCTGTAGATCTCGATACGTTTCGGTATCCTTGACCTTCGGATTTTGGATTTTTTCCAAAGAATTCATCGAGGAAACTAAAAGATGAATGGAGTCCGATCTGGATTTGTTTAAGTCTCTTGTGAGGGATCTTTCAAAATTTTCGCGGCGATTTTTTCTTTGCCATTCGTAACGATCCGCTTCGAAGGTTTGTTGGTCGAATTCTTTTCGTTTCGCATTTACAAGATCGTTTGTTTTTTGAAAACGATCCACGGAGTTTAGGAAATTTTCTTTCGCTTTTTCGAAAAGACTTTTGGAATTTTCCTCGCTTGCGTCTCCCAAGATGTCAAGGTCTTCGAATTGAAGAGAATCTTTTCCCCAATTGGATTCTCCGTTGCTTCCGTCCGGAATCAAAATTTCGATCTTCTTTTCGTTTGGCGCTTGTTCGCTTCTGAGTAAAAAGGGAGAATGGAAGAAAAGAATTAAAATCGTAAGAAATCTAAAGTAACACGAAGAATGCTTCATCTGAGATCGGAACAAAGAAAAAACGCGAAAAGAATCGCGGATTGACTTTGAAAAAAATGTTCTATGTCAATTTAGGATTGGTCTGAAATTTGCGTCATCAAAAAATTAGGTCGAAAATAAACAAGAAAGAGTTATAAAAAATGAAAGAAGCTTCGGTACCAGCAACTAAGAGGATCGCACTCGTTGCGCACGATAATCGCAAAGAGGATTTGGTATCCTGGGTCAAAGCCCACAGGGAAATCCTTTCTAAACATCGTCTATTCGGAACGGGGACGACGGGAAAATTGATAAGCGAAGAAACGGGACTTCCGGTTACCAGATTTCTTTCCGGACCGTTGGGAGGGGATCAGCAGATCGGAGCTAAAATTGCGGAAGGGGAGTTGGATATCGTTATCTTCTTTTGGGATCCGCTTACCGCTCAACCTCATGATCCGGACGTAAAGGCCCTACTCAGGATCGCGGTGCTTTATAATGTGCCCATGGCTTGTAATCGTTCCACGGCTGATTATATGATTAGTTCTCCTCAATTCACGATATCCTACGAAAAAGTTCTTCTGAACTTTGAATTGTTGTGTGAAAGTTAAAAACGAAATTTGTTTTCGTCAGGGTTTTAGTGGATAGATTTCAGAGATCAGATATCAGTGTAGCGTCCTAGAAAAAGTTGTCAGTAAGAGAGGTGTGTAAAATGACAAGAATCAAACGTTACAGCGAAGCATTCAAAAGGAAAGTGATCGATGAAATAGAGAATGGCAAATACAACCAGAACCAGGCAATGAAATACTACGGAATTCAAGGTTCAGTGACAATTCGAGGCTGGATAAAAAAGTATGGCAAGAATCATCTGATAGGTAAAATAGTGAGAGTGGAAACCTTGAATGAATTGAACCGTCTCAAAGAGGCAGAGAAAAGGATACGAGAATTAGAAAAGGCGTTATCGCATGTGACGATAGAGAATGTTCTTTACAAGAGTTTAGTGAAGGTTGCGGAGAGAGATTTAAAGATAGATCTAAAAAAAACTATGGTCATCTTGTATCCAAGAAGCCGAAAGAACTTTAGAGAAACTGAATATTAGAATAAATATATCGGATGCTTACCGATATTTCGAAAAGCCCCAGGAGGCGTTTTACCAAAAGTTCATACCTAAAACGAGTAAGTCATTCATTTCAACGGAAGAACTACTTCTTACCATCACCTTACCCACAAGTTGAGAAGAATTTTGGAATCAGAAAGATCAAAGTCACAGATTCTTCAAGTGTTCCGACAAGAATGAGGCTTTTTACTTGAAAAAAGTATGATTTTCTGATAGAGAAAAATTTCCCGAGTCTTTCCGCCTCCACCCCCACCCAAAAATAAGGGTGGGAACTAAGTTTCACGGGGAATTTGTCGGAATTCCGACGGATTTATCTTCGGATCCAAGTACTTGTGGGTAAGGTGATGACTTCTTACCGATCCCTATAGAATAGAATACCATTCATTTGAGAATAAATCCCGCGTTTAGTTCGGCCGGAAAGAAGTTTTTGAAATAAGTTCCAAAAACTTCTTGTTCATGAATTCCTAGTTAACGTGAGTTCGGCGGTTGAAAGTTTGGGCGAATAAAAAAACTAAAGTGCAACGACTTCCCGGAACTCAGGCGCAGAGCTTTCCTAAACTTATGGATCGCGTTAACTCAGCGAAACATATAATCGCTTTCGCATTTTGTTACACCGAACTCACGTTAGTTACGCAGACTTTTTTTTCTCATTCGGAAATGCGACAAACTTCAAATCTTTGCGAGAATTTTTCAAAGAATTCATAGTTTGTAGATATAATCTTTTGATTACGGAATGCTTCCAGCCGAACCAACGAGAAATTTCATCGTACGTATAAATCGTTTCGACTCTCAAAAGTTTTTTCCTAAGTTTTTGTTTTGTCTTGGAAGAAAAACTCGCGGCGTTTTCCCGTTTGGAGAAAAGAATTTGATGAGACACTTCCATCCTTTCCAAAAGGGCCAATTCTTGGCTTCGGGCCGCAAATCTTTTCTCCATTCTTTCCTTTAAAAAATCCTGAACCGAATTTCCGGATACGGAAAGAATACTTTTCAAAAGTAGAATCTCCTTTCTTTCCAAAGACAAATTGTGTTTGAGTTTGAGTATAAGAACGCCTCTTGGGTCAAAAGTTCGTAAAATTTCTTGTAGGAAAATCCTATCTTGAGAGAGCTCCGTTCTATAGTCGGGTTCGTAAACGACCGATCCAGGCAAACTATCCGGTTCCAGAAAGAGCGGTTCCGTTTTTAAAGATTGAATTTCCTTTTTCCACTGATTCAATATGAGATGCTTTAAAAATACGATAGCATACGCGGAAAAATTTTTGAATCCTCGGGTTTCGTAAAGTTCTGAAAAATATTCCATTTTCTGAATGAACTTGAGCAAAACCTCGTTCCGTCCATCCTCGCTTAAAGAACATTTACGAACCGCGATTCTACGAATCCAAAAGTAAACTTGCTCTATCAAAGCTTTCGAATTGCCGGAGTTTTTGTATTCTAAATAAGAATTTATGAATATACGATCCAAATCAGTTTTTTGTTGCATGGCTAAAAAAATCCGTATCAAGCCCTACTTGTCCAAGTTTTTATAGGAATCCCTATTCTCCGGTTGATCAAAATCGAGTCTTATAAGTCTAAAATTCCTAATTTTTTGGTTGGAAAACGGATTTAGGAGAGTTACACTCCTTGCGAAGAGAAAAAAATATGCAAAGATTCATCAAAAAAATCTTAGTCCCCGTAGACGGTTCGGAGAGTTCCAAAAAGGCTCTGGAAGTGGCAATCGCAATCGCAAAAGCGGCAAACGCGAATCTTACGATTTTAGAAGTTATCGAAGAATTCGGTCCTCTTCCCGGTTATTACGAAAAAGCTCCCGAAGGAAAGGATAGAGTGAAATGGATTTCGGAACAAAGATTCGAAAAGATTCATTCTCCTTTGGATGAGTCCCCCGATCTCAAATGGGATCGTCTGGTTCTGGAAGGTTATCCCGCGGACACGATCGTAGAAACAGCTACAAAAGGAAATTATGATATGATTGTAATCGGTTCGAGAGGTCTTTCCGCGGTGGGAAGATTTTTAGTGGGTTCGGTTTCGGATCGAATCGTCCATCACGCGACTTGTTCGGTTACGGTCGTTCGCTAAAGTTAAGCCGGTAAAACACCGGGATTGAATTCCGGTCCCGGTAAAAGTGTGACCCCCGGTAGATTTTTCCAATCGGGATGATCTCCGATATGTCTATATTTATGTTCCCACACGATACGATCCCGAACCACAAGAAACGCTCCGGGCATCTGCAATGTGTTGCTTCCAGGGATTCCGTAAAAATGTCCTTTTAACGCGGCTCTTGCAGTTCCTATCAATACTTCGGGACTCGCAAGTTGAACTATGTTGGCGGTTTTTAGTTCCAAGTCTTGATAGAATTCCGTTTCGGGATCGGAAACGACACAAGCGTCTTTCCAAACTCCTTCAAAGAATCTTTCACAGTCTCCTAAATTTCCCGGAAAAAAAAACAGAATCGGCGGAAAAGAAAGGCAGGTTTCGAAAATTTCCTTCAAATCGGCAATCGCCTCCCGACTGAAGATACATCCCGAATGTCTTAAAAATACCAAAAGACTGAGACGAGGTGGTAAACAAGGTAGAATTGTCTTGTTTCTCAGATGAATTCCGACCGCTTCTCTCATTTCGAAACTTTCCGGAAGAAACTTCATACCTACAAGTATGCCCCCTTAAATTCCTTTGTAAATCGATTGATTTCTTCGTTTTCGAAAAATTAATTGCATCTGCATGGAACTACTCACACTCGATAAAATTGTCGCAATTTTGACCCTTACCCTGATGGAAATCGTTCTAGGAATCGATAATATTGTTTTTCTTTCGATCGTTTCCGGTAAACTTCCCAAAAATAGACAAAACCAAGCAAGAAATCTCGGTCTCACGTTGGCTCTGGGATTTAGAATCGGTTTGTTATTTGCAGTTAGTTGGATCGCATCCCTGACGGCTCCTCTTACCACTATCGCCGATTTTGCAATTTCAGGCAGGGACTTGATCATGTTGGGGGGAGGTTTGTTTTTAATCGCAAAAAGTACGAGTGAAATCCACGGTAAAGTGGAAGGGATCGAAGAGGAAAAGCCCAAAAAGGAAAGAGTTTCTTTCTGGGGAGTAATCCTTCAATTGATTCTTCTCGATATAATTTTTTCCGTGGATTCGATCGTGACCGCGGTCGGTCTCTCCGGCCAGTTTCAAGTGATGGTAGCGGCTGTTATTCTTTCGATGATCGTTATGCTTGTTTTTTCCGGAACGGTCAGCGATTTCATCAACGAACATCCTACGATGAAAGTTTTGGCGCTTTCATTTCTGATCATGATAGGCGCGATGTTATTTGCGGACGGGCTTCACTTTCACATTCCGAAAGGATACGTGTATTTTTCCATGGCCTTTTCACTTGGTGTGGAATTGATCAATATGAGAATTCGCAAGGCAAACGCTAAGTGACAATGACGCCCGCTTTTCGATTTCAGTAAGTCCACTGCAGTCTATAGAAGGGCGCGAATGTTTTTTTGGGTCGATTTTTTCTCAGTTCGGTTAACAAATTCTCATCCCAAAACCTATATTCTTGTAGAGCCGTTTAACGGCTCTTTCACTTAAAAGATCCAATGCCTGAGCGGGATTTGAATTTTTTTCCAACTTTTTCAATTCCAAAAACCATTCTTTTTCCAAAGCGGCAATCCGAGGTCGCACGAGTTTTTTCGCATCTGGATAAATACGCTGGATCTTTCTGTAAAACTTCTCGTGGGTCCACCAAAGGGAAGTATCCGATTTAGAACCGGGTTGTTGAAAACTCTTTTCCAAAAAACTCGTTCTCGAAAATCCCGTCGGCAGAAAAAAAGAAATGGCAGGAATCGAGGTTCCGGTAAACCGAAAACGGTTTTTAGAAAGATTCGGTTTCAACTCGGCGACTAAAGAAGCCGTAGTTCCGTTAGGCGTAATCGGGCCAGTGGCGTGAAGACAAACCGAGCCCATATTTGAGGAAGCAGGATAAAAGTCCTCCGTTTGCAACGGTTCTTCTTCCATTCTGAGTATTTCCTTCGCGGCGTTTGCGTCTAAATTCCCTTTTTTGAATGTTCCCATCGTCCTGGTTTTTTCCCTTCTTATCCTACACTTGCTGAAAAAAGTAAAAAAGAATCCGAGAACGCTTTACGAAAAGAGAATGTTTCTCCCTTTTTCACCCAATCCTTTTTGTAAGCGAATTCGATCGCTTTCGGATGAATCGCGTCGTAATCGTCTTCCAAAGTCAGTCCGTTGGAAATCGAATAAAAACCTTCGATCCTTTTCCAAGCCCAGAACTTTCCCGCGGTTTCCAACACGAACGCATTTCGAAAATCTGCGATCAAAAAACTGTTATGGTAGTAAAAAGAAGAATTCGTATAACCGCCGCAAGCATCCTGTTCGAATTTTTTCCAAAAATCATCGAACCTGTTCCGGTAAAAGACGGCGTGGCGACAAACGTATCACACATGATGCGTGAAATTCCTCATACGGAACGAATTGGCAAGTTATTTTTGCCTACAACTGTCCGTAATTACTGAACTTTACAAAAGCGGTACACTATAATCGTTTTATCGAGCGTATGTTGTAAATATTGCTGATTATAGTTTCCTTTTTAGTAAATTCTCGTATAAGAAATATCTTTCATTGATTCTACGATTCTCATAGTATGTGATAACCGAAGAATTCATTCTCATAAAATGTTTAAAGGTATTGCACAGAGAGTGAAGTCAAATGTAGGTTGGTTTTAAATTGCACTTTATCATTCAATGATCGCGGTGAAATATTATTCTTCGTGTTGATTCCTGAGAATGAGTTTTACATTGAAAGTTTTCAATCGGATTCTGTTTCCCAATTCTATTGCCCATCTATTTTGTTTAAACTGAAAATTTTAACCCCACGCATGTGGGGAAGAAGAGGTAATAAGTGAAAGAAAAAATAAACAAAAGGTTTGGATTTTATCTTTTGAATATTTTTCTTGTACATGTAGATGATCCTTGGGTGATGAAGTCATTTGCTTTTTTGGGTTTATAAAAAAAGCGGCGATTGTAGCGAAAACAATCTGATAGTTTAAGAACTTAGTTACTCCGCTTAACTAAGTTCAAAATTGACCGATTGGCGGAATGGTAGACGCACAAGTATACAGGCACTTGCAACAGCATTTGAATGTAAGATTAACTTGAATTCAGTAATGAATTCCTTCTATGTTACATACAAGTATGAGATAAACTCTCAATTCCAGGTTCGAGTCCAGGATTGGTCAAGCAATCATAGAAATAATTATGATGAGCGAAAATGATGAAACATATATGGGATGTAGCCAAATTGGTAAAGGTGACAAATGGAATATTTGTTAAACACAAAAAATGATTTAATAACAATTTGACTCATGATTCATTTAAACTGAGTCTTTCTTAAAATCATATTAAGCATAACGGTGGTTCGAATCTATCCTTCGACACCTTACTTATTTAAATAAAAGGTCCATTCTATGAAAAAGGAATTAACAAAACATTAAATTAGCCTTGGAGGGTTGGATTTGATGCAAATTTTTTTACTTCGTAGTTTATTAAGAGAAATAAACTACAAAAAAACTTGGGGATTTAAACACAATTATCTTAGTTACTTTCAACGAATTTCTATTGCCAATGAACTAAGACAATCTTTTGATATTGATTGGGAATTAGACGATGGGACTTGGGTAAAAGTAAAACCAAGACCAAATAGGTCTTTTAAACATATTCCTAATGCATGTAATGATAAATGTTATTCTCGTCAAAAAATGAAAAGTTGGAAAGAATTGAGAAAAACACAATATCATTTAAAAGCGAAAAATATAAATACGAAAGAGGACGAATTTGGCTTCGATTAATAAGTCAATTACCTTTAGTGAAGTCAAGGTTTGTAGATTAGCTCTTTGAAAACAATCTACGAAAATATTCTGCGGGTTCAACCCCACGCATGTGGGGAAAAGCAAATGCGTCAATGTTGACGCATTTAATAGATCGGTTCAACCCCACGCATGTGGGGAAAAAAGGTGGGGAGCAAGACAGGCAATGCAGGTCAGGATTCTTTTCGCAGGTAAACGATGCGTCCTGGCGTATCCCCATCTATTAATGGACCAGCGTTCACGGTAACGACCACATCGACATCAATCCTCGAAAATTGGAGCGCCTCGAATTCGAATCCGATATCCTCAATTTCTTCTCGGTCCTCTGGCTGATCCTCCGCGAGAACAAAGTGCAGAACGACGGATGCTTCGTTGTTACACACGAGCGACACCGCCCGAACATTCCATGAAATGTTACCGAGCATCGCCTGGACGATGTTCAGAACCTGCTGATTCTCGCTCTGGTTCACTGGGCCACGGTTCAACCCCACGCATGTGGGGAAAAGCTTTTTCCGCGTTTTTGAACTCAAAGGGGTATCGGTTCAACCCCATGCATATGGAGAAAAGGAAAAGTTAAGTCTTAACTTATACCATTCATTTGTTTAGGTCGCCGGTTCAACCCCACGCATGTAGGGAAAAGGGATGATACATAAAAACGACCATATATAAGATGAACTATCAGAAGATGGGAATTTTATTTGTTGTGAATTGTTTCTTGGTTTGTGAAAAAATACGATCTTATACGAAAACAATATGTTCGAAAATTAGAAAAATCTAATAAATAAAAGAAAAATTTCAAGATTTTAGTTCGACTTTCTACGAAGCGGAAGTTAAACTTCCGCCGAGTTCTTCAAACAAAGTCTTGATTTTAAAACAAACTCTGAATCAGACGGATTTTCTTTTCTATCTGTTAATCGATCGATCCGTAACCCAACCGATCGTAGAGGAGATAAAAATCATAGTTAGATAACGAAGACCGATTTGAATAAAATAGTCTCCTGCGTTCATCTTAGACATCGGAAGTAAAATTAAAAAATCCAATCCCCAGTTGATTGCTAGCCAGATAAATCCTGTGCTTAGAAGAATCGAAAATTTCTTACCAGAGATTTTCAATGCGAGAGAGGCCAATAAAATACAACCCGTGAAATTTCCTACTAGAAGCATCGCCGTTTTGAACAAAAATAGATCGGTCTGTAACTTTCCGTCCCTCGAATAAAACGGAATCGCGACGATAAATGGAATCAACCAAACCAAAAAGCCGTAGCTAAAGATTCGTATTAGATGCTGTTTCATAAAAAACTCCGATGATAAAGTATGTGCTTATCTCAAAATTTTGATGCGATCCGCAAGAAAACGACGAACCAAAGTTTTGGGACAAACTACTGCTAAAATTTTAAGGCAGTCTACGAACCGGTGATAGGGTTTGCAATCTCTTATTCGATGGATTTTCGATTTAGGCTTTGAAGTTCGGGCGATTGAGAGTTTTTCCGATCGCTATGCTTTCGGTAAGAAAACAAAGGCCCTGGAACCACACTTTTACCTTACTCGTAAATCTCGCAATCCCAGGATCGTAATACCTCCGCATTGTAAAAATAAAACCCAGACTCCCGATCGAGTTCTTGCGAATTGTATTTCGGAGCAAAGTTCAAATCTTCACGTTGGACAAAAGTCTCGCCATACGGCAAATATTGCGTCTTGGAAAGAGTCTTCCCTTCGCCGTCTGACACATGTTTTAGTGGATAGATGTTAGATGTCAGGATTTTAGGAGTCAGTGGATAGGGCGGATTTCGGAGAAGGACTTCTTTGTTATTTAAGTTTTCTGTATATTCAATATCTTTGCTCTGATTTCGTTTATCCGAAAACGGGCTCTTCGCTTCAATCTGCAAAGCAACATGTTTTAGTGGATAGATGTTAGATGTCAGGATTTTAGGAGTCAGCGGATAGGGCGGATTTCGGAGAAGGACTTCTTTGTTATTTAAGTTTTCTGTATATTCGATATCTTTGCTCTGATTTCGTTTATCCGAAAACGGGCTCTTCGCTTCAATCTGCAAAGCAACATGTTTTAGTGGATAGATGTTAGATGTCAGGATTTTAGGAGTCAGTGGATAGGGCGGATTTCGGAGAAGGACTTCTTTGTTATTTAAGTTTTATGTATATTCAATATATCTGCTATGATTTCGTTTATCCGAAATTGGGGTCTTCGCTTCAATCTGTAAAGCAACATGTTTTAGTGGATAGATGTCAGATGTCAGGATTTTACTGATCCCTACAAAAAAGAGTACCAAAATATAACAATAATATACAATTGTCATAATGCAAAGATTGGAGAGGAAAAAATTAAAGCGCTTGGAAAAGCGTAGGTTGAAGGAAATCGATCTACTGAAGAAAGGCTACACGTGCTACGGAGTATCAAAAAAGCTTGAAGTAAATAAACAATCGGTAATGCGTTGGCGAGATAGATATGAATCGGAAGGAATCGAAGGAGTAAATAGGTATTTATTTTTATAGGGATCAGTAACATCCGCGATTGGGGGCAGAATTAAAAGTGGATAACAAACAAAGGGAACGATAGCAAGATTTAGGACTTAGAAAGCTTTTTTTTACGTTTCCCGCTAGCCGCTTTGAGAGTTTTGGATCTTTTCTCAGAACCTTCCGGCTTTTCGTCAAAATGAAAGAAAAATTCAAAGGATTTGCCAAGGATTTTATAGATTCTCCAGAATTCGATAACGTCAAGACGCCTTTCACCGGATTCAATTTTGGAAATATAAGATTGAGGTTGGCCCAAACGCATAGCAACCTCAAACTGAGTAAGGTCGGCGTCTTTTCTGGCAGCGATTAGATTTTTGCAAAAAATTTTCGCTTCGCGTGAATGGATGGATTTGAACAAAACGGAGAAATTCTACATTCTGAAATAGAATATACCAAAATAGGATATTTTCATGAAAACATGTTGGTAAATGCGAGATTTTAGGAATCAGATGTTAGGGATCAGTGGATAGGACTTTACATACATTACAGTTTGGACGAACCGTATCAAGGATGCCTGGAAGAAAAACCGAACCTACGAAACAGAAAAAAATACAACCCAGCATAACTCACTAAGCAAAACCAAAATACGATACTACCCGGAAAACCAGCGTTACGATGAATAGCAAACAGAAACATTGCCGGAAGGTTAGCGACCGTAAAAAGAAATGCAACTAAGCCTTTGTTAGCCGAATTAACGGCGACTAGTTGGTAGAGATGTCTGCGATGAGCTTTGAGAATATTCTCACCATCTTTGAGTCGAAGAAGGATGGTAATGACACCGTCCACGAAAAAAACGGGCAATAAAAAAAATGAGGATGTGATTTCGAACTGCCCCCAGTTTTTTTCCTGAATGAATAAAAGAGGAAGAACCGCAATGGAATAACCGAGAGGAAGCGAACCCGCATCTCCTAAAAAAAGTTTCGCTTTGGGTAAATTAAAACCTAAAAAACCGAAGACGCCCGCGCAGATCCAAAAAAAAACCGAAGGAAGTTGGGATTGAAATAAAAATGGGAACGCAAAGACGGAAAGAAGAAAATGAGAGGAAAGGTACGAATCAAGACCGTCCATAAAATTACAAACGTTAACGACGAACAAAACGTAGACGATCAAAAGAAGCGTGGAAAGTCCCGGAACATATCCGGTGTCGAAACCCAAAAACGAAAATCGAACCGGTTCCAGAAGAAAAAAAATGAACAGGAAAAAAAATTCCAAGACGAGACGGAAACCCGAACCGAGAGAAAACAGATCGTCCGCCAGGCCGATCGAAAAAAAGAACAACAGACCCGTAAAAAAAAGAAGAATTTTCCGATCCGGAATTTCAAATCCACCGAACCAGAACACGGCCAAACAAAAAACCGGAAGAAAGATCCAAATTCCTCCCGATTTTTTCGTCGTGCCGACGTGCATGCTTCTTTCATTCGAAATATCCGAGATGCCGAATCGTTCGGAATGGAGATAGATCCAGGAGAAAAAGGATGTGACCAAAAAAACGAGAACACACAGAAGTCCGGGATTCCACAAAAAAGAAAACAGTTTCACTAACGATCCAGCCTGGAAGGAAGAAGCTTCGCTGCAATCAGAAATCGAAACGATTTTGATTGCCAAATCAAGCTAAAGGAAAGAACCTAACCTTATGTTTCAGGGCGTTTATACGGCGATCATCACACCATTCAAAAATGATAAAATCGACTACGAGAGCTATAACAAACTATTGGAAAAACAAATCAAGGCGGGAGTGAACGGAATTGTGCCTTGTGGAACAACGGGAGAATCGCCGACCCTTTCCCATACAGAACACGCGGAATTGATCCGGGAAACCGTCAAAGCCGTACAGGGAAAAATCCAAGTCGTAGCCGGAACCGGTTCCAATTCCACCCGAGAGGCAATTGAACTAACCGAAGCCGCTTGTAAGGACGGCGTGGACGGAATTCTTTCCGTAAATCCTTATTATAACAAACCTACTCAGGAAGGACTCTTCCAACATTTTAAGGCGATTGCGGAACATTCATCCGTGCCCGTAATGCTCTACAATATACCCGGCAGAACCTCCGTAAATCTACAACCGGAAACCGTACTACGTTTGAGTGAAGTAAAACAGATACGATCGATGAAGGAAGCTACGGGAGATCTGGGACAGATGGGAAAACTGATTTCTCTGGTGGGAAATAAAATGACCGTACTTTCCGGAGACGATAACCTCACTCTACCGTTGCTTGCGATCGGAGGAGTAGGTGTAGTTTCCGTCGTATCGAATCTCTTTCCGAAAGCAATCGTAGAGATGGTAAAGAACTTTCAGGATGGAAAGATTCCCGAAGCCAGAAAGATACATTACGATTTTATAGAAGTTTTCGCACTATCGTTTATGGAAACCAACCCGATACCGATCAAGGCGGCAATGGCATGGTTCGGTCACTGCGGACCGGAGATCCGGCTGCCTTTGACCGGACTTTCCCAAAATGAAACAAGCGTAAAATACAAAAAGGCGCTCGAAACACTGAAAGAAAAAGGGTACGAGTGAAAATGTCCGATTCAAAGGTTCAAATTGCGCTGATCGGAGGTTCCGGGAGAATGGGACGCGCCATCATCACGGTGCTTTCTTCCTCCGCCAAATCCACACTTTCTTCTTCCGTGGTAAGCGGAAGTTCCGTATTTTTGGGAATGGACTCGGGACTTCATTCCGGAATCAAACAGAACGGGGTGCATTTTTCCTCCGATATAGAAGCGGCGGTAAGAGGGGCGGATTGCGTCATTGATTTCAGTACGCATCAAAATTTGGATGCGACGTTACGAGCGTGTCTCCAAAATCGAAAGCCGGTAGTGATCGGAACCACGGGATTGACCGAACTCCAAAAAGACGCACTCAAAGTGGCCTCGAAAGAAATCGGGATCGTATATTCTCCGAACATGTCCATCGGAGTCAATTTACTATTCAAGTTAACCGAAATTGCGGCCAAGGTGATGGGAGAAAACTCGGACATAGAAATCCAAGACATCCATCACCGACATAAAAAGGACGCGCCGTCCGGAACCGCGGAAAAGCTGAAGAGCATCCTTCTCGAAACGTTAGGCAGAACATCCAAGAACGTGATCCACGGAAGACACGGGATACTAAAAGAAAGGGACCCCAAGGAAATCGGAATCCATACACTCCGCGCCGGAGAAGTGATCGGAGAACACACGGTTTATTTCTTTACACCCGAAGAAAGGATCGAAATCACACACAAGGCCCAGGATCGGAAAGCCTTTGCGGTGGGATCGATTCACGCGGCGGAGTTTTTAGTGGGACGCAAACCCGGATTGTACGATATGTTTGCGGTTTTAGGATTGTAAGACGGGGATTACGGATTGTTTTTCTTTAAGAATATATCTCTTTTCCCGCTCGGAAAAAATCCGTTCGTCATCGTGATCGACATATTGATCGTGGGATTTTTCATCTATCAGTTTTATACGACCATCCGAAGAACCAGAGGAATTCAACTTTTACTCGGGGTCGCGGTCATATGGTTCTTGGGAATTTTTGCGAGTTATTTCGAACTGGAACTATTGGATTGGATCATAGAAAGTATCCGTCCCGCCTTGGTATTTGCGATCATCGTATTACTACAACCCGAACTCAGAAAAATCACCGCGGACCTTTCCAAGATGAAGATTTTTCAGCCCTTTCTACTCAAACAGATGACCGATTTGGAAGAAATCACCGAAGCGGTCAAGATCATGGCAAAGAATAAAACCGGATCACTCATAGCGATCGTGCGGGAAAACAGTCTGAAAGAAATCATCGACCAAGCCGTACAACTGGATGCGATCATCTCCTCCAATCTTCTACTCACCATCTTTAAGAAAAATTCCGCGCTTCACGACGGAGCGGTCATCATCGAACAAAACCGAATCGCGTGCGCAGGCGCGTTTCTCCCCATGACTCAGAATCTGGACGACGCGAGAATGGGAGCCAGACACCGTGCCGCACTCGGAATATCGGAGGAATCGGATTCCATCGTAATCGTAACATCCGAGGAGACCGGGGAAATTTCGGTGTGTTACGACGGAGAAATGACTCATCCCGTCAAACCGATCGAGCTCAAAAATTTGGTGAATACGATACTGCAAAAGCGGGAAAGCGGTTCGGAGAAACACAATTTCCCTTCCGAAGAAAGGGCGGATCGTTGGTGATGATCTTCAACAACTGGCAGGCGAAACTGGGGTCTCTTATACTGGCGGTCGTATTTTATGTGAATTTACAGAATTCTAAAATACTCGTAAAGGAGATACAGATTCCGATCGAATATCCGAAGTTAGGCGGAACTCTGGTAGTCTCTAAAACCTCGGATAAGACCGTTCCCGTAAAGGTGGAGGGAGTACGCGAGTATGTGAATTATTATTCTCAGTTTTTAAAGGTGCATATCAACACTTCCGAACTTAAGGCCGGAGAAAATTTGGTTTCGGCTTACAGGATTTCGGGCGCGCCGACAGGACTGCGAATCACAAGACTCCGCGACAAGATCAAGGTAAATCTGGAATCGACTTCGATAAAAATACTACCGATTGACGTGAAGTTTACCGGAGATCTGCCGCAAAACTACGTAAAAGCGAATCATTTCATATCCCCTTCCGTAATCCGCGTAAGCGGTCCTCCCGGAATGTTGGAAGGTTTGGGAAAAATAACGATTCCACCGATATCTCTCAAAGACAAAACGGAGTCGTTTACGATCAAACACAAACTTCCGGATTTCCCCGCCGCGGTCAAAGTGCGGGACAATATCAAAGAAGTAACGGTTCGAGTGAACATCTTTGCAAGCGTGTCTAACGCGGGAGAAACTTTGCTACTCGGAATACCGATCAAATGCCAGACCCTGGATAAGAATCTGGAAGCGGAATTTTCCGAACCCGAGGTTTCGGTAAAACTACAATCTAAAACACCGCTTAAGAGCATTCAAGTCATCAAAGGACTTACTGCGAGTGTGGTCTGTTCTCACAAATACGATCCTAGGACCAAAAAAATTTTTCCGGATAACAAACCCATATTCGCCAAGATCAAACTGAGCAAATCCCCATCCCTGAAA
>NZ_CP040840.1:1162500-1177500 GCF_006874765.1 Leptospira weilii
TGTCCTCCGGGAACGCTCTCAAAATTTTGGGTGAGCGCGATGGGCAAAAGATGGAATGGAATGTGATTCCCCGGATCGTTTATAATCCGAAACGTTCTTCCGGAATTCCGACTATTGGCGTGGAGCCCTTCGGAGAAAGAAGGGTCGTTGCGACATTTGGTTATCCGGAACAGTTTCAGCATTGGTTATCTTCTCGTTTGGATAGATCTCACGAAGCGGAAAATTACTACCAGGAGCGTTTGAAAAAGGCCGTTGAGGGAAGGGATATTCCCGCCGAAGTTCTGCTCGAAAAAGAAAGAGAAGAGAAAGAAAATCTGCTCCGTTCTAGAGCGTTGAACTATCTGAACGACGGAGACGTGATTCAGACCGTGAACGGCAAGCCCGTTTCCACTGTGGGGGAACTTCAAAAGATTCTAGGGGAATATCAAAACCGAACCGTGACGATTGTTGCGGATCGGAAAACGTATCCTCTCGTAAATCCTTGGTCCACGGAAATTGTTTCCGTGGAGATTCCGGTTCTAGGAGCCAATATATTAGAATTTAAGAATATTCGGGATCAGAAATTTCCCGAGTTGAATTTGGAATCTTACCAGTTTGCGAGTTACGATCCCGAACTCGGTCATAAGCTCCTCAATCTGGCAGTGGACGGAAAAACGTTTTCTAGTTTTGAGGAACTTCTCGCTTATATTAAAACGAAGAATGAAAAAACCGTTACGGTCGATATGGGGAATCTTAAATTGGAAGCCGAGCCGAAAGTTCGTCCGATCGGGCTTCTCGGATTTAGACCCAATATGAAATTCAATCCGGAACCGATGCAAAGAGAACTAGGCTTTTTGGAATCTTTCATCGTTGCGGGAAAAGACGTTTATGAAAATGTGGAAATCACTCTCAAAGGAATCGGGATGTTGTTTTCTGGGATTCTTTCCGTAAAGGATAGTCTTTCCGGGCCCGTGGGGATTGTATCGTATGCGGGAATCAGTTTGGAGATCGGTTGGGAGACGTATTTGGAATTCGTTGCCAGGATCTCGATCGCTTTGATGATTATGAATTTACTTCCCATTCCGATGGCGGACGGTGGGCATATCGTATTGTATGCGTATGAGGCGATCACCGGAAGGCCTCTTCCCGGTAGAGTAATCGAGTCTATTTTCCGAATCGGATTTTTGTTTTTACTCGGACTCGGACTCTACGTCACCTTCAACGATGTAATGCGAATTTTCTAAACGCATGAAAGCATCTAAATATATTCTTCCCACAGAAAAGGAAAATCCCGCGGATGCGGTGGTCGCGTCCCATCGTCTTATGATCCGTGCGGGTCTTGCGCGTAAGTCCTCCGCGGGTCTTTACTTTTATCTTCCGCTCGGCCTCAGAATTCTCCAGAAGATCAAACAGATCATTCGCGAAGAAATGAACGAAACGGGGGCTTTGGAGTTCGATCTTCCGATTTTGACTCCTTCTGATTTTTGGGAACAAAGCGGCCGGTGGACCGCGATGGGGAAGGAAATGTTCCGTATCAAAGACAGACACGATCTTTCTTATGCCCTCGGTCCCACACACGAGGAATCTTTCAGTTTTTTATTAAAACCTCTTTTGAAATCGTATAAAGATCTTCCGATCAACGTCTATCAAATTCAAACCAAATTCCGGGACGAAATTCGTCCTCGTTTCGGAGTGATTCGTTCGAGAGAGTTTATTATGAAAGATGCATATTCCTTTCATATCGACGATGTTTCTCTCGACGAAACATATCAAGCGATGCGGGTTGCTTACAGAAAGATTTTCGATCGCTGCGGCCTCAAGACGATTCCCGTGCAGGCGGATTCCGGAAGTATGGGAGGTTCTGCGTCGGAAGAGTTTATGGTGGTTTCTCCGATTGGAGAAGAAACGTTATTGTTGTGTAATTCCTGCGGCTATAGTTCCAATAGCGAAAAAACCCCTCTTGTATTAAAAAAAGGAAATGTGCCTGCGAAACTTTCCGAGAGGAAAGAAATTTCCACGCCGGGAAAAAAGACGATTGCCGAAGTCAGCGCTTTTTTGGGAATTTCCGAGGCCGAAACAATCAAAGCGATTGCGCTCAAATCGGATAAGAAAAAGATTCTTGTGTTCTTACGCGGGGATTTGGAACTCAATCTTCATAAACTACATTCTCTTCTTCGAATTACGGACTCGGAGCCGATGACCGATCTGGAAATTCGGGAACTTGGGTTGGTCCCGGGTTTTATTTCTCCGATTTCTACAAACGACAAGATAAAGGTGTTATACGATCGTTCCCTTCGGAAAGATTTTCCTTATGTGGTCGGTTCGTCTAAGGAAGATTTTCACACCCAAGGTTTTATTTTGGAAAAGGAAGTTTCCGGTCTTCCGGAATTTACCGATGTCGCATTAGCAAGAGAAGGGGATCTTTGTCCGAATTGTAATTCTCCTTTAAAAGCCGAGAAAGGGATCGAGGTCGGCCATATATTCAAACTAGGAGAAAAATACACGAAGGCTTTCGGAATTCAGGTTTTGGATCAAAACGGAAAATCCAGGGTTCTTACCATGGGTTGTTACGGAATCGGTGTTAACAGAACCATGGCCACAGTCATCGAGCAGTGCAACGACGAGAAAGGGATTTTTTGGCCGATCAGCATCGCACCGTTCGAAGTCACACTTGTGAGCATCACAAAAGGCGAGGAACAATATTCCAAAGCGGAAGAATTTTATAATGTTCTAAAGAACGAAGGAATCGAAATTTTCTGGGACGACCGGGACGTGGGTCCTGGTTTTAAACTCAAGGATTCCGAACTGATCGGTTTTCCGATTCGAGTAACGATTGGTAAAAAATTCTTCGAAAACGGGGAAATTGGTATTTACAATCGTAAAAAAGACAGGGAGGAATCCTTTGTCTTTGCCGGATTTGAGAATTTAATTGCGAGGGTGGAATCTCTGCGTCAGGAACTCTTCGCAGAATTGGAGTAATTATGGGTAAAGAACGTCATTCCCCAAAAGTGGGTTACTTCGGAGAATTCGGCGGCCGTTATTCTCCCGAAATTCTTCACGACGCTCTTGTGGAACTTGAAGCTATGTACAAAAAGCTTCGGAAGGACAAACGTTTTCATAAAGAACTCGAGTATTATCGCAAGAATTATATCGGTCGTCCTTCTCCTCTTACTTATGCCGAACGTTTGTCAAAGGTCTGGAACGGGGCTCGGATTTGGCTCAAACGAGAAGACTTAAATCATACAGGCGCGCATAAGATCAACAATACGATCGGTCAAGTATTGATCGCAAAGGCGATGGGCAAAACTCGAATTATTGCGGAAACCGGAGCGGGGCAACATGGAGTGGCGACGGCGACAGTTGGCGCTATGTTTCAGATGGAAACAGTCGTTTATATGGGGGAAGAGGATCTTCGTCGTCAGGAACTCAATGCGATCCGGATGAAAATGATGGGTGCCAAAGTCGTAGGAGTTTCCAGCGGCACCGCGACTCTCAAGGACGCGACGAGCGAAGCGATGAGAGACTGGGCATTAAACGTTTCTAATACACATTACATCGTCGGTTCTTCCATCGGTCCGCATCCGTTTCCTACCATCGTGAGAGACTTTCAATCGGTAATCGGTATCGAATCCAGAAAACAATTTAAAAAAGCAAACGGTAAACTTCCAAACGCTGTGATCGCTTGTGTCGGTGGCGGCTCGAACGCTATCGGTATGTTTTACGGCTTTTTAAGAGATAGAAAGGTAAAGCTTTACGGAGTGGAAGCCGGAGGTTATTCTACCGAACCTGGGCATCATTCTGCAACGATCCAATTCGGTAGAACCGGGTTTTTACACGGAACCAAAACGTTGGTGATCCAAGATGAATTCGGACAAATCGTTCCGGCACATTCCGTGTCTGCAGGTTTGGATTATCCTGGGGTTGGTCCGGAACACGCTTATTTTCACAAAAGCGGGAGAGTGACTTACGTCAATGTGGATGATGAAGGTGCTTTAGATGCTTTTCTTGAAGTATGTCGGATCGAAGGGATCATTCCTGCATTAGAAACTGCTCATGCGTTTCGTTTTGCAAAAGATCTGGCGAAATCAATGGGGAAAAAAGAAGACGTTCTCATCTGCCTTTCCGGAAGAGGGGACAAAGACGTTGCCGAGGTCGCAAGACTTAGAAAAGGAGAATTTTCTTGAACGCCATCTCTTCCGTTTTTTCCTCCGATAAAAGCGTTTTCATCCCTTATGTCTCTTTGGGAGATCCGGATTACGAATCCTGCGTTTCTTGGGCGGATGCTTTGATTCGAGGCGGTGCTGGAATTTTAGAATTGGGAATTCCATTTACCGATCCGGTCGCGGATGGTCCGGTGATTCAAAAAGCCTTCAAACGAGCGTTGAGTCATCCTTTTTCCATGAAAAAAATTTTAGAGATCACCGCAGAAATTCATAAATTACATCCACAAACTCCCCTCGTGTATTTAACGTATTTTAATCCACTTTATTCTATGGGTTTGGAATCTTTTACGGAGAGCGCCAAAAACTCGGGGATCCAAGGTTTGATCATTCCTGATCTTCCATTTGACACTCCGGAAGCGGAAGAGTTCTTTTCCCAATTGGAACGAAAAAAGATCGATTTCATTCATCTTGTGACGCCTGCAACTACAAGCGATCGGATTCAATCTATGAAATCTCTTGCGTCGGGTTTTATCTATTATGTGACTTCCTACGGTGTGACCGGGGAACGACGTGCTCTCGCGGACGGTTTGGAAGAAAGAATCCGAGTAGTGCGTAGCAAGGTTGGTCTTCCGGTTTGTGCAGGGTTCGGAATTTCCACTGCGGATCAGGCTAGGGAAATTTCGACTTACGCGAACGGGGTGATTATTGGCTCTGCCATACAAAAAATCATCGAAGAAAACGGCTCCAATCGAGAGGTTTGCATAAGTAAACTTTTTACGTATGCATCGGAAATTCGTGCTTCTATGAAATAAGAAGCTATGTGCGTTTCTCTGAGGTGTTGTAAATTGAGAAGCGAAGGGTTTTAAATTGGATGTGCCCTTCCCAGCTGAATTTGGCTTTGTAGAAGTTTTTGTGAAAAGCGAATTTCTCTGGTAATCTTCAAAATTGTTGGAACTCCATAGGGTTTTGTTTTTCTGGGGGTCCTTTCTATTGACCATTCTAATAACAGAGAAAATAACAAACATCGAGAAACCCCCAGTCCCCAAGCAAGGATTCCCAGTTTGCACCAATCCTCTTCGAAAGGACGAAAGTTCATCTTTTGTAGATTCAGATTTTTTTCCTGATATCTCGCATATACCAGCCTCTTCCCCAAAAAACGTTTCCGAATCAAAGTTTCGTCCCAATGCGATAAAAGAAAGTGTAAGGTTTTTCGGAGAATTTTCGGTTGAAGCCGGTTGGTTCGAACCAGGTTTTCCGGAATTAAAAATGAGCAAAGGTTACCGGATTTACGAATCGAGCAAAACGTAAACCCGGATTTAAAAGAAGAATTCTTCATAACCGGAACGGTTTTGGGATGAATGAGTGTGGAGCGTGAAGCAGAGTAAAAAATGAAAACAAAGCTAGAACGGGTGATAAAGTCTGGAAAATATTGACGAAACTCTGACGGATGGGATACTGATCCCCGATCAAGGTCGGAGGGACGTATGAGCGAAATCAAATTTAAAATCACTCCATTCCACATTATTTCGATAATACTGGGGGGAATGGGGATTGTTTTCATAACATTTACAGCATTTTTTCCGAGCTTTTCACACAACACCGAATTCTTGCTTGGGGGATTCGTATTACTTTTGATCAGTTCGTATCCGATCTATAAGTTCATAGAAGTCAACACTTCGGATAAACAAAAGTCCGGAGGTATTTGGCTATCGATGGTAGTCTCGTTTTCAATGTTTTTCCTATATCAGGTTTTTACGCCTCTCTCCGAATTGGAAGAATCCTCCGTGTCTTGGAGATTTACATTGCTCAGATCCGGGGTGAACAAGAGCGAGAAAGAATCCGAACAGGGAACGATCGAATACACACGTTACAATCCACCGCCAGGAGCAAGGCAGGACATACAGATCATCGGAATCACGACCACTTCCTTGGAAAAGTTACAAGGAAGATGGCCTTTGCCTTGGAAATATTATGCAAACATCATAGACATATTTAAGAACACGTCCAATCAGCTGATGTTCGATATATTCTTCGTGGACTATAAGTCGGGACAAACGGAAGAAATGGCCGAAGCCTTGGCGAAAAATTCGCAGGTCATGTTTGACTATCCGATGGAAACAAGTCTAGAATCCAAGAGTTCCATCCTGAATTTGGAAAAACGGATCGATGTGCTAAGAAAGTTCAAATTAGAAAACGTGGAAGATCCGGAGGATGTCGGAACATCTTGGCTGAAATTTCCACAGCCTCCGATAGAGCCTGTGGCGGAAAAAGCATCCGGATTAGGATTCGCGAATATTAAAAAAGACGAAAGCGGGCTTAATCGAAGAATGCCTCTTGTCGCGAAATTGTTGAATGCGGGGCCTTTAAGAGAAACGGAATATTATCCGTCCATTGATTTAATCATAGCGTGTAATTACCTCGGTGTGGATGTGAAGAGAGACGTAGAGGTTGTGATGGGCAGATACGTCAAGATCAAGAATATTCCGCAAAAGACCTTGACGAGTTTCAACCGTAAAACTTTGAAGATGGAAACTAAGGACATTATGAATCGACCGAACGAAGAGCGTGAGATCATAATTCCGATAGACAAAGACGGACAGATGCAGATTAATTTTCCGGGAGGGCTATATTCATTCCGAGCGCATGAAATTTTCGAAGCGGCGACGGAGTGGAACGAGGAAACCGCGTCTCAATTTCAAAACACGATCTTCCTCGTAGCGATGTATTATGCGACTGGAGCTGGAGCGGCAAAAGATACGCATTTATCGCCATTTGGAGATATGTCCGGGATCGAACACCACGCGGCTTCGATCAACACGATTCTCAATCAAGATTTTCTCTTTGAGCTTCCGTTATGGGGAGAATTTTTAATTTTAATTCTTGTGGGAATATTAGGGGGCCTTGTACAACCTCGATTAAAAACCTGGTTGGCATTTTTGTTTTTCTTAGTGACTGCGCTCATCTATTCGATCGGAACGCTCGTAAATTTTTCCGAGTTCAACTTGGTGCATTTGTATCCGACTGTGATATTGGAGCAGTTGTTTATTTTTATCGGACTGATCGGATTTCGGATTTTAACGGAAGAGGAAAACGTGAAATACATACGGAGTACGTTTTCCAAGTTCGTATCCAAGGATATCGTGGATGAGCTACTAAAAAATCCGGACAACTTGAATCTGGGGGGATCCAAACGAGACATCACGATTTTTTTCTCCGATATCCGGGGATTTACGACAATGTCGGAAAAAATGGGGCCGGAAGAACTGGTTCAATTTTTGAATCAATATCTTTCCGAGATGACGGAGATCATCATTGAATTTAAGGGAACGATTGATAAATACATGGGGGATGCTATCATGGCATTTTGGGGCGCGCCTGTGCCGTTAGAAGATCATGCCTACTATGGGTGCGCGGCCGGGCTTGCTCAGATGAGAAGACTCGCCACTTTGAAGGAAGAATGGAAGAGTTTGGATCTGCCCCAAATGGATATCGGAATCGGACTCAATTCCGGACCTGCAGTTGTGGGAAACATGGGTAGTTCTCACAGGATGGATTACACTTGTATGGGAGATACGATCAACTTAGGATCCAGATTGGAAGGAACGAATAAGGAATACGGAACCCATATTATTATCTCCGAGTACACTTATGAGAAGGTAAAGGACAGGGTCGTCGCAAGAGAACTGGACTTGATTAAAGTAAAAGGGAAAACTCAACCCGTACGAATCTACGAATTATTGGATTTAGTGAACGAGGAAGACCTGAAACTATTAAGAAAACCTTTGCAGGTGAATTGAAAAATTAATAAGATTATAGAAAGTTTTCATGCAACAGGAATCAACTTTGCTGGATGGGATTAACTATCCGGCCGATCTCAGAAACATACCGTTGGAAAAACTTCCGCAGGTCTGTAAAGAGGTTCGAAATTACATCATTGATACTCTATCAGGGGTAGGCGGACATTTTGCGAGTAATTTGGGGGTCGTGGAGCTAACGATAGCGCTTCACTACGTATTCAACACACCAAAAGATCGACTGATCTGGGACGTGGGTCACCAAACATACCCGCATAAGATTCTCACCGGAAGAAAGGATAGACTCAAAACCGTGCGAAAGTTCAACGGGCTTTCCGGATTTCCGAAAAGGGAGGAATCTCCTTACGATCTTTATAACACGGGACATGCGGGAACTTCGATATCGCAAGCGTTAGGGGAAGCCGCGGCCCGGGATCTAACAAAGGAAGAGGATTACAGCGTAGTAGCCATAATCGGAGACGCGTCGATAGCGACCGGAATGGCACTCGAAGCGATGAACCACGCCGGTCATTTAAAGAAGGACATGATCGTAATCTTAAACGATAATTACATGTCGATTTCGAAGAATGTGGGTTCCATCTCTAACTATCTCAACAACATCATAACGTCTCATTTTTACAATCATTGGAAGAGAGTATTTTACACTTTCTTAAAGTGGCTGCCTATCATCGGGCCTGCGACCGAGAGATTTTTCAAAAGAGTGGAGAAGGGATTCAAAGACGTCTTAACGCCCGGGGGGCTTTTTGAGGATTTAGGATTCGGATATATCGGGCCTGAAGACGGGCATGACGTGATTCGACTCGTGAACATGCTCGAAAAAGTGAAAAAAATGAAGGGACCCATATTGCTTCATCTAATCACACAAAAGGGAAAAGGATATGATCCTGCGGAAAGGGATCCGATCAAGTATCACGGAGTGACTCCGTTTCGAAAAGAAGACGGGGCGATGGACAGTGGAGATACTTCCAAGATCGCATACAGCAAGATTGTGGGAAAAATGCTGTCGATACTGACGGAAACAAATCCTAAAATTGCGGCAATCACGCCGGCGATGATCGAAGGAAGCGGGCTTAAAGAATACGCCGAAAAATATCCTGACCACCTCTTTGATGTGGGGATAGCAGAGCAACATTCCATAGCGTTTGCCGGAGCAATGACGAACGGAAGCATCATTCCTTATATGTGCATCTACTCGACGTTTTTAACGAGGGCAATCGATCAGCTTGTCCAGGATGTATCATTGATGAATTTACCTGTGCGGTTTGTGATTGATCGTGCGGGGTGTGTGGGACCGGACGGGGAAACGCATCAAGGGCTTTTCGATTTAGGATATCTGCTCGGACTACCGAACATGGACGTATTTGTTCCGTCTAACGGACAGGACATGATTGATTCGCTTCGATGGATGGAAACATACGACAAGGCTCCGATTGCAATTCGATTCCCGAAGGCGAGTGTGGACTTAAAGACCTTGGATTTTTACAAAGAAGCCGATCTTCGACCTGGAACACTACGAGTTCTCAAAAGAGGAACGGATCTTGCTTTTTTGTCGATCGGATCCATGATCGACGAAGCCAAAAAAGCGACCGAGCTTCTGGAAAGTGCGGGCTTCAGCGTAACGCTTATCGATCTCATATGGTTACGACCACTTGGAGTGGAAGCACTCAACGAAGAATTGTCTTGTGTGAGACGTTTTGTGATACTAGACGAAAGTTATGTGGACGCGGGAGCTTCCGGATATTTGCTCAATCGGATTCTTCCTGAAAATTTATCGAAATACGTCAAAACGTTCGGGTTTCCGCCGGAGCCAATTCATCACGGAGAAAGGAAAGACATTGTCCGAGCGTATGGGTTGGATGGAGCATCGATCGCAGAACAAGTAGCGGACGTATTGAAAAAAAACTTAATCAAGCCGTAACCATTCCAAACCGAAAATAAAAATAAAAACGGGTTAAGGAATTGAAAAACATTACTCCTTCGGACTTTTTAGAAGCGGCGAAATATTTTTATAAGAAAGGCGATTCGGACAGGGCAGAGTATTTGTTCAAGCTTACTTTGGAAAGCGAGGAGAGTCACGAGGCTTATTTCTATTTAGGGCTTCTTGAAAATCAGAGAGGAAATTCGGCAAAAGGGCTCACACACTTTTATAAATCTGTGGAGTTGAATCCGAATTACGGAAACCCCTGCAACGAAATCGGAATCATACTTTTAAGAGCGGGAAAGGAAAACGAGGCGGTTTACTGGCTTAAAAAATCCTTACGCTGTGAATTGAACGATGCGCCTCACATTTCACTCTACAATCTTGCCACTCTGTATAAAATTTGGAATCGTCCCGAAAGATCCCTTCAGTATTTACATCGTGCGATATTGATCAAACCCGATTTCGAAGAGGCCAGAAAGCTCAAAGAGGAGTTAGGTTCTACAATTTGATCTAAAGAGAATAAGGAACAACTTTGAATCTTTGGCGGGGATTTATACTTTTAGAAAATTCTTACTCATTTTGTTAGACCGCACTCACGTTAATATAATAATCTGTCAATGAGATTGAATCGGAATAATAAGGCTCATAGAAATACGATTTTTCCATTGCGATTTTCGGAAGAGGCAGTTGCGGTGATACGAGCACATCTTGCAAATCGACCTGAATCCTCGTTTCATTTAAGAATTGAGAGAAAGGGCGGACATGCCAACGTTCAAGTGGGTTATGATCGAAAGAAAAACCTGAATACCAAACATACGTATCCGATCATGATAGAAATCACCGAAGAGGATGAGATTTGTCTGGAAGGTTCTCGGATCGATTGGAGATCGGAAAAACAGGAATTTTGTATTTATCCTGACGTGGATTTGGATATAGAATATCAGAATATTCTAAATAGATTTAAGATACGTGTCAATCGGAATGTATTTAGAAATGATAAAGCTAGGATTTATAGGGGTGTTTCCGAGTTTCCGAATTGGTTTCCTTTGAGGGTTCGAAAATTAGAAATTTCTAAAGTAAAGATCCAGGGAAGAATTTGGATTTTGGCTTTGGCCGATCGTCATGAACCGGAAGAAATCCTGAAGATTGAAAGTACGATTGCGGACGAGATATTGGATTATTTTAGTGATTTTCCGGTCCGCAATGATTAACGTTTCCAGAATACTCGATCACCTTCGGAAATTGATTTTAAGCCTTTGTTTCCGTTATCCGGAACGGCTCTGGAAAGAAAATAATCGATTTCTTCAATCGTAGCCTCTCCGGATTTTCCGGAGGTATTGAAGATCTGAACCTTATTACCTTTTTTTAAGCCATCCAGAATTCCGACGTTGATGACGATGTCTTCGTCTTTTACTTTTAAGACGGAGCCGCTCGGGGGAATCGCCGCTGAAATTTTAGAGATGGATCTTGCTACCGCTTCCGGAATAAAATCCCTCCCTTTTGAGAATACTTTAAACGCGGAGAGGATTTTTTCGTGTTTGGAATCTTTGATCGTCCAGTCTATATGCAATGAATGATTTTCGTATTTTAAAGAACCATAAACTAGAAATCTAGGTTTAATCCCATCTTTTGCGGAGTCTTTGATTTTGAGAAAGGCGGATTCCGTATAGGGCAAGATTTCCGTATAAGGATCGGCTTTAATATCAAAGGAAGACGGATTATTCCGAACGGATTCTAAAACCTCCGAAAGGGAGACGGTGGGATTTAAAGAGAGATTTCTACGCACGGAAGAGGAAACTAAGAGCGCGAGATCCGGATAATCGCCCAAATAAGATTTATCGGAAAGATCGAACAATAAGAGAACAGGCGGGGTTCTTCCGTAGTTCTCCACAAGATTGTCGCCTGCGATTTCGAGCAATCCTTCTTTATAGGCGATCGATTGTTTCATAGAGTTCAGAAGATTTTCAATTTCGAACTGATATTTTTGATTTTCCGGATATTTTTTCCTCAAAAATAAAAGGAGATTGAGATAACGCGGAAAAAAATTGGTTCTTTTGTATTCGGATAAGGTTTGAAATTGAACTTCCGGTTGACCGGGGATCAGTTCTCTAGCGGAAGCGAGGTGATGAGAGGCCATATCGTATAAAAGAGAATTTTTAGAGGAACGGAAGCGTTGCATTCTATACTCGCCGAGTTTTCTTCGGAAAGAATGATTTTCCGGAAAATGGCTCAGTGCGACAGACTCCGCTTTTTGTCTTGATATCGAATCTAAGTCGTCTAATTTTAATATTTCGGTTAACGCGTCTTTTGCCGAGAAATCTTTATCCGCCCCTTTTTCTTCGGTAAACGCTTTCAAATAGAGATACAAAGGGTTTTGAGGGAAAAGGGAAACGAGTTTGCGGGAAAGTGAAGCCGCGGATGAAAAGTCTCCTTGCCAGATTTTAATTCTTATAAGCGAGTCTATCGCTTCTTCAAAATCGGGATATAAGGAAATCGCTCTTTCTAATTTTTCCGACGCCATTTCCAATTTTTGTCTTTTCTCTTGATCGGAGCTTTTTTGGGACCAATCGATCAATAACGAAGCCATGTTGAAAAATAAATCGGGATCGTCCGAAGAGGACGCGAGAACTTTGTTCCAAAGATGATAAGATTTGGAAAAATTACCGGTTTTACCGTTTACTTTCGCTTCTAAAATTTGAATTTCTTTTGAGTTTTGAAATTTGGACCTGGAGACTTCCAGTTTTTTGAGAGCGGATTCGTAGTTTCCCATTTCCAAAAGAATTTGAATTTGAACCGGAGCTAAAACTGGATCGAATGGGTCGATTTCCAAGGAAGGTCTTAAGAGATTTAGAGAATTTTGATATTCTTTTTTACGGGCGTAGGCTAAGACGGCTCCTTTGATTGCGGTTTTGTTTTCTGGTTCGAGAGCGAGAATCTTGTTATATGCTTCGAAGACTTCTTTATCTTTATGAAGATGTTTTGCCGCGTCCGCGAGTCCAAGTAAAGAACGAGTCGACATGGGGTTGGAACGGGACGCATCGGAAAAAGATTGGTAGGCAGCGGTGTAATTGCGAGCTTTGAGAAAGGACTCTCCTTCCTGAATTTTTTGAATCGTATTTTCGGAAGAAATCGGTCCGATGAATAAGAACAGGCCTAAGATGCCAAGGGAGCGCCTTTGTAAAAAACGTAAAATCATTTTGTAAAAAATCCTGCTTCAACCTTGCCGGATGTGTTTCTAAAATTCGCTTCTATGATCAAGGGAATATAAAAATCTTTTTTGTCCATGTCGATTCTACTTTTGAAGGATACGATATAGCGCCTGTCCTTATGAGATAAAAAGGAGTCGTAAAGGTTCTTTTCTAATCCTTCACCCGGAATTAAGATGAATTTTCCACCGGTGGAAGCCGCAATCGTCTTATACGTATCGACTGCGGGCCCGGTATCCGAAAGCGATAAGAAATATATGGGAATCGAATGCGCTTTGGAATAACGGATAATTTTTTCCGGTGAAATCTGAGTGAACGAATCCGGATAAGAATTACCCGAGATCAGAACCAAAACGATTCTCGGTCCAAGACGACTGAGTAAATCTGATATTCCTCTGTAAATCGCTTTCCCTGTCTTAGAGTTCGAGTCACTAGGAGATGTTCTTAATATTCTAAAAATCTCATACATTGAGTGATTGAAATCGGAAGTCTTGATCAATTCCGTACCGGAGCGAAGAACCTCTATTCCGTCGTATTGACGAAGCGAAGTTAGAAGAGGTCTCAGGGATTTTTCGAATATTGGATAAGCCGATTTAACTTCGGAAGTGTTTTCGTAAACGAGGGAAACCGAGATCCGATTGTTAAACTGTTGCATATCTGCAAGTCCGATCAATGGGGACAGATTTCCATATTCATAAACTTTAAAGGAATTTCTTGGTATCGCCTTGATATCTCGACCTGATCGGTCTCTTATGCGGAGAAAAACGGAAATATCCGGATATTCTTGATTTAAAACTTTTTCCAATACGATATCCATGTTGGAAGACAATTGATTGGAGGGGCTAAAAATTTCCACTCGATGCCGATTGAAGTCCGCGATGAATTGTGTTCCGGTATAATCGAAGGTTGAAGAGAAAGGTTGGTTTAGTTTCCGTATTACGTTTTTCGAATCTCGAAAGGAATCTAATAATCTCCAAGTATTGTCCACGGTGTTGTAAATGACGAGTCCCGACTTTTCGTCTGAGATATAAATTTCGTTTTTTCGAATTGTTAAATTGCGGGGAGACAATAGGACATTTGGATTCGTAATTTCTCTGAGAAAATTTCCTTCTGAATCAAATACGGCGATTCTAGAATTTCCCCGATCGGCCACATAAATCTCCCCTTGGGAATTTACTTTGAGCCCGGACGGGTTGCGTAGAATTCCGACCCCGATTTCTTGAACGAAAGTACCATCTGCTTTTAACTTTTGAAGCCGATTATTTCCGGAATCAGAGACATAAAGATATCCACTTTTTGTGAAGAATATTCCGGTTGGCCCGTGAAATTCTCCGTTTCTTTTTCCTGAATTTCCGAATCGGTTGCGGTATTCGCCTTTTGTATTGAACTCATAAATCTTATCAGCCTTAAAGTCGGTTACAAAAATTGAATTCCCTCTCAATGAGAAAAATAAGGGACCCGATAAATTCCGACCTAGGGAACCTTTGAAATTGTCTACCGGGTTACCATTCGGATCAAACTTTACTATGTTTGCTGTGTCAAAAGAAAGGACATAAAGAAAACCGTCCTCGTCGACGGCTACGTCGGATGGATTTCGAAATCTGAAACGTCGGAGGTCGTCACCTAAGATTGAGGAATAATAACGGAGCGCTAAATCTTGGCTTCCGCCGGCTAAATTGATTCTAAGCGCGTCTAATCTCGCTTTTTGAATTTGATTGAGACCTGCAATCCCTTCTATTTGTTCTAATTCCGACATGCTTTCGGGCCAGTCACCGGAGAGATAATATGAGTTCGAGAGTAGGAGCCGGGCTAATGTAAAGTCGTTCTTAATTGAAAGCGCTTTTAAAAAACTTTCTCGAGAGGACGAATATTGTGAGTTATTAAAATAAGAGAATCCTCTCGCAAATTGTGTTTTT
>NZ_CP040840.1:1182500-1275000 GCF_006874765.1 Leptospira weilii
TTTCGGTGAACGTCAAAAAAGAAGTTCCTGAACTCAACCTGAACGAAAGGGCGATTACGGGTTTCGGTTATTTTTCTCCGGCGGCGATTCGTGAAATGGATCTTAGGCCCGACATCAAATTCTTCCTTTTGGAAGGAGATTTTAAATCAGCGCCGTTTATCAAAAGCACTTGGGTATCGGAAAAAAAATGAGTCTTATCGAAACAATTCCAGTGAATACGGAACACAAATCCGTTCCGGTTCATCTTCATTCCGATTTTTCCGGTTTGTCGGAAGAGATTGCGAAACTTCCCGGAGTCACTTCCGTTTTTTTAATCACGGAAAGATCGATTCATTCTATCTATTACAAATATCTTGAAAAAGAATTATCCTCTCTCGGAATTTCCGTCAAAGAGATCTATATCAAAGGCGGAGAAAAATCGAAACACATCGATCGAACCGGTCATATTTACAACCGACTCATTGAATACGGGGCGGATCGTAAGTCTTTGATTCTTGCGTTCGGCGGCGGGGTCGTGGGGGATTTTGCGGGTTTTATCGCTTCCACTTATCTGAGAGGAATTCGTTTCGTTCAGATTCCGACGACGCTCCTTGCTTGTGTGGATTCTTCCGTTGGAGGTAAGGTTGCGGTAAACGCCGACTTCGGAAAAAACATGATCGGTTCTTTTTATCAGCCCGAATTCGTGTTCGCTCCTTTGTTCGTTTTGTCTACCTTGCCCGATAGGGAATGGAGGTGCGGTCAGGCAGAAATCATAAAACACTCTCTTCTTTCCGGCGGCGAGTATTGGGAAAAAGTCAAGAAACATTCATTCAAAGATTTGAATGTAAATTCTACGGTCCTTCCTTACTTAATCGCGGAATCGGTTCGTTTTAAGGCGAACGTGGTTTCGAACGACGAAAAGGAAACGGGACTACGAAAAATTCTAAACCTCGGACACACCACCGCTCATGCGATCGAATCCGTCACGAGGTATAAGAAATATTCTCACGGAGAGGCGGTTGCGATCGGTCTTGTAACCGCGCTTTTAATCAGCGAACAAAAATCGGGTCTCGATCCGATCACCATACGAGAAACGATCGAGACTCTGAAAAATTACAAACTTCCGTTTCAGGTCAAATTAAAATCCAAAGAACTCGCCAAACACATGCTTCACGATAAAAAAAACTTGGGCGGTTCGATTCGTTTTGTCCTTTTGGAAAAACCGGGTTTTCCCGTTTTCGATGTTCCCGTGGAATCCAGAGATATCATATTAACAATTCGTAAACAAAAAGGTCTTTGATGTATTTTGTAATCGATTTTTTGAAAAGTATCAACCCATTCCTTCTTTTGAAGGCGAGGGATCGAAGTCTTTCCGAAGAGTTGATTCTGATCGCCTATTTTATTCTTTTTTTGATCCTTTCTTATAAAGTCACCATTATAGTTTTCGATTTTTTCAAACCTACCGTGGACGTAAAGTCTCGTTATAACCGTAGAAAAATGGCCCGAATGTCCTTTGTGGTTTTGGGTCTGATTACTCTTTTACCGGTTGTCTTTTCTGGTCTTTCGTATCTTCCCACTGTGATCGGATTGGCCGGCGCCGGTATCGTTATCTCTCTGAAAGACATCACCCTTAATTTCGTAGGTTGGTTTTTTATTCACGGGAGTAACGGTTTTGAAGTGGGGGATCGTATCGAGATCGAAGGAGTTCGGGGGGATGTCATTAATATCGGGATGAATCGTTTTACGCTGATGGAAATTTCGTCCGATCCTAAGTCCGATCAGTCTACGAATCGCCTTGTTCATTTTCCGAATCATTTTGTGATTCTACGTCAAGTGATCGTTGTGAAAGACAAAATGGATTACGTCTGGGACGAGATGAGAATTAAAATTCCGTACGATTCCGATTTCGAAAAAGCCGAAGAGCTTTTGAACGGTATCATCCGTAACAACGCGATTATCGATCAGAGTGAGATCAATTACACTCTCCAAGAACTTTCTAAAAACTACCTTGTTCGTCTTGGAAAAACATCTCCAATTGTTTATCTTTCTTTGGAAGAAGGAGGAATTCTTTTTTCTCTTCGTTATTTGACTCACATAAGAGGAAGAAGGGATATGAAGACGAAAATTTCCCACCAGATTCTGAAGGAGTTTAAGCAGTTCCCTGGAATTCGGATTTTATAGTTTAAAACTTTGTGCGAGTCTTAAAATGCCGCAACGAGGATCGTTTCGATTTCATTCTTGGGCAGTTCTCTCGGAAGGGAATCCAAAAACGGAAACGAAGCCGCAAGGTTTGCGATCGAGGGAAGATCGATTTTTCTCACCTCGTATTCCGAAAGTCTCTGGGGAATTTTTAGTTCGATAAAAATTTTACGAATCCCCTCCACGGCCTTAATCGCCGCCTCAATCACTGAAATATTGGTGATATCCTCGTCTAAGGCTCTCGCGATCATCACATACTTACCTGCGGAGGAGGTCAGATTGTATTCCATAACGTGAGGAAGTAGAATGGACATGGACTGAAAGATATCTAAGTTTGTAATATTCGCGCTTGCTAATGAAAGAGCGAAACAAAGTCCGAGCGAACTCGAGGATTGAGCGATTCCTGTCAAAAGACTCGCCGCGTAAAGACCGTTTTTATAGTTTAAATTTTTCGGATCCCTGATCGAAGGAATCAGATTTTTTTGTAAAAGTTCGATGGCTCTGAGTGCGGAAGAGATCGTAAGTTCCGTGGAAAACTTGGAAAGGATCGTATCCACGGCCGCGGCCAAAATTCCTACGCCTACTTTGGAAATGTCCGCGGAACTCATAAACGAGGAAATCTTAGGGTCGGCAATGATCAGTTCGGGAAATAAGAACTCGTGAGAGAAATACTTCGTAACCTTTTCGTCTCCGAGAAGAAGCGTCGAGATGGGAGAGCATTCCAAGCCGAAAATGGGATGAGTCGGAATTAAAATCAGAGGAATCGGTTTTTTAAGCTTCGCCTTCTTGTCGTTTATCATGTCTTTCGCGAAGGTGTCGTTTGTGACGAGTAGGGCGATGAGTTTCGCCATGCTGATCGATTCGTAAGAACCGTAACCGATGATACAATCGGCGTTTGCGATCTTCGCGAAATAAGCGGCCGTATCTAATTCTTCCGAGGTGGGCTCTTTGACGATATCGTCATAGAGGATTACTCCGTCGATATGTTTCTCTAAACTCGTTTTGATCATGGAAAGCTCGTCCATATTTTCCAACTCTTGTTGAGTGGAAAATATCACGGTTCTTGAACCGATATTTTTGACGAAGTTACCCACTTTGTACCCGCAATCGGCTTCAAAGTGGATTTTTGGAGGAAATGTGTAATGAACCCAATCAGGGAGTATCGGCATCGTTGTCGTCTCCCGGAGCTAACCTAGCGACTCGGAATATTTCTAATTTAGATAGAGGTAAAAAATCAGTTTATTCGTACGGTTTTTATTGACCCAACATAGTTTCTGAGATTCTATCCGCGATTGTATTCAAAACATCGGAACTCAGATTGTCGTAATCCCCGTTTTTCAACTTTTCCTTAATTTCTTTGAGCTTAACGGAACGATCGCTATCGTCCGGAGTAGAAAGAATTTTGCGAGTTATAGTTTGAATTTCCGTTTGAAGTCGAGCTTCGGATGCTTTTTGTTTGGCGGTATCGGAAATGGAAACGTTATCGAAAGTTTCTTTTGATTCAGCTTTTTTAACCGGAGTCGTTCTTTTCGGTTCGTATCCGCTTCCACCGATCCCACCGATTTTATCGATAGTCATGATTTGTTACCTCTACTGAATTCTATCGGCCGATCTAGAAGAGCCTTTAAGCATTTTTTTCCGATTCGTATTGATTAAAACCACAAATTCACCCTTATGGACAAATTTCTTCGGGTTTTCAGAGAGAAAAGGAGAGAAATATAGGATTTCTTCGTGAATTTTTGTCATTTCCCTACCGACAAGAAATTCGGAATCTGGGAAAATTTCTTTTACCGCATCCAAAGTATCCCCGATTCTATGAACGGATTCGAAAAGCATAACAAGTCCTTCGAATTTTTTCCATTCGGTAAGTTGATTTCTTTTTTTACTTTTCTTTTCGGATAAGAATCCGAGGAACAAAAACGGATTGGCTTGCCAACCGGAGATTCCGAGCAATGCAGTGAGGGCGCTTGCACCCGGAACGGGGGTGATTTTACATCCTGCCTCTCGAACTACTCGAATCAAATGAGAACCTGGATCCGAAACCCCCGGAGTTCCTGCGTCCGAAACGAGTGCGAACGTTTTTCCAACTTTCAATTCTTCTAATATACCGGAGTATGGAGTTTCCGACTGATCTCTATAGAGGGTGGAAGCGGGCGTCGAGATGGAATAAGATCGGAACAGCTTTCTAGAATGCTCCGCATTTTCGCAGAAAATTCGATCCGTATTCTTTAAGATTCTAAGCGCTCGAAAGGTGAGATCTTCTAGATTTCCGATCGGAGTGGAGACTACGTAAAGAGTTCCCGGCTCGAGAGGAATTTCCGCAAATGATTCGGGAGAGGATTCTTCCCCTAAACTCATAGATTGCAGCCCGGAGGAGAAACTCCGGAAGGACAAACGCAGCCAGTCTCTTCCGCGCCTGCGATCGTGCAAGGATTACAAAGTGTTCCGACGGGACAATTTTGTTTTACCACGGTTGTGCAAGAAGCGTTATTGCATTCCGAGGGATTGCAACTGGAACCGACCGGACAGAGATAGGGCCTGGAAGAAGAGCACATCTTCACGGGGGTGGAAGGATTGGAGAAGATTCCGCTGTTCAAAAGGGCCCTCATCGTGAACGTATAAATCTCACACTTAATAAACGGAAATACTCCCGGCGGAGGAATCTGATTGAGGATCCTGTGGGTTTGTAATTTGGAAGAATTTGTAGATGCTTCGGAAGAAAGATGAGGAAAGGAAGGTTGTACACCGTTTTCCAAATACACGTTTCCTGCGGCGAGAGTCTCCGCAACCGAAGGGGCTGTCGTTGTGATGTAGAGATTGTAACCTACGAATTGCGGTTCTGCGTTGGTCACATAATAACGAATTAAAAATTCCGGTTTATAGTTGTTCGGCTCGGACAAAAAATCTACGTCTTTTGAAATAGCGTCCGTGATTCCCTCGTTTACCGCGACGATACTTAAAAATTGAGGAACCCCTACCGGAGAAATAAATATAAAGGGAGATTGCGCCACATCCGTGTTTCTACCACAACCTAAGAAAATCAAAATCAAGGAAAGAATCGGAAGAAACGTTGGACGAAGAATCTGAAAAGCCATTTTTATCTTGCGTAGGATTTGGGTTCTCAAAAATTAGAGACGAATTCCGTTATCCAGGATAGAATTTCCTAGATCGGCGGTCTTACAATCAAAATTTCTCGAATTTCTTCGGAGCATCTAGTGGTTAGCATTCGTAAATTAGTTCTTTATTCTGGGATTTCAATCGTGCTTGTTGTACTCGTTTGGATTCTTTTTTCTTCAGAAGATTTAAGTGAGAAAGAAAAAAAGAGTAAAGAAGCAGATAGTGTTGCGCTTCTATTAGGCGGAGGAGGAAGTTCGTCGTCTTCTTCCGGATCTTCTGGCAGTAAAACGAGCGAATCCATTTTCGATTCTTCCTTTTATAAAGCCGGAAAGGGCGAATACATCGAGGCTGAAAAAGGGGAACAAAAAGAAGCCGATCCGGACGCGGCCGATGCGGATAACCCTATCAATCCTCAAACGAATAAACCCTATACCAATGAGGAGATGGAACGTTTCAGCCAACTTCGGGAACGTTTTCCGAACAATTCCCTCGTTCCGAAAAAGTTAAGCCCCGCGGAAAAGGAAGCGAAAAAGCAGGAAGACAATCAGGTTGCGGAAGCGGCAAGAAATGTTTACGCGAGAACTGCTTCCCCGGCTCAAATCCGTTTGTATTACAATCATATGGAAAAACAAACTCTGGATAGAATGGATATCATCAACTATCTTGTGGATTTGCAAAAAGGTTCCGGAGATGAGGAGACCGAAAAAAAACTACAGAACATACAGGATTCCATCAAAAACCAACTCCAACAGGTTCAAAAGGATAAGGAAAACGCCTTTCAACAAGCCGGGTTATAGAAACCTTTGCCTTTGAGGTTACGGTATGTTGGAAAAAATCTGAAGTATTGAGGGCGCGTTTTCAGCGCTTTCAACCGGCTATTTTTCAATTCTTTAAAATCCGGTTTGGTTCCTGCCGGATATCCTATTTCCATAACGTATGACCATCATCAACCCCACAAGTGCTTGGATTTTAAGATAAATCTGTCGGAATTCCGACAAATCTTCTGTGAAACGATCGGCCTCACCCTGATTTTGGGTGGAGGGTGATGAGCGACCCGTAGGGAGCAAATCATTGAGCCTGGAGGCGGTTGGGAAGACACGGGAGGTTTTTCTCTATCAGAAAATCATACTTTTTGCAAGTAAAAAGTCTCATTCTTGTCGGAACACTTGAAAAATATCAGTTTTGATCCTTATGATCCCAAAAGTCTTCTTAATTGTGGGGTTGGTTATGCGTATGACATCCTACTCATCTCTACATAATAGAGTGTCCAAAATTCCGCGCCTAAACGCGGGATTTGCGCCCAAATTAACGGTACTCTATTTTATATGGATCAGTAATCGTTTAGATTTCTTTGTGACAGACACTACATTATGCAATGGAATAATCGAAACGCGCTAACAGTTTAGAATATTCTAAATTTCTGATTCACTTTCTTCGGAAAGGATCGGAAACCGGAAACTGGATTTAGGGTCTAGTCCGTAATCGTCCAAGTGAAACGAAGGCGGAAGCCTTTCCCGTTTCCACTGATTTCTGTGAAAGAGAGTGATGTATTTTCGCACGGATTCTTCCAATCCTCCGGAGGCTGATTTTTGTATTTCCGGATCTCTCGAAAGAAGTTGAACGATTTCGGAAAAATCGGCGCCTCGTACCGTGAATAACTCTTCGATTTTTTGTAAAAGAGGATAAGGCATTAGATCCTTTTCATCCTCTTGTTTGTCTTTCAGAGGTTTCAGTTCTGCGCTTGGGGGAGAAAATGCAATCTCTTTCACCGAAGGATATGCGGGAAGGACCGAATCCTTTCCTTCGGCGACAAAGCGCAGCCATTTCAAAATAAATTCTTTACTAACTCCGGTAAGAGGGGCGACCGATCCGGAAGAATCTCCGTCCATCGTGGTATAGCCGACGCTTGCTTCGCTTCTGTTTCCGGTGGATAGTAGAAGATGTCCGTTTAAATTTGCGAGCATCCAAACGATCGGAGAGCGGATTCTCGCCTGTATGTTCTGCAGTACTAGATTGTGCTCGTTCCAGTTTAGAGTAATCCCCGTGATCTCTGAAATTTTCTGGGAGATATTTTGAACTTCGGTGTCGATTGTTAGCTCTCCGTGAACGGATTTGACGTCTTCAGCCAATGCTTTTGCAAGAGTTCTAGTCCGGTCCGAATTGTTTACGGTCGCTTGGTAGAGAGTGGAAAGAATGGAGTCTTCTTCTATTCCTTGGGAGCTGAAAAAGTTTTCGCCGAGTTCTTTTTTGGCAATTTTTTTCATGGCGGTCACAAGAAGGGCGCAGGCGGAACTGTCCGCTCCGCCGGAAAGGGAAAGTGTGTAACCCTTTGTTTTGGAGTATATTAGATAATCAAAAAGTCCTAATGCCACCGCTCTTGTGAAATCCAGATACGATTCTTCTTCTTGGGAAATGGAAGGTTCCGGAAGCGGATGATTTATCCTTGGGCTTCTTTTGGGAAATTTAAGACCGAGATGGATCCGATTTTCTCCGAGGGATTCTTTTGGGCTGAAACGGTTTCCGGAAGGACGAAAGTTTTTTGCGCGATCGGCTCTGGAAGTTTCAAAGTCTATTTCACTGGAACAAAGATCGAAATCGCCGAAAAACAGACGTTGCGATTGCGAAATTAACTTTCCGTTTTGAACGATCATCGAACCGCCTTCGAAGATCAACCTTCCGGACTCGTTTCCGCAGAGATTGGAAAATAAATATACGTTCGATTCTCTTCTGGAATTTTCCTGAAAGATTTGTCTGCGAATTCTCTGTTTTCCAAACGCGAAATGAGACGCTCCCGGAGAAAGGATGAGATCGGTTCCGGCTTTTGCGAGCGGAATCGAAGGCTTCTGTAGGACCCAGGAGTCTTCGCAGATTTCCACTCCGAAAGAAAATCGATCGGTTTCAAAAATGAGGGAACCGAAAGGAATTACAGAGCCGTCCGGAGCGGTAAAATTTTTCCGGGTTTCTTCTCCTCTTGTAAACCATCTGTTTTCGTAGTGCACTCCCGTGGAAGCGAGATTGGATTTGGGAACGATTCCCGCCACGACTCCGTCGCAAAGCACGGCCGCACAATTGAATAGATAAGGATTTTGGAATATAGGTAAGCCAACGACTACGATCTTATTTTCGGTAAGAGGGAGAAGTTCGGTCAAAGAATTCCAGGATTTTTTCCAGATTCGGGGAAAGAAAAAAGAATCCTCGCATCCGTAACCTGAAATACAAAGTTCCGGAAATAAGATCAGATCCGAGTTCTTTTCCTGTTCGAGAACTCTTTTGATCTTTTTTAAGTTTCCTGCAAAATCGAATACTCTCGTTTTGAGAGAAACGGACGTAAGTCTCACGGGTTGCATGTTTTACAAGATCCAGGTTGAAATTTGTTTTGAAAGTGTTTTTTTATTGGAACTTATTTTGATAAACGATCTTGTTTATAAGACCTGAAATTTTTTGGAAGTAGGTTAGGGATGATTTGGGTAAAACTCGAGTCCGCATTTTTTTAGTTGAGTAGGTTTTGGAAGAGCCAGATATTTTAGCCAGATGGGGAGGGACGAAAGTGTTTGCAAAGTTGAAAAATACGAAAATTCATGCCGATAGAATCTGTTTTTGAGATGGGCTTTGGATTTTTCCCGAAATTGAAAACGGGTTTTCGGATTCTTTCCTGAAAATTCACTGGTTAAAAACGTGTAAGAAAGAATTTCGATGAAACAGAAACTTTTAGAACTCATTCGGACTCACGCATACCGTTATTCGGAGCAATCTTTTACCCTCGCTTCCGGAAAAAAGTCCAGACATTATTTTAACTGTAAGGAAATTACGCTCGTTCCGGATCGTTTGGAACTTCTCTGTAGATTTATCGTAGAACGGCATTTAGACGAATCTGGAATTTTAAAACCGCAGGCTTTCGGAGGTCTTACAATGGGAGCCGATCCAATCTGTTACGGGATCAGTTTGGAATTTAGAAAACAAGATAAGATCGTATATCCTCTGATTGTTCGCAAATTTTCCAAGGATCACGGAACGAAAAAATTGGTGGAAGGCGCGGTGTACGCGGTGAAAAGCTGCGTGATCGTAGACGACGTAATTACGACTGGGGGATCCACGATCCAGGCGATCCGTAGCATGCGTGATTCTGGAATTGAGGTCACTCAAGGAATCTGCATCTTGGATCGCCAGGAAGGCGGAAAGGATGCGATACTTGCGGAAGGGGTTCAAATGTTTCCTATATTCAAAAAAAGTGATTTTGGGAATTTGGAACATGAGTGAATTTCCGTACGATTTCGATAAATTTCGAAGGAATCTGATTTTTCGTTCGATTTCCGTGGTTCTTTTTTATCTCGTGTTTATTGTTTGGAATTTTCTTAAGGTCCCGGAAGAAAATCGAACCGATTTCGTGAAGATCTTCGGTCTTCTTTCCGTGGTTCTCGGATTTCTGCTTTATCGAAATTTTTCCAGGCAGTTGAAGATTTTAAAAGGAGCCAAAGTGGAATTGACTTCCAATTCCCTGAGGCTCTTCAATTCCAAAGGCCAATCTCTTGAAACGAAACTCAAGTCAATCGTATCGATCGAAAGGGACGTGTTCCGTTCTTACGTTCGTTTTTTGATTGCGACAAAGGATGATCTGATTCCGGTTTTGAATCTTTTAGAACCCGATTTATTTCAATCCGAGCTGGAAAAAAGTTCCGGAAAAAAGACAATCGTCCGAGAAAGCAGACCCGGTTTTTTTCATCCGAAAACTCTTTTGTATTTTATTCCTTCCTTGATTATGTTCGGCGCCGTTTTTTACGAACCCTTTCATTTGAAAATGGAGTCCTTTTATCTGATCGCTAATATAAACGCCCTTCTCGTGGCGGTCTATTTTCCGGAAGATAAGGTAAAGCTTGTGTATTCCGCAAAACGGAGATGGATTTTCCTTTTGGGAGCGCTATTGATAGCCCAGTGTTTGATGTACTTAAAAATTTTATAATATTCGAATAGGCGACTGCACGTAAAGTCCTAAAATCAGGATTCAAGAAGCGCCAACGAAGAATAAAATAACCAATCCCTTTCCGACAGCTTTTTCTAGGATGCTACACTAATTCCTATCCACTGATTCCTAAAACCCTGACATCTAATACGTTTTCGGTTTCGAGACCGCATTTAACTTTCTCTGAGCGAGTCTTCTGAGTTCGATCATTTCTTCCAGATAGGAGGCGAGAACCTTGTCCACGTTGATGTTTTTTTCCATTTTCAAAAGGCTGTCTCGGATCAAACGAAGATTCACTTCATCGGTGACCTTTCCCGATGTGATCAATTTACGAACCGTTTCAAACTCGCATTTTCTGAGATGTACTCTAAGTAAGAACTCGATTGAAAATTTAGAGACCATTCTTCCCCAAGGGCTGTTCGGATTGAGATTGGCCTCTTGAGCCGCCATACGATCTGTAGCTCTTTGGGAAAGAGTCGGCCCGAAAGAATTCGATAAAGGGGGCAATTTAGAGGATTCGTCGAAGATACTTTTTTCTTCCGCAGGGTTATCGCCTTTGGCTGCGAGAATGTTTTCCATAGCCTGAGAGCGAGATCCTTCTTCGAAATCGTTGGGATTGTTGTTCATCATTCGGATGAACTCTTCGAGCATCACGACGATATTGACCATTCTTCCGATCGGAGTGTTGTTCAATTCTCGGATTTTCGGAAAAAGTTCTCTTGTGATTAGAGAAGGGGATTTTTTTTTGTAGTAAGTTGCTTCGTAAAGACGTTCCAATTTTTTTTCTGAATAGTATTTCAAGTCGTTAAGAATTTTGAGATCCGCATAGGCGTACGCGTCCACACCCGGATCACTCATCTTACTCATCTTTTCTTCCGGCAAAACGATTTTAATGACGAATATGATTTTGGCCGCCCGAAGAGCTTCGAGAATGTTTCGAAGATCGTCCGGTTGTCGTGAATAAAGCGACATCATTTCCTTAATGAAGGCGTCCGAAGTCGGAATTTTTTGGTCTTCTCGAAGATTCACTTTTCGGATTTCGGAAGCGATTTGTAACGCTACTTCACTTAATGCGCTCATGAGAATTAAGGCATCCTATCTGAAAGAAGGTTTCGAATCAAGTTGGTTTTCATCCTGAAAAGCGAAAGAAAGCATCTTCATTCTTGACTGATTCGAAAACTCAATTTTTGTAAAGTGTATAACGGAACCGAACAGGAGAGAATCCCTAAAACCGGCGATAGGAGTAGAAAAAAGATCGGCATTTCCGGAGAAACGGTGAATTTTAAGGTCCACCCGAATGCGTTCTTGTTGACGACGTATAGAACTATGGGGGAAAGAAAAGACGCCAGAAGAATCCCAAAACAGATGGAGACGATTGTGATGAATACACTTTCGGTCAGCAAAATTTTTCCGAGTTGTCCAAGGTCGGCCCCCAGATATTTGAGAATTCCCAAAGTGTTTTTTTTCGAAATGAGATTATGAAACAAAGAGGAAATCAAAGAAAGCATGGCGATGATGAAGGCGGTCGTTTTTAGGGTTTCTAAGACTCCGAAAACTCTATCCACTCCTTTCGTATAAAGCTCTCGTAATTCTTTTACGTTTAATAATTTTAGGAAGGAATTTTGCGCTAAAATTTTAGAGATCGATTCTTCCGATTGTCTTTGGTCTGCGTCTTTTTTTAAAAAGATCTTAATCGAATTGTATCCGTTAAGTCCGAAGAACTTTTCGTAGTTTCGAATATCCATCATGATCGTTCCACGCTCTGAAAAAAAATGTTCCTTAATGCCTCGAACCTTGAATTCCTTTTTTCCGAATTTCGTCTCGATCAGGATCGAGTCTCCTACGTTGAAATTTTGCAGATAGGCCATATTGGAGGAGATTAGAATTTCGTTTTCCGCTTCTATTAGGCGTTCCGGAGAATCCTCGCGGTCGTGCGTTGAGAACGTATATGCGTGAATCGTAAAGTTCCCCCGATCCGTTTCGACTCTCGTATTCACACAAAAACCGTCGAGGGATTTCACTTCCGGAATTTGAGAAAGTTCGTTTAACAAATGGATGGGAACTCCTCCTTGGATTCCCGCCGCTAAGTTTGCCGTATTGATGATCGTAAACTCGGCGGGAAATTCTGCTTCGACCCAATCGTTCAAGGATCTTCGATAGCTGTCCGCTAAAATCGAAAGGCAGACCACAAGGGAAGTGGCGAGCATCAGAGTCGCGGATGTGAGCGTATTTCGCAGCGTTTGGTTTTTCATTTCCTCCAAACCCACTTTCATAAAAACAAAAGACCGATCTGATCTTTCTAAGAGTTTAAAGAAGAATATCACAAAAATTTTAAATATCCAAGGAAAACAAAGAGTAAAACCGACTACGATTCCGCCAATTCCCAGGAGTCCGAAGATCGGAAATTTCCAGCGAAACGGAAAGAACGCAATACAAGTAAAGACGAAGAGAAGTAAAAGTCCGATCGATAATAGGCGGAATTCGTTCGTTCGGTACGTTCCCGAAGAGGATTCTCTCAAAATGGAAACCGGAGAAATTTTTCCCGCTCTAAAAGACGGAACCGCGGCGGATAAAAAGGATCCGACGATTCCGATTCCTAATCCCAGTAGCCAAGTGGAAATAGGAACGGTATTGTAGGTTTTAAGATAGGAAAGATCCACAGAGGTCGCTTCAGGGCTAAAAAAATCAAGTTTCGAAAAAAGAAAACCAAGTCCCAGTCCTATCGAACTTCCTAAAATTCCCAAAAACAAAGCCTGGGATATAAAGAGGGAAAAGGTGTGTCCCGCACTCAGTCCCATCGTTTTCAAGATTCCTAATTCTTTTTCACGGCTGACGTATAAACCGGACATCGTGTTAGAAACCATAAAGAGTGCGATTATAAGGGAAATGAAAGAGATCACCAAAAAATTGAGCTGAAAGGAGCGTAACGCGTTTCCAGATTTTTCCCGGATGTCTTCCACTGTTTCGACTCTGTAATCCGGACCTAATTTGTGTTCAAGAATCCGTTTTTGTTCCGATCGGAACTCGTCCGGTTGGATTAAAAGAAAACTAACGTTCCCCGCCGTCTCGAATCTTTCCATTGCGGATTCTATGTCTTCCATAAGAATACTTCCGCCTTCCGTATCAAATACAATCAACTCTGTAACGGAAAAGTTTTTCGAGTTCGTGCGTATGTCGACTTTAGAAGCTCCGATCTTTTGGGAAAGAGAGCGACTGATAAAAACGGAGGAAAATGTATCTCTTGTGTTTTGTGTACCGGAATTTTGGGTTTCTGGTTTGTAAAAAAACTCGTCGGATTCTTTTAAAAAATCCAAGCCGATAAATACGCCTCGAATCGAATTATTTAAGACGACTTCCTTTTGAAACCGAGGGGCGATTTTTACGATCCAGTTGAGGGAAGGGTCTTTTGATAGATCGTGGATAAGAGAGACCGGAAGGTTTTGATCTCCTAAGGAAGAGGAAATTTTGATCTTATATTTTCCTTGGAAGTATCCCATTGCGAAGTCGGTTAGGCTTTTTTCCGCCTTCATTCCGTTTGCGCCGGTCGAGATGAAAAGTCCTACACCCAAGGATATTCCGGCTAACGCAAAAAATGCGCCGAGTTTATGGCTTCGAAAGTATTCGAATAAGAATAGTGTATAAATCCGAAAAGACACGAGGTTTTAATCCGCCAGAGTTCCGTCCGTCATCTTCAAACGAAATTCCCCTAAAGAGCCTAACTTTTGATCGTGGGTTACGATAAAAAGCGTGAACCCGTGTTGTTTTTGCAGGTCTATGAGAAGTTGTATTACATTTTCCGCGTTTTTCGTGTCTAAGTTCCCGGTGGGTTCATCCGCAAGAACGAGAGAAGGTCGTTTGCAGAGGGCTCTTGCGATTGCCACTCTTTGTTGTTCTCCTCCGGAAAGTTCGTCCGGTTTGTGAGATTTTCTCGAAGAAAGTCCCACTTTTTCAAGCGCTTCTTCCGCCGTGTTTCGGGCCTGTTTCTTTCCGATTCCGGAAATATAAAGAGGAACGGCCACATTTTCAAGAGCGTTTAAGTACGGAAGTAAATGAAAAAATTGAAATACGATTCCGGTTTCCTCTCTTCTGTATTTTGTCAGCTCTTTTTCGTTCATCAAATGTAAAGACTTTCCGTTTACAAAAACCTCTCCGAAATCCGGTTTGTCTATGCCGGAAAGTATATTCAAAAAAGTTGATTTACCGGAACCCGAAGGCCCCATGAGCGTGATGACGGAAGAACTTGGAATATCCAACTCCAATCCTTTGAGGACTTCCGTTTGAAGTTTTCCGCTTTGATACGACTTGCGGAGATTTGAAATCCGGATTCTTTTGGGATCCGCTGTGTTAGGTCTTGTCATTTCTTTGAGAGAACAGTAGAATTCGGAATGAAATTTGTGGAAAGTGAAAAATCTCTTAAAAACCTAACTTTAGATTTTCACGGACGATTTACACAAAAGATTTACGATAGCTTCAGACAGACTCCAAATCAATAGAGTCGTTGAAAAATTCCATAGTGGAATTAAAAAAGTTGCTCTAACGATCTCTATAAAACAGAGTACCGTTCATTTGATTGTAAATCCCACGTTTAGACGCAGAATTTTAGACACTCTATTATGTAGAGATAAGCAATCGCAATTTCAATGAAACGGATGGAGAATTAATTTTTCAACAACTCTAATATCGATTTTTTTCAATCAATACAGATTTTTGTCTAAAATTCGCGAAACAAATTTGTCAAGCTTGCAACCTATAGTTTTGGACAATTGTAATACGAATTCAAAAATAAGAATATTCCAAGTTTAATAGATTCGTTTTAACGAGTAATTCTTGCGAGATCGGTTCCGGGGTAGTAGTGTCTCAAAATTTCAATATAGTTATAATTTTCTTTCGCCATTCCGAAACTTCCCCATTGGCTTAGACCTACGCCGTGACCAGAACCCATTCCTTTGATAAGGAAGCCGTTTCCTTCTTTTTGAATTCCGAAACGCAAAGAGCGAACCGGAGCGCCGAGAGTTTGCCTAAAATCTTTACCTCGGATTCTGGAAGAACCGTCCGTTCCGCTGAGCTCTATAAGATCGACTCTTCCGGACGCTGTTCTGGATAAAACCTGAATCGATTTAATTTCGCCGAGTTTTAAGTTCGAAAATTTAGAATTGATGAGTTCTTGAGAGATCGTTTCTTTCCAATAAAAATTGTCTCCGGCGCTGTCGAACTCGGAAGCCACGACGGAAAGATAGGGAACTTTTTTACCTCCCCAAATATTTTCGGGAGTTTCTGTTTTTCCGCCGCTATTGGAATGGAAGAAGGCCTGAATCGGATTCTCCTCGAAGACGGCCATTACTCCGGTTGTATCTTGAACTGCTTTCGTAGTCAATGGATGTTCCTTTTCAAGACCTCCGTATACTTGGGAATTTGTCGTGGCTTCCACGTCGTAAAAAGCATTCTTTTTATTTAATATTTCACGAACGGCGTAAGTTCTTGCGCAGATTGCCTGGGCCTTTAACGCTTCCATCGGCCAGCTATAAGGAACTTCGGAGGGAACAACCGCCAAGAGGTATTCTTCCAAAGGAAGCACGTTAACCACAAGAGTGGGACCTTGGTTTTGGGGGATCAGATGAATTGCTCCTCGCACTTTGATAGATTTATACCCAAGGCTCATGTTTTGGCTTACAAAACGAATCGGAGCTTTTAAACGTGAAGCGTCCAAAGAAATAATGTCGATTCCTTTTTTAATCAAAAGATCGTTTGCATCATAGACGGAAATGATTCCCTCTCCTCTAATCTGGAGATCGCCTTCGGCTTTTCCAAGGAGCACTCTGATTTCGTGAACCGAACGACTTTTATAAGGAGGGGTCCAAGGACGGATAATGACGGTGCTACAACCCACTTGAAAAAGAATGATTGTGAGAATGAAAAACAAGGTTAATTTTTTGATCATAAAAAGTATCCCGGAGATACGTCTGTCTCTCCTCTTGAATATCGATGAAAAGCCGAAATCTCTATAGGCATTTTTGAGTTTTACGGGAAGTTGAAAAGGGCTTTTGACTAAGAAACGTAAGACCGACTTTTTTGAAAATGGGCGTATACAATGGTAATTGAAGAAAGGGCAAAATAGGAAACTTTTAACGTTAATTATAATCGTTTGCGTTCATTTGAGTCGGGACTGAAAGTTTTGGATGGATCCGTAAACTCTGAAAATTTCAACGGATCATCCACTGAAAAATTCCGACTGTTCTGAGGTTTTGTAAGTTGAAATTCGGTGATTGTGGACGCAAAAAAAGTTACGATAAGTGATCCGTCTCTTATCGTGGAAAGAGTTTTAACCTAAAATTACGTTTCGATCGAAATTACTACTCGGACGCATGAGTAGAATACTATGATAAACTTATTTCGAAAATTAGAATATTCCTCTAAAAAATCGGGAATTCCCGATTTGACTTAATTTTTGAAAACCGCCGCACTTTTGCAAATCGACCGCTTATTTTTGAGTATTATTTTCATGCGTCCGAATAATGTAAGGAGAAATAAAAATATACTCAATAATTTAAGAATATACTAAAAATATAATTATATGAAGCGTTCGTTGAGTTCCGGATGATCGATTTTTGAGAGCTGGAAATTTGTACAACATTCGCGAGGAACGAAAGAGGAAATATGGATCTTATGTCGATAGGTCTGAATTCAACCGGATCAAATGGGTGGGTTTTTGGAACTCAGGAGCGCGACGGACTCCAGGTGAGGGGTTTGGGGATACGGGTCCGCGATGAGAATTTTTTCTATCTGAAAGAAGTCCTTCAATTTCCAGAGATCTTCTTTTTGGGAGGTTGGATTGCAGGAAACGTAAAAAAAAGAGGAAATTTTCGAATTCTTCAATGCTTCCGTAACGAATTCGCCGAGTCCGGCACGCGGAGGATCTGCGATTAGAATGTTCTTTTCCCGAGATTGAAGCAATCCGTTCAGTTGGGAAGAGGACTTTTTTGAGAAAAGATCTTCTCTCAAATAGGAGAATTCGATTTCCGGAAAATCGAAAGACATTTGTTTGCGGGCGATTTCCAAAGAACTTTCGATGGAGTCGATTCCGGTAATTTTCCTAAATTTATGGGCGAAAATTCTACTAAAAAAACCGGAACCACAAAATAAATCGATGAGATGATCGGATGATTTTGGAATTTCTTTTTCGATGAAATCCAAAATCGGTTGAAACCCTTCCGGATTGGGTTGAAAAAAAGAGTCGAAGGGAACTCGAAATTCTTTTCCGGAAATGAATTCCAGATAAGATTCTTTTCCTCTGAGAACTTTTACTTCTCCGGTCGCTGAAATTTCCCCTTTTCTTCGATTGAAACAAAATAAAATGTGGTCCGCTTTCAGATATTTTAAACAGACTTTCGCGAATTTTTCCTCTCCGTCTGAATTTTTAAATTCTTCTACAAAAGTTAAAATAGTCATCAATTCGGATGAGTTTTTTGCCTTTCGAAGGGTAAGATACTTTAGAAATCCTGAATCCGATTTTCGATTATATGGAAGATCGGGAAATTCGGAGATCAGATTTCGGAATCTTTTCAATTCCGCATTTGATTCTTCGCTTTGGATAAAACAGGATTCTAAATCGACAATATGCCTAAAGGAACCCGCTTTTCTTTGTCCTATAACAGGTCCGGGAAATACTGCAAAGTCCATTCGATTTCTATAATGAAGTTTTTTTAGGGCCGGATATAAGATAGGTTCTGTTCCGAAGTCCTTTTTATAACTTTCCAAAAGAGCCGAGGTTTTATAATGGAATTGTTCTTCATAGGGAATGTGTTGTGCGGAACAGCCTCCGCATCTCGTAAATGCGGGACAAGGAGGCAACGAGGTTCTTGGAGTCTGAAAAATTAAATCCGGTTTGACGAAAGGCTTACGGCGTTTCTTTTTGAAAAAAGTGACGTGATAAATGTCTCCGGGTAGGGAATAAGGGATCTCGACCCGGGTATTATTTACGATACTAACTCCGCGGAGCTTGGAATTCACAAATTCAACCGTACTTTTATGAGTGAAATTTGCGTCTTTATCGGACATTATCGACCAGTCTATCGATTTGGCATGTGTGGGTAAACTTTAGTTCGTCTTGAAAGCTGATTCTCTTATAAAAAACTTTCGGATAAGATATTGCCTCCTCTAAAATCTATATGATAGATGTTGTTAGCAGAAAATACGGGTATTTTCTGCTAACAACCGATTGGTCTATTCAAGAACTTTTTAGTTGTTTGAAAAGTTTATTCGACGGTAATATATGCGATTTTTAGGTTTAAAACCTCCGAATTTTATGGAGTTGTATCGTCTTTATGAGAATCGACAAAGACCTTTCATTTCATCTCGCTAAGGATCGTAGGTAAATGAAAGATCAAATTTTTTCGGGTGCTTGTGACCAGATTGTCTTCTCCGCTCGTAGCATTCGGTCTGTCGGCAACGTTGAGTTGGGGAGAAAATACGTTATCTGCCGCATTCGAATCCCAAAAGAGAGCGTTGTCTATCGAAACGTTAAACAACAGATCTCCCTTTTTTTTGGAAGAATCCTTTACAAAAGAATCCAGATTTACAATCAATATGTACGGATCTTTCACGTCCAAATTGTTGACGGAAGGGGGGACTTTGAATTTAAGTTTTTGTGCGTTGGAATTCCATGGGACACTGGCAATCGAAGGCGGATTGAGGGTGCGGTCGGGTTTTGTGAAAGCATTATAATCATCCGAACCTCCTCCAAGCTGCAGTATGCCACCCGAACTAGAATCGATCGCTAATTCACCCATTTTACAAACTCCTCCCATTTCTTCAGGTTTTAATAGTTTGGAAAAGATAAAACTTGGAGAATTGATAAAGGAAACGGGACAGTCCTTACTAAAAAGTTTAGGGCTTACATCACCTCTTCCGACGGTATCGATCGGGGCAGAATTGGAAGTCGGATTGTTTAGCACCAGATCCACGTAACGGTATGTGTTTTCAGGGACGTCTTTCGGATCAAAGTAATAGGTAAAATCCCTTGCGATGATTCCCACTCGATCGTAGTCCTGTTTCTCTTCAGCCGGAATGGGAGAGATCGGTAGAAAAGCGGAACTCGAAGAAGTGCCTTCGGTTTGCAATCCGATTGGCATAAAACCGGTTTCACATACTTTAGAACCGGGAACTGGAGCTCCGGGCGCTTTGAACATTACAAAATTTGCATTTTCTAATGTTTCTTTTCCCTTTTCCGGCCCTCCTTTGGCAACCGATTTGTAAGCGAGAACTTGGCAGATACCGATAGAAACTGCCGCCGGTGTGATGAAATGATCGTTGAATCCGTCTCCCGCACCGTCTCCATAGTTTTGCGGGTTATCTCCGGCGAGATCGGTTAAAAATCCAGACGTCTGGGAACCTACTTTGAATTGAGAGGAACCGGCTTGGATGCGGGCCGCCGCGAGCGCACCCGTATTGGAAATACGAAACTCTGCCTTTCCACCCGAGTTGAGTAAGATTGCGGCTAACAACAAATCGTCCTTATTTGCGTTGTGATTCTTGCAACTTACAAACAAACTGATCGTGACAAACGCGATCAATTTGATTTCGCACAATTTATTTTTGTTTTGTTTCATCATATAAAAACCTCTAATAAAACTACGAAATCGAACGAAAAAGTGTGCCAGGTTTTGGTGAGAAATCGGAAAATTTTCTGAGAATCCCCCATACGATTCCGAGTTCAAATTGAAATTGATTTACGGCGCCTTCTTTCAAATTTCCCAAAACGTATCGAGCGATCTAAATTGCGCCCTAAACGGCATTTTATCGAACGACTCGTACATGAATCCAAATCGACCACGAAAGAAACTAAAGCCGCATTTCGTTCTTTCCTATGTATTTTGTGTCAAGTCCTCCCCTGTTTTTTTACATAAGACGCATGAAGATTGTACCAAAAATTAACGGGTGATTTTTGCAAAGATATAGAAATTCTCACAAAATTGCGCGGAATCCAGAATTGTTTTTTTGAAGAAGATCTAACATTCTAAATTTTGAAACAAACTTATTACAGTATTCTTTTCATGCGTCCGAGTAGTAACAAATCATTTACACATTCGAGATGACACCGTCGGACTTGGCTCATCCTGTCTTTTCAATCAATTGTCTCAACGATATTGTCCGAAATCATACTGTTTCGCATAACGTGTATTTCTTCAGAAACTCTATTGTCTTTTATGTATAACCTTTTGTTCCTACAAATATTCTTACTGAAATTCCTCGGATCGATTTTATATGTTTAAAACGATCCCACCGCTTTCTTACGTTCGAAAGCGGTGGGAATGAATGTTACGGATTACAAGGCGAGGTCGCGAAGCTCATGCCCGAAGTAAAAATGGAAGAATTGGAAGACCTTAATATATCCGAATCTTCGCCTGTCGTCGTTACAGTAGGCGGAATATGATCCCAACGATTGTTCTTAGCATACAAAGTGACCGTATTCAAAAGCGATATGGATAAATCATGATACGTATTGCAGGAAATGGTATTGTTTCCCACGCTTCCAGTGCTTCCTCCTCCCAAGTCCACGTTGGTATTGTCGGTATTAGTGGCGATGTTGACTCCCACTATATTTCGAGAAATCAAATTATTTTCTACTTTGATCACCGTGCTTGAGAAATTATTTTGGATCCCATAATAATTTGAGGTGATGGTATTGCCGGAGATAGTATTTCCAGCTCCAGTTTGATTGGAAGCCATGATATAAACCCCCATTCCTCCGGAGGTTCCTGTCACTGTGTTGTTTCGAACTGTGATTCCGGAAATAATGCCGGAAGGATCTCCAGCAACTTGAACAGCCGAAATATGAAGGCCACCGCTAAAGTAAGGCTTCGGATTCGTGATCGTAAATCCGGCAACTGTATTGTTGTTTCCTAAAATCAAAGTAGCCTGATCGTCTAATCCTGGGATAACCGTTCCCGTTCCCAAAATCAAAGTAGGTCCTGCATTGCGAATGACTCCGGTGCCCGTATAACCGGAATTTCCTTCTTTTCCTTTGTTTTCTATACCTTTACCGGATTCATTTCCGATTAAATTTATACCCGCAGGTATCCTTATGGGAAACGTTTCTCCCAGTGCTTCGTCGTAGGTTCCGGGTGCCACATAGATCGTTTTCCCAGGCTGCGAAACCGCATACGTAATGGTTTTGTAAGGAGCGAGTGACGTTCCGGGGTTGGAATTCTTTCCCGAAAGAGCATCCACGTAATGAACGTTGGGTACTATTAGAGTTGCTAAGGATCTCTGAGGATTTGCCGCGATATCTAACAGTGATTTGTCGGAAATTCCCAAAAGAAGGAGCGAAGAGTTTTCGTTCCCGTCGTTTGCTCCCGCACATCCCGCAAATAACAGAAAAGTTGCCAGGCACATTGAAAAGATTTGTTTCATTTTATTTTCCTTAAGATTCCCATTCTTTATAGTGAATCTTTGTCTTCATTGCAACACGCGGATGTTTTTATTTTGAACAAAAATGGAATTTATAAAAAAAATATCGCAACTCTTTACAAATTGAAGGCGTTAAAGTAAGAATTTCGCAGGAATGAGAGCCTGATTCTCTCGAGTAACGTTAGGATCGTTTTCAATACGATACAATCTCTAAAACTAAAGATCGCATTATAATCCCAAAGGGTTAATTAGAAGTCGAATTAAAATGTATCAGAATCGATTGCGAACGGAGTTGTTGAAAATTCCATCGTTCGCATGATGGAATAGAAATCGATCCAAGATGAATTTCGATGTTTGTCGTGGAAAAAATCTCTAAAAGCCTTTAATTTTTAATGTTTTCCAAAATAGAGTTGTTGAAAAATTACTAATGAATACATTTAACAATGAATAGGCGAAGATCTCAAAGTTTTGGGGCTAAAACAAAAACGAGACGTTTAAAATTTCCACTGATCTCTATAAAATGGGAATACCGTTCATTCGAGCACAAATCCCACGTTTAGATGCAGAATTTTGAACACTCTATTATGTAGGGATGAGTAAGAAAAAGAGTTATCATTGAGTCCGTAAATAAAAATATCTGCCAAATTCAACATACGAGAGACACCGGAATTTTTTCAATTGGCCCATTCGCTTAACGTGAGTTCATTTTTAAGAAAATGAGAAAGGATTTTCTAAAAGTAAGAGTTCCTACTTTTAGAATTTGTTCGTAAAATCGCGATTTGTCGTAGTTTCCACATTTTAAGAATAGGTTTACAAAGTTCAAATTCCAACTTCCTGCGGAAAAAAGGAATCATGGATTTTTTATGCCGAACTCACGTTATTTATATAGATACGATTCTTCCTGTAGTTCCGGAAAAACGGACTCTAATTTTAAGTATTTGATTTTTTCGTTTACTTCTTTTGTGAAACCGTGATTGTCTCTACACGAGTAATCTAGAATATTCTGAGATTTTAATAAAGACTTTATATTTTTCAAATCGGAGTTCAGGATTTTTTCAATCGCGCAGCTGGATCCGACTGAAGGTTCCTCTAAAGAACGAACTTTGAGAGAAAATCCTTTTTTCAGTAAAAAAGGTAAAAGCCAACGATTTTTTTTCGCTTCGGCTTCTACGTCATCATAAGGCTTCAAAATGCCGATCGTATCAAATACGGGAGATCTTCTCAAAGAGTTGTATTCTTCCAAAAGATACGAGAGAAGCTCCGGATCTCCTTTTGCCAGTTTTAATTCTTCCATATCGATGACCGCTCCCAGATCGAGTAGTTTTTGGATTTTGTTTTTATCCTTTGCTACGATCGCTTTTTGGAGCGGGAGTTTTCGCGGATCCTCCGCACCGAAGGAGAGAAGCAGTTCCTCTAAATGTTTCAGTCCGTATTTTCTTGCTGCGTCCAATGGGGTCGTATAGTCGTCCCAATGATGTGGCCAAACGTAACAATTGGGGCTCGCTCCCATTTTGAGAAGGATAGAGATTCTTCTTAGACTTTGTTCTCGAATTTTCGGATCTTTAGACTGATCTTCCGTTGGGATCTCCCGGCAAAGAGGAGAATATCGGATCCAATCGTCTCTTCCAGGGTTTGCCTGAATCGACTGGGGCAGTTGATATAACTTTTGTTCCTCTTTTTCGTTTTCGCAAGAAGGGAAAGAACTCAAATATCTCGGGAAGTTTCGGATGGAGTTCCAAAAGAATGATTGAGAGGATAATTTCTCAAGCAAATCTGTTCTGCATTCTAGGAAAGCGTCCTCGCTTCCGCTGCGAACGTCGAGCTTCATAAAACTATGATCAGCGTACCAAAATTGCGTGATGCTATTTCCTTTTTGAATCGAACGAAGCCAAAGATCGGATAACTTCGGGTCGTTGCGAATGTCACTCATCGACAAAAAAGCCCAAAAACCCGCAGGAGGTTCCGGGAATCGATTCAATAAAAGATTCTTTAGGTTTTTGTCTTCTTCAAAATCAAAGATTGTTGTCCAAAGATACAATTCCAACCATTCCAAAACCGGAAGTTTGGGTAAGGAAAGAAAGGACACGAGAACCTGACGGATTGTAGCATTGTTGATTTTGGGATCGGGATCCTCATCCATATGCTTTGGTCTGAAAGACAATAAGACAATCGAATGAAAAGCGGCGCTTGGGTTTTTCTGATTGATGTCTAAAATCATACGATTGATCTTTCGAATTCGATCCGGATCTTTTTTGTTTTTGTCGACTTCCCGATTCAGTTTGAAGTATTGAAGAGGCGTGACTCCAAAGCGATTGGGTTTGTTTAGGTCGATTTTGTTTGTCTTACAGTATTTTAAAAAGAATTCTTGGAGATCATAATCATAGTAGCTGTCCGGTGGGTCTGAACCCAACAATAGCAAAAGTGGCGTTTGTCCGTCTTTATACTCTCGATACAAAGGAGTCCCTTTTCGAATCAAATACAATGCGATCTCTTTGTATATGTCTTTATGCAATCCATAATCCATGCCGTATGCCGCGATTTCTTGCTGCGAACCTAAAAGATAGTATAACGCATCCCTTCCATGTTTATCTACGGAGGAAACGGAAACGTTCTTTTCCATGAAGAATCGAATTGCGTCTATGTTTGTATATTTGATCGCATGCATCAAAGGAGTCACTCCGCTAACGGTGGGAGATTCGATCGTAGATCCGGAGTCTACTAAGAATTGTAGAAATTCTCGATCGCATCTCGCTACCGCCGTATAAATCGGCAACAATCCTTTTTTTGTAGGTCGATTGAAATCCACTCCCGCGTCTTTTAATAATTTTAAGATAGGAAGAGAACAAAGATCAGCCGCTAATACCGCAGGGCTGATTCCCGATTTTGTTTCTAAATACGGATCCGCTTTGGCGTCTAACAAAACCGATACGGACTCTAAACTCAGTCCGTAGACTGCGGTGATGAGAGGGGTTTCTCCTCGATCGTCGGAAAGGTTCGGATCGGCGCCTTGACTCAAAAGGAATCGTACAAAAGATACGTCGTTGTGAAAGGCAACTTTGTGAAGTGGAGTTTCCCCTAAAAAGTATTGTCTTGGATCTCTTGCATGAACGGATGCTCCTTGCTTCAGAGCTTTTTGTGCGAGCCGAAGATTGCCGCTAATCGCTGCTGAAAGAATCTTTCGATCCGCTTTGGAGATGGATTTTCCGAAAACTGCTGAGGAAAATAATATGATTAAGATTGAAAGTAGGAGGCGTTGGTTTGGAAAAGTTTTTTTAAAACGTTTCTTAAGATTTTTTGAATGACGGATAAAAAATAAAAACATTCAATTTCTTCTTAATGTATCGTCAGATTTATAAAAAACGTAAGTTAAAAAGAGGCCGGATTAATTTGCTATTCAAATCGTAGAGGAGCGCAATTCGACAAAGAACAATTGGCAACTCATACCCGATTGAGATTTATTACCGAGACTCATAAAAATAATGCCAAAGATTGACGAGTCATTTTGCAAAGATGCGAAAAGCTTTCAAGAATTGCGTATAGTTCGGAATTGTTTTTGAAGAAGATTCCAACATTCTAACTTTTTTGAAACAAGCTCATTCGCGTATTTTTTCATGAATCCGAGTGGTAACCTGAGTCTGATAAACCGATAGAGTCATTGAAAAATTCCATAGTGGAATTAAAAAACTGTTCTAATCGCCTATTTCGATGAAACGGAAACAGAAGGATAATTAATTTTTAACAATTCTAATGCGAAATCGATGATTATGCTTCGACCTAGAACGGCGTCTCTAAGAAAGCGATTTTGCTTTAGTGCCGTCCCGAAATCTCAAATGTAGGAATTACTACGAGAGCTTAACAACAATAAATTCTGTTAGAAAGTTTATAAACTTACCCATTTTGCAGGAACTTCTACGTTTTATTAGGTTTTACTATCTCTACATAGTAGAGTGTTCGAAATTCTGCGTCTAAGCGCGGGATTTATGTTCAAATTGGCGGTATTCTATTTTATAGGATGAGTAAAGTCGGATCTCATTAAAATCGTTTTTTTAGACAACGGAATCTATTCGGTTTGTTAAGTTTGAAATCGGGTTTCCTACTATTGAAAAAATTGAATATAGGATTTTATGATTGCTGACACTGCCGAAGAAAAGGATCTTAACCAAAATCAAGGAGAATCTCTCGATGAAAAAAATTCTATTTTTAGCCTTCGTTGTCGGTTTAATTGCCAACTGCTACAGTATCGACAAAACTAAAGTCGGCGGCAAGGACGTGATTACCGCAACTCAACTGAACCCGGTAATTTTTACCGCTTGGGGAGCGCCCGTAACTGCTTGCTTGAACGATCTGAACAAAGAGGGTGTAACTCAGGTTGTCGACGCTAGGGGAGCTGCAACTGGGGGAATGTTTTCCACTTCCAGAATTTCCGGAACCGAAGCTTGTCAGGCAACTGGCGTTAAATAAATAATTTTTTAGCCGCTCGTCCGTCGGGCGGCCGATTCCCTTCTTTAAAGGTGAGCAGATCCCTTTTTTGTATTTTAACCGTTTCTCTATTTGTTATTCCTCTTTTTTCAGAAAGCCGAACTCCAAGGGAAATTTTTATAGAAAATAAAATCGAAAGTATTCGAAAGGAAGAAATTTATAAAGAAAGAAACTGGTTAACCTTATTGCACTATGAGAAAGTCTCCGAAAACAAATATCGAAGTTATGCGGACGGAGATTCCTTCTTTTTCTCACCGTCCGGTAAAACGAATCCGACTTTGGAATTGGAGGCAAATCTTAGGATTTTCTCTAAAGATGAGGCTTTAACCGATTTGTCGGTTGAATGTGTATTTCCGGCCCGTTTTCATTGGATGCGGGAAAGATTTTCCATAGATCCAAATTTATTCCCCGTACCGTCCTGTCCTAAATTCGAAAAATTTCATAATCAGATGAAAGCGCAGTCTCTTTCCGTCGTTTTTGCTGCTTTTCATCCCGAGCACCCGGCTTCTTTATTTGGACATACGATGCTTAAGTTTAATTCCGGCACGCAAGAGGCGGAAGAGTTGGAGGATGTAATCGTCACTTACGCCGCGATAATTCCGGGAATCATAGATCCATTTTCCTATGTATTCAAAGGTTTAAGCGGAAATTTTCCGGGATCTTTTGAGATTCAAAAATATAAATATAAGATATACGAATATAACGAATATGAAAATCGAAGTCTCTGGGAATATAAGTTGAATATTGATGAAAGAGGAATCGAAAGAATTATCCGTCATTTATGGGAAATGCAGAAAAATCATTTTGATTATTATTTTTTTGATGAGAATTGTTCTTTTAGAATTCTCACTTTGCTTGACGTGGGTGATCCGGAGCTTCGGTTATCCGACCGAAAAAAATTTTTAGTACAACCTGCCGATACGATCAAGTTGATGGCGGCGCAAAAAAACTTATTATCGGAAGTGAAGTTCAGGCCCTCCATTGTGGAAAGGTATAGACAAAAATACGGTTTTCTCGATGAGTTGGAAAGGGAGCTTTTAAGAAAAGTCGTTAAGGACGATGCGGATGTGGGTAGGGATCTATCCGAAAACCGCAGAGCGATTCTTTATGATGCAGCGATCGATTATCTTTTGGTTAAAAAATCGATGGAAAAAGGAATACTCGATGAAAAAGATAAGGAAAGGTATTATAAATATAATTCACTGAGAGGGGATCCGGGAAATTTATTAAAACTGAATGATTATTATTTTCCTCCGACGGCGTCAAATCCGCTTCTTGGGCACGACCCTTCTCAAGTTATGGTATCCGCGGGAAATTCCTCCAACGGTGCGTTCGGAGAATTTGCTTTCAGACCGGTCCTAAGGGACTTTACGGATTCGTATCCCGGTTATTCTCCGTACAATCAATTATTTTTTTTGAATACGAATATACGCGTTTATGAGAATATGAAATCGCCTAAACTTCAAGAGATCCATTTTATTCAGATGACTTCTCTACATCCGATCGGTCAATTTTTGAATAAGGCTTCTTGGCGTTTCGATTTGGGCGTTAAATCTCTTTTGACGGAAAAAGTTTTTAAAGAAGATCCGGGTATTTTATACGGCTTTTCTAGTTTTGGATTTGGGGCGGCTTCGGAACCGTTTTATTATTTCTCACGTTATAGTTTGATTTTTTATACGTTTTTGGATTTGAGAGGAGATATATCCGACTCTTTTCGGAGAGGTTATCGATTGGGATCGGTCGCAACCGTTGGAATGTTATGTAGAATTACCGAACGATTTTCGTTTCATTTGATAGGAGACTACCGGTTTTATTCTTTCGGAGATAAGCAGTATTTTCCCGAGTTTTCCATACAAGGAAATTATTTGCTAACGGAACGTATCGCTTTAGAGTTTCAATATAGAAAAAATTATATGACTTCTTTGGAAGAAACCAAGTTCGGCGCCAAGCTTTATTTTTAACTTACGTTTTCCCCAAATGTATGAGTTCGGTTTGAGAAAGTTTGTGCGAATAAGAAAACTAAAGCGTAACGATTTCCGGCAGGGCCGTCATAGTAACTCATGAATTTTATTTCGCATTTTGCGGGCTTTCCGACTCGGTGGATTCTCTTTTAATTTCTTCTTCGGTTTTCGGTTTGGAGCTTTCCGATTCCGAGATTTCGATCGAGACCGCGGCCGTAATCGCGTAATCGTACAATCTATAATCGTCTCCGCGATAGAGCGGATAACGATACGAAAGATTGAAGTTGAGTTTTTCGGAAATGTTCGCGGAGAATCCGAAACTGACTTCTCTAAAAATTGCCGGAACTTTACCCTGATTCGTTCTTTTGAGATCGACGCCTTCGTACGGAGACCTATATAAAAAACCGGTAAAAAAAGAAAGACCGGGCTTCCAAAGATACGTAACGTATCCGGAAAATAGACTCGTTTTTTTAAGAAGATACGTTTCTTCGGGCGGCGAAGAAGACGGATTTCTGAGCCAATAAACGATGCCGTCGTTGTCCTGAAGATTGGTTGGTTGTGATTTTGAAAGTGGAAATATACCGCTGATTCTCACTACAAAACTAAACTTACCTAAAAGATAGCCCAAGGTGAGACCGGGAATGCCGGAATAATAATTTCCCCCCGTAAATTTATCCGTATCCGGACCGGACGGAAAACCCACATTCGCGCTGAGAACAATGAAATAATTTTTTTGAAAATCGACCAAAGGCAGATATTTTACGCCCACGTATGTTTTGCCGATTCTTGCGGCGTCGGAGCGATTTTTCTGCTCGTAATACGTGTAGGGAGCACTTAGATTCAGAGCGAACATTCCGTTTTTAAGGTTCATTTCTCCGAAAAAGGTGGTCGTGTGGATATTGCTATTTTCGTTCGTTTGTTTGAAGAAGTCCTGGGTGAAAACCACATAGTTTGCGGGCTTTTCCCTTTTGCCGGTGAACGGGTCCACGAAACGGGTGGAGGATTGTTCGTTGCCTCCCATTCCGGTGTGATGCGCCTCGAGCGAAAATATGCACGGTAAAAAAATGAAAAAGTAGAATATAATAATATTATGTTTCATTAAAATAGATTGCAACCTATTTGATATACAACCCGGTCTTGCTGTCGGAAGTTTGCCAAAATCAGATCGTATAGATTCGAGTTTTGATAAGGATTGATATCCACCGGATTCGGGAGTGCGGAAATCGAATTTAAGATTGAAACGGAACCCCGATCCTGAAAGATTCCGTTGGATCTCCAGATTGCCGGAAAGCTTCCCGGTTTTTCGGGCGTTATATCAAACCTACATCTTGGAAAGAGTTCCAGCGTGAAGGAGGGTATTTGTAGCCTTACTGTTTTTGCCGCGGGAGCGACGATTTGGAAAGTTAAGTTGATGGAGTTGATTTTATACTTCACGGAAGCAAGATAACCGGAGGGAATTCCCGATATTAGAGGAACCGAAGAAGTATGAACGTCTCCCATGAGAATCGTTTCCGTGGCCGTTTCTAAATTCGAATCGTTAAACGAAGGCGTTCCGTATTCTTGTCCGTAGGGAGAAGCGACCGGCAAATCCAAAGGAACCGTATACGGAGTGTGGGACTTGGCGGAATGATCTCCCGCGTCGAAAGTTCTTGTCTGTCCGGGAACCGTAGGTACTGGATTCGGATTGACTCGAATGGAAACTCCGTCCCAAAAAATCTTGGAACCCGGTTGCAGCTGAAGATTATAGACGGTTGCCTCGGAAACCACATCAAAATTTCCTATATTAGAATCTTGTTGATCGTCCGTATAATACAGAAGGGTTTCGAACGAGGCCGGTCTTTCGTTGAAAAGAATCAAAAGCCTCTGTAACATCTTTGCGTCTTCTTTTCTAGAGTCTCCTACGGAACCGAAGGTGCAGTTTCCAAAGAAGATGCAGAAAAAGAGAAGTTTAAAAAGGATCGCTGTGTTTCGGGTCATTTACGAATTCCGTATCCGTTAAACTTTTCAAGAAATTCACGAGGTCCGTTTTTTCCCCGGCGGTAAGGCCGATCGCGAACACAAAACCGTTTTTGTTCGGATTGGCTCTCCCGTCTCCGGCGTGGGGTCCGCCAATGACATTTCTTCCCCCTGCGTTGTAGTGTTCCACTACGTTCTCCAGAGTGTCGATCGAGCCGTCGTGCATGTAAGGGGCGGTCAATTCAATATTTCTAATGGAAGGCGCCCGGAATTTGCCTTTATCGGAGATCACTCCCGTAAACTCGTACAAACCCTGATTGTCGGGAGGATAGTCTCTGGTTCCGCCGATGTTGTAAAGGCCGTTGTTATGAAAAGTGACTTCCGCGGTAACGGCTCCGACATGGACGCTCGTTTCGGCGAAGTTAAAACCTCCGTGGCAATGAAAACATTCTCCTTTTTCCGAAAAGAAAATCTGAGCCCCACGAATGACGGAAGCTCTTTGGTTACCGAGTGCCGCAACGTTTCCGTCGTACAAAAATTTATCATAAGGAGAGCGCCCCGATATGAGAGTTCTTTCAAAACAGGCGATCGCTTTTACCACGTTGGAAACGGAAAAAGGATCTTCGAACGGAAAGGCTTTTCGAAACAAGGTTTGGTACCGATTCTCCGCTCTCAAACGATCAAGCATTTCGTTTTCCCGATTGGCAAGGCCTAGTTCCACGGGATGTTCGCCGAACATCGGAACGAGCATCTGGTCTTCCAGGTCTTTTAGAGTCGGATTGACCCATGTTTGACGGGCGTTATACGCAACATTGATGATTCCCTGTGTGTTTCTGGGATGAACGCCTCCCGTGGAACCGACGGCGGTCGTTAAGCCGTCCGTAAACGCGATCGATTGTTTGTGACAAGACGCGCAAGACTGAGTTTGGTTACCCGAAAGCTTTTTATCATAAAATAAGAATCTGCCGAGGTCCACCTTCTCTTGAGTCATCGGATTGGAAGCCGGAACGACCGGAACCGGAAATCCGGGAGGTAGATTCCAAACGTACGAGTTTTGCGGAATCAATAGAAGCAGAAGAGCTTCGTTAAGATCCGATTTCTTCTTGTCGAAAGGAGCGAAAGGAAGAATTCCAGATCCGCACTGAATCAAGAATAGCAAAGAAATAGAATATAATAAAAACTTCATATATTTGCTTCCTCAAAATGCCCGAAACGAACTCGGGCATTTTCGAATTAATTTTTAGCTTTGATCGAAAAAACGGTTCGAGCCGGTGTGATCGGAGTGCCCGCGTTCAAATCCAAACCGATGTTCGAAAAGATGATCGGGCAACCGATACTCGTCGCACCGATAATTCCGGACATACACATCGCAGCGTTCGCATTTGCCTGGAGATCGATTCCTTGCAATAATGCCTGAACGTTAATCTTGATTTCTTGAGTGGAAGGGTTGAAACCGCCGTCGGGAGTTAATGTAACCGGAATCCGATTTGCCCTCGCGCAAGTGCTGGAACTTCCCGCTCCCACGCAGTTTGCCGATCCGATATGGACTGAGGCTTCTAAGGTTTCGGCGGTTTCAAAATCCAATTTTAGGAATTTATAACCGCTCGTCCACCCCCAGTACATTCCAGAGTTGTTGAGAGGAGGGAGTTGGTTGTCGGCATCCAAATGGTTTTTGTTTTCAGGCAATCCTACGATGAACTTGATTCCTTTGTAGGTGTCCGGAGGTATGAAAGCCGAAACGAGATGGTTGGTTTCGGAAGTTCCGTTACACTTGCCGGTTTTGTTTTCGAAATCCAAAAGGGCGACATCTCCGGATTGGAATTTTCCGTCCTGATTTAGAGAGAGAGGAATTTCTTCTCCCGAGTTTTGAATCAAGGTAACTCCGTGAACAAAAAAACGAAAGTCGTGCAGTTGAAACGTCGTACTTTCGGCTATGTGCGCGATGGGAATAAAAGAAAGACTTTCCGAGCTTCTTGCATGACCTCGGAGCGTTTGGCCGCATTCTAATTTTTGTGTTCCGGCGTAAGCGGAAAATTGAATTCCCTGATTTCCAAGGGAGAGCAGGGCCGAGATCGCCGTCAGATTGGAATCGTCCTTTTTTTTATCCCAAGGACAATAAACGAAAGAAAGACAAGCTGAAACAATGAACCCAAAGACTAAAACTTTTTTAGTCATAAAAATAAATCTCCTAATATTTAAGTTTCTTCCTAAAACGCGCGCCGAAAAAAATTACGATCAACGGACCGAAACGTTGTAGGTCGATTTCCTGAGAGGACTTTTGGAAAGTGGAAATGTTAAGAGAATCGAGGGGGTTTTAGCGGGGAGAAAAAAGACAGAATTCCAGAATTAGAATATTCTAAAATAATGATTTGAATGAAGTCGGGGTTATGCTCGATATTGGCTCCTTGTTTCGGAGAAAAAAGGGTCGAGTAAAATGCGCTCAGTTGAGAGAGTTTATTTTCCGTCTTTTTGCAGGAACAAACGTGAACTTCTCCCGATTTTGCGGAATGACAATTCGGGAGTTTCTTGGAAACGACCGATCGATTTTCGGAGAGGACCTTTTTAGAGAAACTTTTGTCTTCTTCGTTCGAGTGTTTCTGCATTTTGCTTCTGTGGTTGCATTCGCAGATTTTGGCCTTTTCTGCGAGAATACAACCGAAGAGACCGCTGGAAAAAACAATTGTTTGGAATAAGATGGAAGCGGATAAAAGGATGGAAAGGGAAAATTTCATCCTAAATCAATCTTGAGTCTGGAAAACACAAGTTGTAAGCCTTCGCTCAGTTTCACTTCCGAAACTTGAATTTGATCTTTTTTCAATTCGGAAATAAATTTTAAAATGCGATTGAGAACCATGGAGGGAATCGCCACCACGGGAGTCATATCTAAAATAACATTATCCGGACGGATTTCCCGGATTTGAGAAAGAATTTCCTGAATTTCATCGGTTTCTACGGAACAAATATTCCTGCGAAATTCGACTCGAAAGGAATTTTTATTAGGGTAGATTGTGGACTCTTCCAACTGCTGCATAAAATAAAACGCAGTTACTACTATCAGGAAATAGTTTTTTCTGGAAACAAAAAAATCCCCGTATTTTTTGTCGGAAGGAACCGAACTTCGATTTGGTTTTGTCGTTTCGTAAAAACACCTTTCGAACTTTTGTATCCCTATGAAAAGTTGGATTCGAAGTCCATTTCTTGCGGCGTCTTTGTCTCTTGGCTTCAAATTCTTTTTCTGGGCTGTCTTTGGAATTCTATTAATTCTCCCTTTATTCTCTTTCTATCCTTGGAAATTTAGAATCGTTTTTGTTTTTCTTTTTGTATGTTTTGCCGTCTTGGACGTTTTGTTTCCGTTGGTTGCGACTTTTTTTCTCGCGGCTTCGGGGGTCGTTTTTGGAAATCATCCCGGAGGAAGATTTCTGGAATTGCAGGATTGTCTTTGGATTTTCTGGTGTATTCGCGGAATCGTAGAAAACTACTTTCGGGGAAATAAGATTTTTACGGATACGTTTTGGAAACATCCGATCGGAATTCTATTACTTTTGTTCTTCGGCGCGGGGGCTTTGAGTCTTATCGCGAATCCGGATTTGTTTTTGGATTTTCGCTTTTATCAAAAGGGTTGGTTTTGGTTTTTACATTCTACCGAATTGGAACCCGCTTACCCGATTAAACTTTTGTTTTTGGGAATATTATTTTTATTCGGATTGATTGCTCGTAAGAATTGGTTGGGAAGTGTTCCTGCTTTTTCTGCTACGAACCCGGTTTATCGTGTTTTTGCGTTGGGAGTAGTCGCCGGTATGATCGTATCGATAGCCGTCGGTTGGTTGGAATATTTTTCGCAGACCGTAAAATCAATATTAAATTTTTATCATTATTGGTTGGACGGATATAAACTCTTCGCCTTGTCTCATTCTCTAATTCCTTCCTTGAAACGATTTTTACCGAAATTTGGAATTCAGTCCTTGTTTTGGAACCGGAGTTGGTTTTCGATCTATTTGATTTCGGGCCTTCCTTTTTTGTTTTATTGGGTTTTTGCAAGATCGAAATATTCTAAAACCGGAATATTAAAAAAAATGCAAATTTTGAAAAATGGCGGATTATCGCCCGGATTGGGAAAGTGGCTTTTCTTGTCGGCTGTTCTTTTAGTTTTAGGAGTGACGTTTTTTTGGATTGGGGCCAGAGGAGGTATGTTTTCTTTTTTGACGTTTTGTGTTCTTTCCGTTTTTATTCTCCCTTTCTTTCTTGTTAAAAATCGAAATACGTCCCGTACTTTTGCGGCGGTTTTGGCTTCTCATTTCGTTGTCGGAGGAATTTTATTTCCGCTTTCCGTAATTTGGATGCGTGCGGGTTCGGTAGATCCGGAAAGGTTTTCTCATTTTTTAGCGGGGCTGACGCTTGGGATTGGAAAGCCTTTGTTAGGCGGAGGTTTTGAGAGTTACGGGTGGTACAACGAATGTTGTTTAAACCTCGAAGCAAGATCGTCTTTGTATCATACGACTCACAATCAGTTCTTGCAGATTTTTTCCGGTCTCGGAATAACAGGAGTGGTATTTTATTCTTTGTTATGGTTTTTTCTTTTTTATGAGTTGTTGAAGTTCAGAAAAAGCGATCGATCCATTCTGGTTTCCTCTGTTTTTTTCTCTTCCGTTGCGGCCGTATTTGTGTATTCCTTCTTTCAAGAATGGTTCTATTTGAGAGCCGTTTATTTTCAATGGATCGCTTTGTTCCCATTTTTTACGGAAACAAAGGTTTCTACGTTCGTTGCGAAACGGTATTCGTGTTTTAATCGCAGAAATATTATAATTTCTTTATGTTTGGTTTTGGTTTTACTGTTTAGTTCCTGGTTTTTTTTCCCTACAAAAATGTTTCGATCGGGTGTTTACTTTCCTCCGGGAAAAAGCGAATACAAGGCCTGGATTTTGGAAGGAAGCGGTAAAATGACCTTGGCGTCTCGACCGGAGTTGTATTTCGTAACGCAGAACCGGGAAATGGATCGTCGAAGTAAGCTGTCGATTTCCATCTCAGGCGGATATCGAAAGATCTATCCGCGTACAATCAAGGGATTCAAGGGAGAATACATGGCTTTTCGAACTGTCAAGGGCAAGAATATCCTAAAAACGGAATGTATCTTACACCAAAATACGGATCCGCTTCGAACTTTGAACTTTTGGAGTCGAAGGCTTTTGGATCCAGAGCCTAGAAAGATCTGCTCTCAAATACGGATTCGAAAAAAAATCCATTCACCCGCAAAAAAAGTCCTAAGAAAACGTTTTAAAAAAAGGTCATGAATACGATTCCGATTTCGGTCGTAATTCCGACTTTCAATCGGGAAGATAAAATTATCAAAGCGATTTCTTCCGTTTTGGCACAGACTTTTCGGCCAAAAGAAATCATCATAGTCGACGACGGATCGACGGATTCTACGATTTTCAAAATTGGGGAAACTTTTCCGAATTCTTTCGATGGAATTCGAATTCTTTCTTTAGAACATAAAGGAGTCAGTCACGCTAGAAATCGGGGAGTGGAAAAAGCCTCGGAGGATTGGATCGCATTTTTGGATTCTGACGACGAATGGCTGCCCGAAAAATTAGAACGTCAATGGAAGTATTGTGAAAAACATCCGGAAACAAAAATTCTTCAATCCCAAGAGATTTGGATTCGAAATGGTAGACGAGTAAATCCGCCCGTTCATCTCTCGAAAAAAAACGGATGGATCTTCGAGCAAAGTCTTGAGTTTTGTAGCGTTACTCCTTCTTCGGTTCTTTTGAAAAAGGATCTCTACGAAAAACAAGGTGGAATGGACGAGAGACTTCCCGCCTGCGAAGATTACGACCTTTGGTTGAGAATCACCTCTAAAACCCCGGTCGCTCTTTTGAATGAGTTTTTACTCGTCCGATACGGAGGACATAAGGATCAGCTTTCCGTTCGGTATCCGGCTATGAACCGTTTTCGAATTTATTCTATTATAAAATTATTAAATTCTAATTTATTAAACGAAGGGCAACGAAATCGCGCTGAAAAAGCTCTCTCTATAAAGTGGGAAATTTTAAGGCAAGGGAGAATAAAAAGGAACTCTTGGAGCGAAGATTTGGATTTTCTTTTGCACTCCGTTATGAAAGACGGATTGGCTTCTTCCTCCGGAATTCGTATTCAGCAATTCTTACTGGAAAGCAGGAATTGGATTTAAGCTTCGAAGATCTCCGCGATGTGCCGCCGTTCATGAGAACGACAAAGTCAAGGTAGAGAACAATCCGTAGACGTTGATGAGTTTTAAAGCCAGAATTCAAATTCTTTTTGATATTTCACTGGGTTCCACTCTAAAATCTGGTATTCAGCGACTCCGTTTTTATAAAAAGGATCTCGGTGGCAAAAGGATTCCATCTCTTTGCGGGACTCTGCTCTCGCAATAAAGATTCCTCCGGTTCTAGGCTCTTGAGGCCCGGATGCGAGTAGCAGTTTCTGCTCGTATCCTTTGGACAAATATTCTCTGTGTGCGATTACATGCTCGTCCACGGTTTCGATCGGAACGAGATAACGAAGTACTACGATAAATTGTTTCATTCTAAAATCCTAAAATAGAAAATAGATTTTTCTTTCAAGCTTAAATTACAAAGTATTGGATGCCCTATCTTTTTTCAGTTACCATAATTTTCTCGCCGATTTTGGCTTTTTCTTTGACGACTTTGAGTCGTTTTCTCTTTTGAGTTTTGGTCCCTCTCCAAAATTCAGGGTCGCATTTGGAACTAATTTCCTGATTTTTTCTTTTTGTGGAATTAAATCAGGAATACCTTTCATTGCGAGAAAATAGAGGTTTTTCAGTTGTCCGATTTCTTTAGGAAGAATAACGAGCGGATTGCCGCTTAAATCCAACCATCGTAAGTTTTGTAATTGTCCGATTTCTTTCGGAATCGATGTGAGTTGATTGTCGCTCAAATCTAAATTGTCTAATTTTTGCAGTTGTCCAATTTCTTTAGGAAGAGTAGTAAGATTGTTGAGTTTTAAATTTAACTGACGTAAATTCTGTAGTTGCCCGATTTCTTCGGGAAGAGTTGTAAGTTCATTACTATATAAATACAATGTCCATAGCTTTCCCAACTGTCCGATCTCTTGAGGAAGAGATGTAAGTCTATTTTGATGTAGATAGATCTGTTCTAAGTTTTGCAATTTGCAGAGCCCTTGAGGAAGAGTCGTAAGTTGATTATCATGCAGGTATAATCGTTCGAACTTTTGCAATTGTCCGATTTCCTCTGGAAGAGTCGTGAGGCTGTTGCCATAGAGCAATAGTTCTTTTAAATTCTGTAATTGTCCGATTTCTTTAGGAAGAACCGTGAGACGGTTGTGACTTACATGCAACCATTCTAACTTTTTCAACTGTCCAATTTCTTGGGGAAGGGTAGTAAGGCGATTACCGCTTAGATTCAACCGTTTTAAATTTTGCAGCTGGTCAATTTCTTTAGGAAGATTAATGAGGTTATTGGCGCTTAGATTCAATACTTGTAAATTCTGCAGTTGTCCAATTTCTTTGGGAAGAACTTTGAGTTGATTGTCGCTTAAATCTAACTGTTTCAGATTTTGGAATTTTTCAATTTCTTTTGGAAGAACCGTGAGTTGTCTTTCATTCAAATTCAGAACTCGAACATCCATCGGATTTTTAAAGGCTTCGGTTAAAGTGCGATATGTTTGTCCTTCGTTTGATTGGGCTTGGAGTTTGCAAAAAAGACAGATCAAAAGCGGTATTATGAATCTTTTTTTAAAACGAATATTTACGGATTGGAAATACATCATCGATTCCTTGAGACGGTTTTTGGATTTTTTCGGAGTTAAAAGTTTGTCCCAAAATTATCCAATGTGAGAACTCCTACGTTTTTTTAACGATGAGAAAAATCATTCAAAAAACTTAAAAACCGCCAAAGAGATTTAACCTGTGTGAGCTTTTGCATTTTCTTTTGAGGTTTTTAGACCGGCTTTTGGGTTTCACTTATAAGTTTAGAACTTGTCCCAAAATTATTCGATTTTATCGGAATCTCGCGAATCGCTGCAATTGCGCCGGATCGCATGGGTTGTTTTTTGATTTACCATCGCTCATCAGAGTAAATAGCACATTCTGGGAGTAGCTTCCGGATTCTTTCTATTTCTTCCCATTCGATTGGATTTTCATACAAATATAATTTTTGTAGTTTCCCGATTTCTTTGGGAAGAATTGTGAGTTGATTACTGCTCAAACCTAATTCTTGTAAATTCTTTAGTTTTCCTATTTCTTCTGGAAGGGTTTTGAGTTCGTTTTCATTCAAATCCAACTTTTGTAAATTCTGAAGCTGTCCGATTTCTTTTGGAAGGGTTTTGAGTTCGTTTTCATTCAAATCCAACTTTTGTAAATTCTGAAGCTGTCCGATTTCTTTTGGAAGGGTTTTGAGTTCGTTTTCATTCAAATCCAACTTTTGTAAATTCTGAAGCTGTCCGATTTCTTTTGGAAGGGTTTTGAGTTCGTTTTCATTCAAATCCAACTTTTGTAAATTCTGAAGCTGTCCGATTTCTTTTGGAAAAGTTGTAAGTTTCCTTCCATTCAAATCGAGAATCCGAACATCCTTTGGATTTTTGAGAGCCTCGGTTAAATCTACATAAATTTCTTCCTTATACATAGCTTTCTTCCGCACGGAATTCCGTTAGGAAACACACAAATATCAAAAGGAAAATTCCCGCTTTTTGAACGTAAGGTGGTATTAAATTCAGTTTCATTACAATTCTCTGATTTGATTTTCATTCAAAATAAATATTACATTTGTTTGGGAAGTAGCTTTTGGATTCTTTTAATTTCTTTTGATGCAATTGGATTGTTACGTAAAGATAATGTGTTTAGTTTCTTTAACTGTTCAATGTCTTTTGGTAAAATCGTGAGTTGGTTATGATTCAAATTCAACTGTCGTAAATTCTGTAGTTGCCCGATTTCTTTGGGAAGAGTTGTGAGTTGGTTATAATCTAAATCCAATACTTTTAAGTTCTGTAGTTTTCCGATTTTTTTTGGAAGAGTCGTGAGTTGGTTATTATATAAATCCAATACTTTTAAGTTCTGTAGTTTTCCAATTTCTTTGGGAAGCGTTGTAAGTTGGTTAAATCTCAAATCCAACTTTTGTAAATTCTGTAACCGCCCGATTCCGTTCGAAAGAGTCGTAAGTTCGTTATTGCACAAATTCAATATTTTTAAATTCTGTAGTTTTCCAATTTCTTTGGGAAGCGTTGTAAGTTGGTTAATTTCCAGATGTAACTCTTTCAAATTTTGTAGATCTCCGATTCCTTTTGTAAGAGTCGTGAGTTGATTTCTTCCCAAATTTAACTTTTGTAAATTTTCTAACTGTTCGATTTCTTTTGGAATAATCATAAGTTGGTTATCCTCTAAATTCAATATTTTTAAATTCCGAAGTTTTCCAATTTCTTTCGGAAGAGTTATGAGTTGGTTATGATTCAAATTCAACTCTTGTAACTTTTGAAGGTGTATGATTTCCTTCGGGAGATTTGTCAGTTGATTTGCGCGCAAATACAATATTTGTAAATTTTGCAATTGTCCAATTTCCTTCGGAAGGGTTGTGCGTTCGTTAAGATCCAAACTCAATACTTGTAATTTCTGAAGTTTTCCGATTTCTTTCGGAAGAGTTGAGAGTTGCCAACCATTCAAATTCAACTCTTGTAAATTTTGCAGTTGCCCGATCTCTTCCGGGAGGGTTGTGAGTTTGTTATGAGCCAGATGCAGTATTTGTAACCTCTGCAGTTGCCCGATCTCTTTGGGAAGAGTCGTGAGTTGATTTTCGCACAAATGCAATATTTGTAAATTTTGTAGTTGTCCAATCTCTTCCGGGAGGGTTGTGAGTTTGTTATAATTCAAATTCAACTCCTGTAAATTCTGTAGTTTTCCAATTTCCTTTGGAAGAACGGTGAGTTCGTTATCGTTATTACGCAAATCCAAAATCCGAACCTCATTCGGATTTTGGAGAGCCTCGGTTAGATTGCGATGGATTTGCTCTTCGTTCGATTGAGCTTGAAGCTTGCAAGAAAAACAAATTAGAATTAAGAGGATCGTGAATTTTGGTTGAAAACGAATATTTACGGATTGAAAATACGTCATCGATTCCTCGAAACGGTTTTTGGATTTTTTCGGAGTTAAAAGTTTGTCCCAAAATTGCCCAATGTGGGAACTCTACGTTTTTAAACGATGAAAAAATCACGCGAAGGATTAAAAACGTCCTAAGAGACCGATTTAATCTGTGGGAGTTTCTACAAAATTCAAGGTAAAGGCGATTCCGATTTTTTAATCATTCGATGCGCGTTCGAGTTCGTATTAAAAAAATCGAAATTGCGATCGACAAAAGCGGAAACCACACAATCAAAATTTCCGATCGCAACACAAGCAGACCTCGCGCGGTCAAAAAGTTTTTGATTCCGATCGGAGATACCCGGATCGGTCTTAAATTAAAGAAAAAACGCTCGGAGGAATAGGGGATGAGAAAGCCGACTCCGAGTCCTCCGTTTGTCATCGCGTCCAAAAAACCGTGGGAAAGGATGGAAACGAATAAAAAGGAGATGACGATTTCCATTCTTACTTGAAGCCAACGAACTAAAACGCAGGCTAAAACGCTTAGAGAAAATGCGAACAAAATCGAATGGCTGAATCCTCGATGTCCCCAGTCGCTTTCATAAGGGATCCCGAATCGGAACGCGATCACGTCCGCATCGGGAAGAATCGAAAAAAGAATTCCGATTATTAGGAGTCGGGTGGGAATGAATTTATTTCCAAACGCGATCCAAAAGGAGATCGGAATCACTGTATGAGTCATTATGGCGGGCATGTTTTAAGCGGCAAATGATTGGGAATCGGTGGTTAGGACTTTACATCACACATTGTCAGGAGGCGTTGACTTCCGTTGCGGCCCATATCGGGAACAATCGCGCTTTGAGTTTTATTTTTGATCGGTGACATACCCCCGTTTTTAGATTCAAATGAGCTTGAGCGCATTGAATAAAAGCGATCATAGTGATCTAACATTGTTGTAAAAAGAAACCGTTTTGGGAAGCGTTTTTGGAAACCGCATACCATTTGGAATGAAATCGATTCTTAGCGAAGCTAAGAGGAACGAGACTTAAAAATTCCCAGAATCTACTTGAGCTTTTCCATTTGACCGGAAAGAGAGTTCGCAAAACTGTACTTCTATATAACTCGTCCGAAACGAACGTTTTAGGGACAACTAAGATAGAGGCTATTTATGAGCGATATATTAAAAAAAAGAAGTTCGATGACTACGGACGGAGATAATCGCGCGCCCAATCGGGCGATGCTTCGCGCGGTCGGTTTTACGGACGAAGATTTCCACAAACCGATGATCGGAATCGCATCCACTTGGAGCGAAATCACTCCCTGCAATATTCATATCAATAAACTCGCCGAAAAAGTCAAAGAAGGAGTCCGCGCCGCAGGAGGAGTTCCTCAGATTTACGGAACGATCACCGTTTCCGACGGGATCATGATGGGACACGAAGGGATGCACTTTTCCCTTCCTTCCAGAGAAGTCATCGCCGATTCGATCGAAATCGTTTCGAACGCGATGAGACACGACGGAGTGATCGCGATCGGAGGATGTGATAAAAACATGCCCGGTTGTTTGATGGCACTTTGCAGAATCGACGTTCCTTCCATCTTCGTCTACGGAGGAACCATTCTTCCCGGAAACTGCGACGGTCACGACGTGGACATCGTTTCCGTGTTCGAGGCGGTCGGACGGATGAACGCCGGAAAAATCTCCAGGGAAGAATTCGTCCGCATTGAACAAAACGCGATCCCGGGCGCGGGAAGTTGCGGTGGAATGTATACCGCCAACACGATGTCTTCCGCGATCGAAGCGCTGGGAATGAGTCTTCCCGGTTCCGCTTCCATGCCCGCCGTCAGTTCGAGAAAGTCGAACGACTGCTACGAAGCCGGAAAGGCTTTGATGGAACTCATCAAAAAGGGAATCACTCCGAAACAAATTCTTACCAAAAAGGCGTTCGAGAACGCGATCACCGTAGTTCTTGTGTTAGGCGGTTCGACGAACGCGGTTCTTCATTTGATCGCGATCGCGAAAGAAATCGGTGTGGATCTGACCCTCGAAGACTTTGATCGAATCAGTAAAAAAACTCCTCACCTTGCGGATCTAAAACCGGGCGGTAGATACGCCATGACCGATCTCGACAAAGTGGGCGGTGTTCACGGTGTGATGAAATATCTTTTGAAAGAAGGTATGCTTCACGGAGATTGTTTAACGGTTACCGGAAAAACGATTGCAGAAAATCTAAAGAACATGCCGGATCTCGTTCCGAACCAAACCATCGTTCGTAAGAAATCGGAGGCGCTTCATCCTTCCGGCCCTCTCGTGATATTAAAGGGAAACCTCGCGCCTGAAGGCGCGGTTGCTAAAATTTCCGGTTTGAAAAAAATTTCCATCACCGGTCCCGCAAAAGTGTTCGAATCCGAAGACGATTGTTTCAACGCGATCATAACGGATCAAATCAAAGCGGGGGACGTAATCATCATCCGCTACGAAGGACCCAAAGGAGGTCCCGGGATGAGAGAGATGCTCGCCGTAACTTCGGCGCTTGTCGGAAAAGGTTTGGGAGAAGATGTCGGCTTAATGACGGACGGTCGATTTAGCGGCGGTACTCACGGTCTTGTGGTCGGTCATGTTTCTCCCGAAGCTTTTGATGGAGGTCCGATCGCGATCGTTCAAAACGGAGATTCGGTTACTATCGATTCCACGAAGAATCTTCTTCAAATCGAAATCTCTCAGGAAGAAATTCAGAAACGACTGAAAAATTGGAAACCGATAGAACCAAGGTACAAATCCGGGGTTCTTGCGAAATACGCGAAACTGGTTCAATCGGCGACGAACGGAGCGATTACGAATCTGCTTTGAAGTGATCTATCTTGCAGGATCGGAAGGATTTTTACCGAATACAGTCGCGGTTCTGCAGGAAAGAAAATCTCTTTGTACGTCGCTTGGATTTGACGCATTCTCTCCTTTTAATTCGAAAATCCCGATCGATCGCGAAAGAAATCTATAACTTACCCGGAAAATTTTTTAGGTAATATAGAATTGATTCAAAGAGTGGATATCGTTCTTGCAAATTGTAATTCGCTTCGCGGCGCACTTGTGGACGACGGAACCTCCGTTGAAATCGGAACCGGTTTTTCTATCGGTAAAAGAATCTACGGTTATACGAAAACGATTCTTCCCTTACCGGAAATCGTTCGAACAAAGATTCCGGTATTTCCGCATAACTCCGGTTATCCGATCGACAAGGACGGATATTTGTTAAGCGACTTCGGAAATTGTCCGAATCCGATGTTGGATTGATATGCCCCCCATTTTTAGATCCATGTTGAAAGTGTGAAAATCCGTTTATGCGGGTTTTCTTAAATATTGCTCCTGAGTAGTCCTTTGAGCGAGCAATGTGGCTTTAGTCCGAAGTGAGGATTTCGTTAGTAATTTCGAACGGAGCGAGGAGATGAAGTTAGTCGACGTAGCGAGTAAGTAGTAATGATTATTTCGATTTCCAAAACTGCCACCATTTTCTTTTGGTTTCTACATGTCTGAATTCAGTTTGAGTCTTTTCTTCTTCATTTCTGTTATCAATATATTCGTAATTATTAAAATCATCCAGTTTACCTGTAATAATTATTTTCTTATCATTGATAAATTTTTGGATCAAATGCACATGGAAAACGATTTCCGGATACAGGGCATTTGCTAACTTTATCTGCTCTGGCTCAATAAGATCAGATATATGTTTATCGTAATTATATTCTCGAGGACACGTTAAGTTTAATTCATAGCCTAAGCCGCCGAGTATTTGTAAAAAAAGTAGCCTTTACAATATAAATCATAAAGCGACGCGATCAATTGTGGATAATTCTTTTCTTTATTAATAATACTATTGAAAATTTTGTTCAATCTCCATACTTCGTATTCTGACATATCAACATTTTTTTCAATGATTTTGAACGCTTCATATCTATTACTATTTTTATTGAAGTTTAGCGAAAGTAATTCTATATAATCATCGTATTTAAACGCATTTTCAATTTCCTTTGATCCATAAAGAAAAGCTTCAAACTCTTGCAAAGAAAGGTTTCCAACTATAAAGCTGAAAATCATTTCTTTAGTTGATTCAGGTAAATTAGACATTTCCGTACCATTATTAATTAGTGCTATGTCGCCTAACAGGGTTTTCTTGTATGTTGCCTAAACGGTGAATAGGCGACATACGAATTAATAGCATTTCTCTGCATGTCGCATAAACTCGCGTCACATACTTCTACGGTATTGCCCGCCCACTTCGTAGAGAGAGTGGGTCATCTGGCCTAAGGAAACTTTTTTGGACGTTTCCATCAATTCCTCGAATATATTCCCGTTCGAAAGGCTAACGGATTTTAATCTTCTCAGACGATCTTCAAGATCTTTTTCGTTACGTTTGTGAAATTCCCGAAGCGCTCCGATCTGAGCTTGTTTTTCCGAATCGGTGGAGCGGATCACTTCTTCCGGAATGATCGTAGGAGAGCCTTCCTTGCTCAGAAAAGTATTCACTCCGATCACGGGAAATTCGCCGCTATGTTTTAGAGATTCATAATATAAGGATTCTTCCTGGATTTTATTTCTCTGATACATCATTTCCATGGCGCCGAGAACACCGCCTCTTTCGGAGATTCTATAAAACTCCTGCAGGATCGCTTGTTCTACCAAGTCGGTAAGTTCTTCGATGATAAACGAACCCTGACTCGGGTTTTCGTTTTTAGCAAGACCTAATTCGCGGTTGATAATGAGCTGAATCGCCATCGCGCGACGGACGGATTCTTCCGTAGGAGTAGTGATCGCTTCGTCGTAAGCGTTCGTATGTAAGGAATTGCAATTGTCATAAATCGCATAAAGGGCCTGAAGAGTGGTTCTAATATCGTTGAACGCAATCTCTTGAGCGTGCAAAGATCTTCCCGAAGTTTGAATATGATACTTGAGCATCGCAGAACGGTCGTTAGCTCCGTATTTGTACCTCACCGTTTTTGCCCAAATTTTTCTCGCTACCCTACCGATTACAGCGTACTCCGGATCGATCCCGTTCGAAAAGAAGAAGGAAAGATTCGGAGCGAAGTCGTCTATTTTCATTCCTCTACTTAGGAAATATTCCACATAGGTCAAGCCGTTTGCGAGAGTGAATGCGACTTGAGTGATCGGATTGGCCCCCGCTTCCGCGATATGATAACCGGAAATGGAAACCGAATAAAAGTTACGAACTTGATTGGCGATAAAGAATTCCTGAATATCACCCATCATCTTTAGGGCAAACTCCGTCGAAAAGATACAGGTGTTTTGAGCCTGATCTTCTTTGAGAATATCGGCTTGCACGGTTCCTCGAACGACCTTTAAGGTTTCCTGTTTTATCTTTTCATAAACTTCTCTTTCCAAAACCTCGTCGCCGGTGACTCCTAAAAGCATCAGACCCAAACCGTCGTTTCCTTGAGGGATGGGCGCGTTGTATTTTGGAACGGGAAGATTTTTAACTTGATAGATGGATTCGATTTTTTGCCGAACTTCGGTTTCGATTCCGGTAGACTTGATGTGTTTTTCGCACGCTTGATCGATCGCTGTGTTCATAAAAAACGCAAGAACCATCGGAGCGGGGCCGTTGATAGTCATTGAGACGGATGTCGTGGGATTACAAAGATCGAAACCGGAATAAAGTTTTTTGGCGTCGTCGAGGGTCGCTATGCTGACGCCCGAGTTGCCGATCTTTCCGTAGATGTCCGGCCTTTCCCCCGGATCTTCTCCGTATAACGTGACCGAATCGAAAGCGGTGGACAAACGTTGCGCGGGCATTCCGAAACTCACGTAGTGAAAACGGGCGTTGGTTCTTTCCGGACCTCCTTCTCCCGCAAACATACGGGTCGGATCTTCTCCGGTTCTTTTGAAGGGAAACACTCCCGCGGTAAAAGGGAATTCCCCGGGAAAATTTTCCTGAAACGACCAACGAACGATTTCCCCCCAGTCTTTGAATTTGGGAACGGCAACTTTCGGGATTTTCAGATTGCTCAAGGAGGTGGACGTGTTGGAAACCTGAATCTCTTTGTCTCGAACCTGATACGTAAAGTTTTCACCCCGGTAGTTCTTCAATTTTACTTCCCAACCGGAAAGAATCCTTTTGGTTTCGGGAGAGAGGGAATTTTCAATTTTAGAATATTCCAATTTTAGAATGTTTGTATCCTGCCCTGACGATTTTAGGACTTCGATCGCTCCGAAAAGTTGAAAGAGTTTTCTCGCTTTGTCGGATTCCTCTTCCGTAAACTGATCGTAACGACGGCATTCCTCCCGAATTTCCGCGAGATAACGGACTCGGTCCGGAGGAATGATAAAAATTTTTTCACTCATTCCGGACTCTTTACCGTAGGAAGAAGACCAATCCAAATTCAATTTTTCGGAGATGGAGCGAATTACGTTTCCGTAAAGAAGGTTAGTTCCCGGATCGTTGAACTGGGAAGCGATTGTACCAAAGACCGGCATCGTATCCAAGTTACGATCGAATAATTGTCTGGATCTTTGGAATTGTTTTTTAACGTCTCTCAGGGCGTCGAGCGCTCCCCGTTTGTCGAATTTGTTGATGGCGATCAGATCGGCGTAGTCGATCATGTCGATTTTTTCCAATTGAGTCGCGGCTCCGTATTCGGGAGTCATAACATACAAAGCCACGTCTGCGACTTCGGTGATTTCGGAATCGCTCTGACCGATCCCCGCGGTTTCGACGATGATCAGATCGAAACCCGCGCATTTTAAAACGTCTATACTTCGCTTAACGTTTTTGTTAAGCGCAATATTGGCCTCTCTTGTCGCAAAGGATCTCATGTAAACCCTATTGTGAAAGATAGAGTTCATTCGAATCCGATCGCCGAGGAGCGCGCCTCCGGTTTTCCTTTTGGAAGGATCCACGGAAAGGATTGCGATCGATTTATCCGGAAAGTCCATTAGGAATCTGCGAACGAGTTCGTCTGTCAGAGAGGATTTACCCGCGCCTCCGGTTCCCGTGATCCCGAGGATCGGAACCGCTTTTGATCCCGGGGGAAAATTTAGTTTTTCGGTTAAAGACGAATTTTCGAGTTCCTGTCTTTCAAAGGTGTTTTCGACTAACGTGATCGATTGTGCGATCGCCAGAGGGTTTTTGTCTTTTAAGGAAGAGTGAAGAGTGCCGTTGAACGTAAGAGGGGGAATGAAGTCCGATCTGCGGATGAGATCGTTGATCATCCCTTGCAGGCCGAGTTCTCTACCGTCGTCCGGAGAATAGATTCGAGCGACGCCGTAGGATTCCAACTCTTTGATTTCGGAAGGAAGAATTGTGCCGCCTCCGCCGCCGAATACTTTGATATGACCTGCGCCTTTTTCATTCAAGAGATCGATCATGTATTTGAAATATTCAACGTGACCGCCTTGATAACTCGTGATGGCGATTCCTTGAGCGTCTTCTTGGATCGCACATTCCACGATTTCTTTCACGGAGCGGTTGTGACCGAGATGGATCACTTCCACGCCGGAGGCTTGCAGGATTCTTCTCATAATATTGATGGATGCGTCGTGCCCGTCGAAAAGGGAAGCGGCCGTGATAAAACGAACTTTGTGTTTTGGAGTGTAAATTTGCGTTTCCATATAAGTACTTCTATTCTAAAATTAAAAAATTCGAATTTAGCTTTCCGGAGAATCGATGAGAATTCTCACGCGATTTTCCAATTCTTCCGTGACGATTTTTGCGGCTTTTTTAAGAGGAACATCGGGGAACTCGTGAGGATAGATCGGCTTACCGATGTTATACGTAATCTTAGTGCCGAATGCCTTGCCGGACAAAAAAGCTTCAGGTTTCAACATTCTCCAAGCCCCTTTGATCCCGCTTGGGATGATCGGAACTCCGGTGCGGATCGCGAGTTTTGCCGCGAGTGCTTTGAACGAACCGGGAATGACAACTTCCGTTCTCGTTCCCTGAGGGTAGATCGAAATGAGCTCTCCCTTTTGGATGAGTTCGGCCATGTAATTTTCGAGATCTTCGTAGTATGCCGCCGCGGATTTTGCGTCTTTCACATTGTGCGCCCTTAAGATCGGATAACCTCCCCAGTGCATAAGTTGTTTTCCTTGCAGATTTCCAAGAGTGTTCAGAGTGGTTACCAAGGATTGTTTCACCAGACTTAAGGGAAACTTGTTCAAGGGGGAATCCGGGTTGTTGAGAATGTCCAAAACGGTTTCTTGAGGATGAAACAATTCGTATTTTCCGAGATAAATCACTTTTCTCAAAACAGAGGTTCCCTGTACGATTACATCCAGATTGTCCGTGTGATTGGAAATCAGAACGGCGCCGCCCGATTCGGGAACGTTTTCAAGACCGGTAACTTCCACGGAATAGACGAGGTGAAGAAGGGCTTTTAAGAATTGTTTTATTGGTTCTCTCGGAATTAGAAAAAGGCTGTCAAAAGAATCGGATTCGGTGCGGGTTTCCATGCAAGGTCTACTTTTCGAACGAACGTTCAATAAATATTAGATTTAGAGTTCATTGTACCGAATGGAATCGAATTCATCAAGTTGGATTTTTAGAAACGAATTCATCTTTCTAAGAACTAAATCGCGCGGTCGCGGCGTGCGGAATAAGATCGATATTAATAAGAATGAGATAGGAGATACTGGGGATGAGTCAGAATATAGGTTGGTTCCAAGATTCTTTTTGGTTTGGGGAGGGGTTTTTACAAACTCTCCGCGGGTCGGCTTTGGATCCGGTTCTAGGTGTTGTTACTTTGCTATTTCACTATTTGGGCGGAAGTACATTCAATATGATTTTTCTTTCCGTCGTATATGTTTTTATCAATCGAAAATTAGGAATCCGACTTGGAACTGGATTTATGACGGCGGGAATCGTCAACGGAATTACGAAGGCTTTGTTTGAAAGTCCAAGACCTTCCCTTTCTTGGATTGGTCCCGGAACCCTCAGAGAAACTTCCTACGGATTTCCTTCGGGACACGTACAAATATCCGTCGTTATATGGGGGCTGATACTTTTTCACGTAAAAAATAAAACGACCCGAGTACTTTCAATTTTTATAATATTGTTAATGCCCTTTTCAAGAATGTATGCCGGAGTACATTATCCGGGGGATACATTGGGCGGTTTTATTTTGGGGCTGATTATAATCGTTTTGATAGAGGTTATATTCCGAGTTTTTCCGGAGTTCGAATTGCCGACGCCTTACGAGGGTCAGACTCTTTTCAAAACGAAAACGCTTGCTTTGGTCGTAGTCGTATTGACTTTGCCTTCTGTACTTTTATATTCGAATTTTGATTCGCCTGCGAAAATAAAGTCGTACGAACAAGTGATATCAGCAAGCGGCGCTTTGGGAGGATTTACGATCGGGATATTTCTTTCCAAATTTTATACTTTGGATTGGGAAAAGGTGGATTCCGTATCGGAGATGATCCGCAGAGCGGCGGTTTTAATATTGGGAGTTCTGCTTTTTTACATACTACCCGGTATCATAGTCCAAAAGCTATTTCCGGAAAATCCGGTTGCAAGATACCTCCGGTACGGGATCGTTAGTAGTTATATCGCCTTTTTCTCGGCATACATATTGGCTAAGATGAAAGGAAAAGGCTGATAAAAAAATAGAATGTCGAAGTTCTCGGGGAAGATGCAAAAAATTTCGAACCTTTGGTTTCAGTTCCGTAAATCCGGAATGTTCAAATCTTCCCTTTTCGTCAGCGTTTCCAAAGCGGTTTCCTCCCTGCTCAATCTCGTGTTTATGGTTTATTCCGTAAACATTCTCACAAAAAGCGAGAACGGACTTTTTCAATACTATGCGGGATTTCTTCCGGTGTTTCTTGCGATCGCGGAGTTCGGGTTACCCGCAGCGCTTGTGAAATTTTTGGCTCCCATCACCGGAGATAAACGAAAGATCGGAATCCTTTTGTCTTCTTCCATGAACATCAAATTGGGTGCGCTCGGAGCCTTGACCTGTATCAGTTTTGCGGGGGCCGTTCTTTTAAAGGAAAGTTCGATTGTGGTCGCGCTTCTCGTATTGGGAAGTTTTATACTCTCGTTCAATACTTTCTTTGAAAGTATTTTTATCTGTTTCGGAAATTATATCTCTCTCTCGTTTTGGAATCCTCTGACGAATCTGATCCGGTTTGTGGTGTTGTATTCGGCGGATCAGCTTACGGAAAGAGCGCTCGGACATTTGGACATACTTGCGATCTTTACGGTGTCCCCGTTGTTCGTATTGGTTTTGTTTTTTTTCGTGTTTCCAAGAAGGCAATTGTACTGGAGCGGAGAAAAAAACGGAATTATGGAGATGACCTCGAAGTTGACTTCGTTTAACGGATATGCGTTTTTAGCGTCCATCTTTGCGATGATTTCCGACAGAATGGAAATTTTCTTTTTGAAGTGGTATCATTCGCAGGAGTCCGCGGCAGTATACGGAACCGCCTTACAATTGTTCAGCGGATTTGTGATTTTATTTTCGGTACTCAATTCTCTCATATATCCGAAGTTATCCCGTTTGGTGGACTCCGAGGAATTTCCGAAGTTTCTATGGAAGTCCGTGATGTTGTCGGTTGGAATGGCGATGCTATTATCACCCGGATTTTTTATGGCGGAATGGATTTTAAATCTATTATTCCGGGGAAAATACGCAGACTCGATCGGGGTATTTCAGATCCTATATCCGAACTATATGATGCAGCTGGTGTTTTCGCCGCTCGGAATCGCGTTATTCGCCTTAGGTCAACCGAGAATACTTGCGTTTTTGGCGTTGTTGCGGTTGGTGAGCGGTTTGGTCTTAGCGAATCTGCTCATACCGGAATACGGACCTAACGGAGCGGCGTTTTCATACTTCTTAGGGCAAATAGTGTCCTGGCTCATTTTGATCGGATACTTCCTATCTTTCTTTCGAAGATGAATGTACGAAGACGGTTCGAAAAAAAACGGGAGGTTTCGCAGCGTAGACGGGGTTCTCGACTTTGGTTAATAAATTTCGGAACAATTCGAATCGAAGAAAAAAACGGATCGGAAATTTATTGATCTATTTTTCTACAGCGGGTCGCTGGATTGAGTTTCTTCGATCCCTACCGAGATACTCCTGGATAATACTTACATTTTTTTGTATATTCATAATATATCAACCGATATTGGCGGAGTCTTATTCGGAATATCGGCTTGACGATCTTTTGTTATTAGAGGACGGGAAAAAGGAATTAACCGGAAGAGGGCGGTTTTATAATTCACAGAAAGAGGAAGAGTCGAAGGAGAAAAAATCTGCGAATGGCAAAGATCGGGACGATATCGTAAAAAAACAAGATAACCAAATACAAAGTCGGACTTCTAAGTTTTACGGGAACGCAACCGCGCTTTACAGAGGATTGACGCAAAAGGGAGGAACCCGGGAGGAGGAAGCCAAGCGAAGTTTTTCCCGAGGGATATTCAGTCCTGAAGTCGGCTGGGCCGATAAGGGAGAGCGAATGTATCATAAAATTCTAATATCTCCGTTCTTGCAATACGAAGAAACAATAATAGGAACAAAAACAATGACCCGGGGCGCCGACGGCGAGTTATTGTGGATCGCCGGTTGGGCGTCTCCGACCTTACGAGCGGGGATCGAAGTAGGGCGAGGGTACCAAAGGCTCGATCGGAACGGATTTTTATTTGTTGGATTTTTAAATTACGGAGAGCTTCAAATACATTGGAAACCTCTTGGGGTTTCCGTAACGGCGATCGGAGCGCAGATGCGGAATACTCCGTTGTATACCACGCGGGACAGAACCGAATCCCCCCAGAGAATATTCGGAGGGAGTGCTCAAATACTTGCGAATCGTATCTTCCAGAACTTTAGAATATTCTATTATTTGTATAAAGAATCGAAGCAGGATGCCGTCAAAGGAGGATTGTACGAAAGGGAGGAGCCGTTTCGTCCGTATGGGGAGTTTCGGTATTACGGAATCGAATTCTCGTCCGCAAAATTATTTGGATTTAGGATCGACGCGGACGCGATTCAAGTCGTCGGGTTTAGGCAATACGGATTCGGCACATTTCCGACTCCGCAGTTCACAAACGGGAGGCTGATCGGATCTCGATTTGTTTTGGAAAGACCGGAGGCCGCGTATTTTCTGGGAGGGCTTTATACTTCCAGGGATTCCGATTTGCGAATCGACCAAAATTCGAATGGTTACGCGGGAGTCAGAACCGATCCTAGAGGTTACGGAGGGAAAACATCCTTTTTGTTGATGGAAAGTTTGCTGACGCAGGGGGGGAATGTGTTTCAAGAGGATGGGACCGCAGCAAAGCCAAATTTTGAGAACAAGGGAATGCAACTCCTGCAATTCGGAATCAAAAAAAGTTGGAATCAGAAATGGAAGACTCAGGGAATGATTCTTACATCATCTTCTCCTATGGGAAGAGGCTGGGAAGGAATCGCAACGGGGGGGTATCAGTCGGAATATTCTTATATTTTAATGAGCTTATCTTATGCGCATGTGGATCCCCAGAGGGAAAAGAAGGTTTTTGTCGAGGAATGGAAGACTAAGGAGTCGATCCGGGAATATTCCCGGATTTATTTTTCAGCCGGCGTTTACTTTTGAAGGCGTAAGAAGAGCCTTTTTTAACGTTCTGCTGAATCTGACTTCGTTTCCGATGTCGTTGTAGACGAGTTCGTCCACGTTCATTTTCACAAGAAAGATTCCGCGGCCGGAAAGATGACTTGCGTTTGGATCAGTAACCGGGTCGGGAACCTTGGTAGGATCGAAACCAGTTCCAGGGTCCTTGAGAGAAACGTGAACTTTTTGATTTTCGAAACCGACTTCAAGATGGACGAATTCGTTCAAAGTGTCGCAGATCCGGTCCACGTGATCGAAATAGTCCACATCGGAGGAGAGTAATTTCGATTTATTTTCGTAACTAATTCCCGCGAACCCGTGTTCGATGGCGTTTCCGAGCAATTCATACAAAGCGAGTTTGATTGAAAGGATATCGTCCGTATGAATTCCGGGAATCAGAGAAATCGAACGCATCACAAGATTTACGTATTGATTTAGATTTTTAAGACTGGGTTTGATCGAAAAATGTTGTTTGGACTCGGTTAGTTGAAAGTGATTTTTGCCGATAAGTTCCTGACTACAAATAAATAAGTTCTCGAATTTTTGCAGAGAATGACGAATCGCATCCATTCGAAAGGGTTTGATGAAAAAATCCACGGCACCGAGCCGGAGCGCCCGAATGGAAATATCTATATCCTGGTTGCCCGTAATCACGATAAAAGGAGTGTTGACTTCCCTGTCTCTAAGTTTGGAAACGAAATCGATTCCGCTCATTTTAGGTAGACGGACGTCCGTTATGATCAGATCGAAGCTTTTGTCCTTGCAGATTTCTAGGGCTTCTTCCGCAGTCCCCGCCAAAGTGAGGTCGTGAACGACTCCGAATATCTCCTGGAACAGCTCTCGGATCATTTCCTCGTCGTCTAAAAAAAGAATTCGCATAGGATCTTCCGTTGTCAAACATTACATTTCCGGAATAGATCCGTCAAGATATTATCAAGGTAAATTGTCTAATTTATCCAGGTTATAATTTGAAATAATCTTCGAATTTAAGCTTCGGAGTTGCTCTTTGGAAAATGCCGCGATTCGATTTCCGGAAAAACGAAAAACAATGTATTCGTCCTGATTCTCCTTTAGAATTTCTTTGAGATCGGGTAGGGAACGAACGATTTTATTGTTCACGGATTCTAAAATTTGATCCTGGAAATCGTGGAATCCTTCGTTTGCGGAGTCCGGAAAAACTCTGCTGATGAACACGAGACGATTTTTTTCGGGATGTATCTTCTTGTTGAAGGATTCGTAGAGATAGAGAAGTTTTTTGTCCGAGTTTTCCCTATATTGATCTCCGGATTCTTTAAGGTATGAACCGGTCAATTCCGTAAAAAAGAGTCCCCCGCTGATTAAGTACGAAGGAGGTTTTGTCCCCGAATTGGAAGGAATGAAAAAAGAATCCTCCGTGTAGTTTTTTAACGAATACGTGATCTCTTTTCTTTTTCCGGCCCTAAAGACGCCAAGGGTCACAACGCTTCCTGGAAGGATCAAATGCTGATTTTTCGTAAGGATTCTGGAAAAAACCTCCTGTCTGTTCGGAGGATGGGTGAAATTTTCTCCGTTGATACTGTAGATAGCGTCGCCCGGAAATAAATTATGGACCGGTCCTACTCCCGGATACACTTCTGAAACCACAACTCCGTGGTAAGAATCGGGAAAGTAGAATTTTCTTTCCGGAATCGTAAGAGCGTAGTCGAAGGAGAACCCCGGATGAACGATTGGATTGCTCGAAGAGGCGTGTAAAAACAAGAAAAGATATTCTCCGGGAACGTTCCAATGTCCGTCCGTGTAACCACAAATCAGATTTTTGGAATATAAGAATTTTCTTTCGTTTCCTTCCGCCTCGGAGGATCTGCTTATTTTCATAATAGAGTTGGAAAGGTCCGGACTTTCCCATTCCGGTTTCGGGAAAAATTTGGAACAGGAAGAATGTCTGGAGTTGCCGAGACGAGATTTTCTTTTGGTGGAAAATTTGCCTCTATGAGAAAAAAGCGCAAGACCCGTTTCCGGATCATGTTTGAAAAGATATAAGCGAGTTCCAGGCTTTGTTTCCGGATTCGTTTCCGAGAATAAAGGAAGTTCTCCCGGAGAAAGAAGGGCGAGTAAAAAATCCTGGTCTGTTATGATCGCCGGAACCTTTCTTTCGTAGTGAAGACCTTTCTGCCAAGGATTTTGATGGGAGAATTTTCGAAAATGAACTAGGATCGTCTCGGCTTCTAAAGGAGCGGAGATCGTTAAACTCCATAGAACAGAAAGACAAACTTGGAAAAATAGGAATGCGGGTTTTGAGAAAATCCGTTTCATTCGTCTGCCTCCACATCGAAGCGTTTTTTAATACGAATGTTGATCTTATCGATTGTATCCTGGTCGAGCACGATTGGAAGATTGACTCCTCTGAATTTCAGGCTGATCGTGCCTCCGTAAAATTTTTTCCATAAGGATTTCAAATCCTCTAAGTCGGAGGGAGTGCGATCGTTGATCGATTCTAGGATTTTATAACGATAACCGGAATATTTGGAATTGAGGGGATCGGGATAAATGCCTGAAAGAAGAATATCCCTATCCGTAAAGCGATACAATTCGTCCTGAATATAATAACTATAGTGATAACGAAGGGAACTTTCCAGTCGGGAATCTCCGCCTACAAGCGCACGGTTGACTGGTTGGAATAAAAGTCCTCCTGATAGAAAACTGGAACTTTTATTCTGTTGTCTATAAAGATCCAAAGTGGGGATCCGTTTGAGAGTACCTTCAATTTTGTGGTTTTTTCCGTTTCTGTAAAAGAAAATCTTAACAGGATCACCGATGAATTTTTCCTCGATCAGATCTGCGATAAAACCGCCGATCGTATCCATGATTTCACCTTCTCTGTTGAGATAGGATTGGTCGATTTTATACACAAAGTCTTCCGGTTGTAAAAGGTCCGAAAACGAGGAATCCGGATAAACCGTATTGATCAAAATTCCGTTTAGACCTTCCGGGATTTTCAAATAGGATTTTAAGGAAGCGGAATGGCCGCTTTGAAAACTAAAACCTGGGAACGGAAAACCGTGATAAGTCCCGTCCTCAATGTCCTTCAAGAAATGGACGATGATCTCCGGAGGAATTAAGTAGGCGACGTTGCCCTGGGATTGACTGATTTGAAAAGCGATTCCGGCGACTTTTCCGTTTTGGATCGCCGGCCCTCCGGAATATCCGGGAATGATGTTTGCGTTTACTCGGATCGCTTTTCTATAATCCAAACCGGTAAAAGAATAACGGACTCTTTCAACTCGGGAAACATTCCCGTTTTCTAATGTGATGTTTTCGTCCCCGCCAGGATAACCGAGTATGAGAAGATTGCTGCCGAGAGCGGGCGAGGATTCAGAAATTTCCAGAGGTTCTACTCCGTTGAAAAATTCCTCCTCTTCCACTTTGAGAATTGCGAGATCGCAGTCGAAACCCAGGAATTGAACGTCTGCCTTGTAAAATTTGCTCGAATTGAAATGTTTTACTTTGAGATAACTGGAATTGGAAATCACGTGCGCATTCGTCAAAATCCGGTTTCCGGAAATAATGATTCCGGTTCCGGCGTCCCGATGGATTGACTTTTCGGAATATCCGTCTTCTTTTCCTGAAAAGGTGCTGCTTTGAATGATGACTACGCCGTCCAAAAGAGCTTTCAGATCCGTGGAGTTCCCGTTTTGAGCGGGAAGCGTGGAACCGAATAAAACGAATAAGAATATTATAATATTCAAAAATATTTTGTTATTCATTGTAGATTTCCGCATCCTGTTGCCAGAGGATTTTTTCCGCTTCTATGGAATGAATTTTCAATTTGCCGAGGTATTTGGCGCCTTCCTGAATTTGATCCGTATCCTTGCCGTCTATTCGAATCTTTCCCAAAAAGTCGGAGCGGATTCGGATATAAGAATAAGGCGAAGAGGGAATACAACTCGCCTGGAAGGAATAATATACCGCTTTTTCCCAATAGAAATCGGAATCTTTCTTTAAAAAGATCAAAGGGCACGTGGAGTCGAAGAATATTTCTTTTGCGCCCTTTAAATCTCTTTTTGCAGGATGTTTTGAGATACTAAGGTAATATTGAAGTCCGTAGTTGTCCCTGTATTCTTTTGGAGTTTGCGGTTTGAAGGGAGCATTGCCTTTTGTACTGAAGTTTTTAAAATTCCAAAAAGAATTTTCTAGAAGTTCGTCTTCGTAAGAAGGTTTCACTTCGAGGTAAACTTTCTTGCCGATTCTTAGGACTTCTCCCAGAGAGATCTTCGCGGAATGATTTTTCCAAAATTCCGAACTTCCGCCGAGATAGATAAAACCGGGCCATTTATGATCTTTACATTTGTAAGAAAGATAGATTATCTTTTCAAAACGTTCTGCTTCTTCGAAGCTGCAAGGTTTCGGTTCGAATGAGGAATACCTGGCTCGAAACGATTGAACGAGGGACTCGGAAGGATGTTTGTGAAATTCTTGGATGAAGGACTGAAAATTTTCCTGAAACGATTTTGTTTTGTCGGGTTCGGAATCTATGTTTCCCGCAAATAAAAAAAGAAGAGAGAAAATGTGAATGAGTACGATTCGTCTTTTCCTCGGATTTTCCGGAAAAATTCGAGGGTAAGAACGGCCTTTTCTGAATTTTCGTATCATTATTTAGAATATCGGTTTTTAACACCCCGGATGTTAAATTCTCACACACAAAGAAAGACTTCGGGTTATTTTCTATTTCACTTCTTTAGGAGGGGCTAATCTTTCTTTTTTATAAAGTCTTATGTCTCAAATTTACAATGTTTTTTAAAAAAAAGTACATCAGAATTTTTGGGCAAAAAATAATGGTTAAATTCAAAGAAAGACTCGTTTCGTCGATAAGGGTGGGTTTGCTTGTCCAGCTGGAATTTTATAAAAACTGAATTGAATGATAAGGATTTTTTGATCGATTGTCGCTCCGCGTCGGGATATCAAGAATCTACTCTCAAAGGAGCTTACAGTTTTCCTTTTATCAAAAAGGCGTTTGCCTCGGATCCGGAATCGCAGAAGAAGATGACCGGTCCCTTGGAAGAAATTTTAAATTTCATACAAAAAGAAGGCTCGACTCGAGTGGTCGCCTTCGACGAGGGAATGGGGATGTTCGCTTCGAGAATGGTATATCTTTTGAGAGCGGCCGGTTTTCAGAATACATTTTTATACGGAAGCCGTTGGCCTATATCCGGAGTCGACCAAGAAAAAGGTTGCAGAGAAATGGAACTCGGTCCCGGAGATAAGCCGAGAAAGCTTGAAGGTATAGTGGATAAAGCATTCCTCGAAAAGAACTTAACAAGGCTTCAGATTTTTGACACAAGGACTCAGGAAGAATACGAAGGAAAACTTCCAAGGCTTACCGCCCCGGAACCTGGCACGTTATGCGGTCGTTTGCCGGGCGCATTTCTTTGGGACTGGAGAATTTTGTATGACGGCCAAGGAAACCTGATCGAAAAAAACCAGTTCAATAAAAAGCTCAGATCTTTTCCGTTCATGCCGGAAAGAACCACGGTGATCTACGATTACAACGGAGCGAGATCTTCTCTTTTGGCTTTAATGTTACGCGAAGTCGGTTATTTGGACGTTCATACATACCAAGGTTCCTGGTTTGAGTGGAGAAGGTCTAGCCTTCCGAAGCAAGCCGTCTCGGTTTATGGACAAACGGGGGCCGCTGCGCCAAGAGTCGGCGGCTCGGACCGAAAATTAACGTGAGTTCGGTATAACAAAATGCGAAAGCGATTTTATATTTCGATCTGAATGCCGATTCACAAAAGAGGCATTCGCTGAGTTTCCTGGGTCGTTCGACAGGTCGCGAGCCATTTTATCTATGAGAGTTGCGATGACGGCCCGCAAAGCGACCTATCTCGCGACCCTTCGGGAGCGAGATTTGAGTTTACGAAAGCTCTGCGCCTGAGTTCAAGGAGTCGTAACGCTTTAGTTTCTTATTCGCCCAAACTTTCAACCGCCGAACTCACGTTAAATTATAAAAGTTCCGTTTAAGCTTTTATTTTAAAAATTCCCGCCGGTTTTAAAATTTTTTTTACGGTATAAATCCAAAAGGAATTCATGTGTTAGAATTCGTTTTAACGATAAAGGATCATGTAAAAGGAGCCGTCAAAGAAGAATATCTCATAAAAGATAAGAACGAAAAACGATTTCGTTGGAACTTCTGTAGCAATCGCGAAAGTTTCAACGCTGAAAAGGGAAAAGAAAGTCGAACAAATTCTTGAGTGTGCGTATTTCTAAAATCGAAATGGATGAATTTTGGTTTTCGGTCCGGAAAAAAATACAATAGAGCTTTTGAAAAATTCCATAATTCGGATTAACAAAACCGCTTCAAACGCCCATTTCAATGAAGCAGAAATGGATAGAGAAATTAATTTTTCAACAACTCTATTGAAATCCGAAACTACGATCGATTCGATGCAATTTCCATTCGAATTCCTGAGAATATTATCAAATTTGCAATTCGTTTGATAGAGGTTGTGAAAAGGGTCTAAACAAAAGAATGGAATCCGAAGTTTTCGATGACTCATTAGAACGTCCGATCGTATTCTTTGACGGAGTGTGTAATCTTTGTAACGCTTCCGTTTTATTCTTTCTGGATCGGAATCAAAAAGAAAATTTAATGTTTGCGAGTTTACAGTCGTCTATCGCGGAAAAAATTCTCGGGAAAAAGACGGAATGGAACGATTCTCCATACTCGGTTTTATTTTTGGAAAAAGGGATTCTCTATCAGAAATCGACCGCAATTATAAAAATTTGTGCGCATTTAACTTTTCCTTGGAACCTTTTTTCCTTGTTTCGATGGATTCCGAATTCCATTCGAGATTTTGTTTACGATTGGGTTGCGGGGAATCGGTATCGATGGTTCGGGAAGTTGGACGCGTGTAGAACACCCCATCCGAATCTAAAATCCAGGTTTTTAGAAGATTAAAAGCGACTTTATATCTTCGAAAAACTTCGATAGCGATTCATTTTGAATCAAAATTCGAATTTTTGATAACTCGGTTTCGATTGATTCTTTCAATTAATAAAGAGTTTGGTTGTTTGATTCAGTTTGAAATTTGAATTTTGTCTTTCTTTTTCAAAATGTCAGAGCCTTGCATCTTACTACTCGGGCGCATGAAAATGATACTCGAAAATAAGCGGCCGGTTTTGCAAAAATACAGCGGTTCTCAAAAATTAGATCAAATCGGGGATTCCCGACTTTTTAGAGGAAGATTCTAATTTTCGAAATAAGTTTATCATAGTATTGTCCGAGTAGTCACTAACGTGAGTTCGGTTCGACGTAGATAAGTCTTACTCATCCCTACATAATAGAGTGTCTAAAATTCTGCGCTAAACGTGGGATTTGTGCTCAAATTAATGGTATTCTATTTTATAGGGATCAATAATATTTCCGCAAATAAAGCGTGAGAACTCCCTCCCATGTTTCCAGGAGTCAAAATAACATTACAGTTACATGATTCATTCCAATCTTAAAGGTTCGAAGTGTACAAATTACGTCCGAAACGACTTTTCACGACGAAAGCTTTGTACGGTCGAGATAGTGATTCTGATTTCGCGGAAATATTGAGGCAGACTTTGAATTTTCTTCTGCCGAACCGGCGTTCAGTAAGAAACCATCACCTTACCCACAAATTAAGAGGGCTTTTGGTATAATAAGGATCAAAAACTGATATTTTTCAAGTGTTCCGACAAGAATGAGGCTTTTTACTTGCAAAAAATATGATTTTCTGATAGAGAAAAATTTCCCGAGTCTTTCCGCCTCCACCCCCACCCAAAAATAAGGGTGGGAACTAAGTTTCACGGGGGATTTGTCGGAATTCCGACGGATTTATCTTCGGATCCAAGTACTTGTGGGTAAGGTTATGGTAAGAAACGATTCTCAATAACCCAATAATATAGCTAAAATTCTTCTAAAAAAGCCAAAAAACTGCATTTAGAAAAGAAAAAAAATACTTTATAGATAAAATCATTTAATATCTTCGATTTTTAGCTTAGAAATTGAGGGAAAAAATCCTTGAATGGAATTTTGGAGCAATAAGAGTGACTTCAGAAATTATTTTCCGTTGCCGACGTTCAATTTAGGTCTGGTTTTCCAGGTTTTATTTGGCGACATATTTTGGAAGAAATGAAATGAAAAGAAAAACTGGCTGTATTCTGGCGGGGTTGCTTGTACTCGGTCTATTTTTCAGCATAAAATCCTTTGCCGATACGAATCTTGAGGAAATCAAACTGGATAATCAATATCTCCAGACTTACAGAGGGTTGGAGGGGATTTGGATCGTTCCCAATCGAGTCAAAGAATCCGTCGAAGACTTGATTCACAATTTTGGAACAACGGAACATGAAATCAAAAAGGTTAACGGGATTCCTGACAACGAAAGAATTTCCGTAACTGAACCTATCTTTTTTCCTTATAATGAAAATTTTATCAGAAGCCTTCTTTTGGAAGATAAAGGCCGAGAGATTTTTCGTACTGATCAGAGAGAATTCATTTGGCCGATCAGCTTTAAACATTCTTTCGTTACTTCCCGATTGGGAAAAAGATGGAATGCAATGCATTCCGGGGTGGATATTGCCTGTCCGACCGGATCAATCGTGATTGCGGCGGCGGACGGGATTGTTTTGGAATCCAAAAAAGACGGCGGTTATGGAAATAAAATTCTGCTTTCTCATCCTGGAATCAACGGAATCAATACTCTTTACGCTCACAATTCCATTCTTTATGTGAAAGAAGGAGATAAAGTGAAAAAAGGGCAGATTATCGCTCTTTCCGGAAATACGGGGCATACGACCGGTCCTCACTTGCACTTCGAAGTACGTTATCAGAATGTCGTATTAAATCCGGAACATTATCTTCCGGTCTTTCAATCTTCTTCCGAGGCTCGTGTGGCGATCGCCCGGGAGACGATAGAAGAGTAAGTGTCCATCACGCGGGATTTTTGGAATCCCGAAGTTTATGAAATTCTTTTTCAATTGCCGCCCGGTAAGGCAGCATTCGATTTTGATAATACTCTTGTAAGGAACGATTTTGGGGAAGCCGTGATGGAGCTTTTTCTTTCGCAAGGAGTTCCCGCTTACAAAAAAGACGTTTCCCCTTTTTTAAGAGAGAACGTAGAGAGGGTTCTTTCCGCTCGATTTCAAGATCCGGTTTTGTTTCGTTCCCTCGTTCTTTCCGAATACGAATCCATTCAATCCAAATTCGGGCTTGAGGCGTCTTATCGATGGAGTTCTTGGATTTTTTCCGGACATTCTCCGGAAGAACTGAAAGAGATTTCTAGAAAAGTATGGAACAAACACGCCTTTGATTCAAGCTTACATTCCGTCAAAATCTACGAACCGATGAAAGAACTCGTCGATCATCTTCTTGAAAATCAATGGGAGGTATGGATTGTGACCGCTTCTCCCCAGGAAATTATTCAATCCGTTTCTCCTCTCTTCGGAATTCCGGCCGAAAGGGTTTTAGGAATGCAATTGTCTCTTGAGAACGGACTTCATTCTTCTGAAATATTGGAACCGTTCACGTATGGTAAAGGGAAGGTGGAAAGATTGAAAGTTGTAACGGGCGGTTTTGTGGATCTTGCTTTCGGAGATTCTATCAACGACTTTGCCTTGCTTGATTTTGCCGCAAAGGCGGGAATCTTTTTGGATAGAGGAAAAGGGGTTGTTCCTCCTCCTTTTACGAAGATTCAATCTGTTTCAAGTTGGAACGTTTTGCAGAAAGTTGTCGTGTAGGTTTTTCCGCTTTTTGAATTGAATGCGAATTCCTAATGAAATTCCGTTTTGTATGAATCAATTTAAGGTGTACGAATATTCGAAAAAAATTATGAATAAAAATTCTAGGTTTGAGAAAATCTTTAAAGTATGAGGGAAGAATTTCAAAGAACTCTCGTTCTGGTTTCCGTTTCTTTGGGAAATTCGGGCGATTTGACTGTAAGAGCTAAGAGATTATTAGAATATTGTGATGTACTTATCGGAGAGGAACTCAAAACGACCTCCACTCTACTTAAATCCCTTTCGATCTCCAAACAATTTCTTCTCTGCAATGAGCATACGACTCCCGAAGAAATTCGCAGTCTCGGTCAAACCGTGGTGGATTCCGGTTTGACCGTTTTGATTTCCGATGCGGGAACTCCCGGAATCGAAGATCCTGGAAGAGAACTCGTTGGGGAGGTTTTAAGAAGAGGGGGAAACGTGCGGAGCGCTCCCGGTCCGACTGCATTCGGAGCGGCTTTAAGTATTTCCGGTTTTAAGACTTCCCCATTTACTTTCTGCGGTTTTTTGTCCAGGGATTCTTCGGAACGGAAGATGGAATTAAGTCGCTATTTAAAACCGGGACATACGATCGTATTTTATGAGACACCTTACAGATATAAAGCCGTTCTTCGCGACTTAGATTCCGTTTTGGTAGGGATGGGAGAGGATAGGACGATCTTTTTCTGTTTGGATCTGACCTTGGATTCCGAATTTCAGTTTCGAGGAAAGTTAGGCGAGCTCTTAAAAATTTTGGACACTCTTCCCAAAGGAAATCCGGTTGTCGTTCTTTCTCAAAGAAAGGAACAACGGAATCAAAGATCTTTTTCAAAGGGAGATAAGAAACCTTCTTTCAAACGTTTCAAGAAATGAATGATTGCAACCTGATCGAATTTTAATATATATTTATAATATTATAAATTATAGGTATATATGTAATTTTTAAGAATGCGGTTGGTTCTTGATATTTTGAATATTTTTCGCATTTGTCTTTTTTTACTAATCCCTATAAAATAGAATACTGTTAATTTGAACACAAATCTCACGTTTAGACACTCTATTATGTAGAGATGAGTAATCTAACGTGAGTTCGGCGTAAGAAATGAGAAAGAATTTTCTAAAAGTATGGGTCCCTATTTTTAAAATTTGTTCGTAAAATCGCGATTTGTTGTAATTCCCACATTTTAAGAATAGATTTACAGCGTTCAAATTTAAACTTCCTACAAAAAAGATGAATCATGGATTTCTTACGTAGAACTCACGTTAATCTGAAGTGAATTTGGAAAAAATGGAAGAGTCCAAAGAAATTCCTTCCAAGAACTTTTGAAAGTCGGTAGGAGGGGGACAAAAAATTCTTTCTTCACGACCGTTCTCATTTTTGAAGGAAACTCCTATCGCATGTAAGAGAGAACGTTTTGCAAAAGGAACTTGCTGCTCGGCTCGGATCCAGCTTGTTTCTTTGTTAAAGAAATTTTGTTTTTGTAGATTGGAAATATTCCTATTATCGGAAGTTCCTATTGATTTCTTCGTTGTTATGGAACTCAAATCGAGTGATTTACCGTAAACGAAGTCGCCTACGATCGGAAATCCTTTTTCACTTAAGTGAAGTCGAATCTGGTGTCTTCTTCCCGTATGAAGTTTTGCAAGTAGCACCGAATAATGTTCTTTTGGATTTCTTTTTAAAGTTAAAAATTCCGTAACGGCTTTGTCTCCTCCTGAAAATACTTTACGGACTTTTTTGTTCCCGTCCTTGATATGACAGGTTTCCAGAAAATGTTCTTCCGGGATCGCTCCGGAAGAGACGCAGAGATAAATTTTCGAGGAAGATTTTAAGATCCGGTCGGCCTCTTTGTTTTTATCTGGATTCTTACAAAAAAATACGAGACCGCTCGTATCCAAATCCAATCGATTTACGGTTCTGAGGTATTCGAGGGAAAGTTGTTTTTGGAGTGTGTCGGCAAAGTTTTCGCGTTTGGAATCTTTGGTTGCGTGAACCGGTATTCCGGGAGGTTTTTCGGCAAAAAGAAAAGATTCAGTTTCGTAGAATATTCTAATGTTCGAATATATTTCAGGCATTTTTCTGTCTTAGATCCAAAAGGGAGTTTCTAAAGTTTTTTTCGTCCTTGAGAATGGAAAAGAAGAGTTTGTCCGTGGATTCCACGATATGAACCGCCTTACCCGCGAGTTCCTTTCCTTTGGGAGTAAGAAACAGGCAGTTTGCCCTCGAATCCTCGGGATCGGGTTGTCTCGTGAGAAACTTTTTGGATTCGAGATTTCTTAAAACCTTCGAGGTCATCATGACGTCCGTTTTTGCGTGTTCGGCGAGGCGGATTTGGGTCGCCTTTTGGGAGGTTTCTTCGAACCAAGCCAAACTTGCCAAAAGTACGAATTGAACGTGCGTCAAATCTAGGACCAAAAGATTTTCGCGAATCCTTTTTTGCCAAAGGTTCGTGATCTGCCAAAAAAGGAATCCTGTGCTTTCCTCAGCCTGTAATTCTGCGAATATAGATTTCGGTTTCATGGTCTTTTTCTCGGGGATTAAAGTTTCATTCTATTTTTTTATTCCCGATTGTAAAGTTGGAATGTTCCGTAAAATCCCGATTCTTGATGTTAGAATTGATTTAAGATTCTTTGAAATTTGTTCGCGTTTATCGGTTTATGATTTTTTTCTAAAAAATAATCGGAAATAAATTTATCATAAAGAAACCTCACAAAAAAGTTCGATTTCTGTTCTCCTAGTTTCGTCTAACGGAAGTGCGTCTCGAGTTGTTTCGGGAAGAATCTGTTCGCAACCCTCCTTTAGCCAGAATCTTTGTAAGCAATCAAAGGAGTCGTTTCCAAGTAAGTTAACTTGAGTTCGGTATAACAAAATGCGCGGTCGCGAGCCATTTTATCTATGAAATTCGCGAGCTGCGACGACGGACCCATAGGGAGTCGTTGCGCTCTAGTTTCTTATTCGCCCAAACTTTCAACCGCCGAATTCACGTTAAGTTAGGCGGTCTTCTGCGAGCTTTGCGAGATTTTTCATTGCGCCCGGTAATTCTTTCCTGATCTTATTTCCGATTACTCTGGAAAATAGAAAGGAAAGCGGTCCTGAGAACGTAACCCTGTGTACAAACTTAGTTCCCGAATTTGTAGGAACCAGTTCATGTCTGAATTCCAATTTGCAAAACGGTAGGTTTGTGAGATCGGAGAAAAGTTCCTTTTCTCTTACTTCCATCAAACGAAACCAAGTTTTCGGTCCCCCCTTTGGTTTGAGCATTCCCTTACTTCCGACTTTGAATTCTCCATTCAAAAAGGATTCTTCGATTTCGTGATCCCACGCTTTCCAATTGGAAACGTCTTGATAGACTTTCCAGAGTTGAGTCGGACTTGCTTTTGTGATTTCTTCGTGTTGTATGTGTTTCATTGTTTTCTCATTTTATATTATAAATATACTTATAATAATCACGATTATAATTACAAGTCTATTTTTCCAAGAAGTAGTTTTAGATTGACGAAATTCTGCTATATTAGATAAAAAGGGGGAAATGAACCCAGCCATGGAAGAATTGGAAACAGACAAAGAGTCTCCCTCTAGTGAACATATCACCGAAGTTGTCAAGGAGAATCTCAAACTGATTCGTCACACAAAAGGATTCTCTTTGGATAAATTGGCTTCTCGTTGTGGAGTGAGCCGGGCCATGCTTTCACAGATCGAGCAGGGCAAAAGTGTTCCGACAATTTCCGTTCTTTGGAAGATCGCGAACGGTCTTAATGTTCCTTTTAGTGAGCTTCTCAAGGAAAAAGGCGCAGAAGGTGTGATCGTGATGAAGGCGGAGAACACCAAGGTTTTGTTTTCCAGTTCGAAAGTTTTTTCCAGCCGCGCTCTTTTTCCGTTTAATGGAAACCGTAAAACCGAATTTTACGAACTCATTTTAAAACCGGGTGGAATCGAAGTTGCAGAACCCCATTCGTCCGGTACCACCGAAAATATTGTTGTCGTTTCCGGCAAACTTCGTCTTCGAGTCGGCGAAAAAGTTGTGGAATTGGAACCGAAGGATTCCGTTTTTTTCAGAGCGGATATTCCTCACGAATATTCCAACCCAACGGATCAGGAAACTCTTATGTACCTGGTTATGGATTATAGAGACGAAATCAGTTAAATCCGAAAAATGGTTCTTACCGTTTCTGGTCTGAAGAGGAAAATCCGCCGACAATTTCTTGTAGAATTTTTAAAAAGAATGTTAAAACATTTTCCTCCGATGATCCTTTTTTCTTTCCTTATGTTTGCTTTTTCCTGGTTTCCGTTTTTACATTCGCAAAGTCTTCAGGTTTCTAAATCCGATTCGATTTATACGGAACAGATATCCTGTCATCCGAACGATTGTATTTCCCTCAAATTGGAGGAACTTCTTTCCGAAGATGTTCGATCTAAGATCGCGGGTTTCATGTCCGAAAACGCAGGTAAGATTTTGATCGATACCTCCGATTCCCCTCGAAAGATTGATTCCGAAGATTTGGAGGATATTCGAACCGTTCTGGAAGAAATTTCGAAACGGGACGGTAAGGTTGCGATCGAAAAACTGCATATCGCGATTCGTTCGTTTCAACTTCCCGATCCTCCTTTTCTCAAAGACGTAGGTCTCGTAGGCTGGAACGTTTTTAAAAGAATTTATAGGAAAATCTATTACAGAAATACCTCAGACTATCACGCAAAGGTTTTGTATCATCCGGAAACGTTACATGTCTTTCTCGTGTATTTCGTTCATCGTAAATACGGAGATATCTGTAACACGGTTTTTGCGAACTGTAACGAGATCGAATATTTGGACGATGACACGTTTGATTTACAACTTTCCGGGGCTTTGAGGGAATCCAGGGAAAAGAAAATTCCAATTAAGGTCGCCTTTCGTCAAACCGAAGCGGTCCTTCCGGAAGCGAAGATTGATTTGGAATATCTCAAAAATGTAAATCGTTCCACTCGAATCTACAAATGGATGGCGGCGGGAAAAGAAAGAGAAGTGAAACCTGTGACCAAATCCAGATTTTTAGCGTTTCAAGCAGTTGTTACCGCGATTGATTATTCTTTAACCGTTTATGATATGATATCGGCCCTCATCTTATACAAACCCGCTGCGGAAAGAAAAATCGAAGTGAATTATATCGAGTCCGAAAAGGGAAAACGAATCGATTCGGTGATTTTTTTTCCCCCGGAAGACTGAAAGAAAGACTAAAACGTATCTCGTAAAAATACCCGGTTTGTAACGTTTCGGTGGGCTCGTTCGGAAACGGAACTAAAAATTTTTTGTATAAGTTCTACTGTCTCTATAAAATAGAATATCATTCATTTGAGCGCAAATCCCGCGTTAGACGCAGCCGCTGAGTTATGCCGATCCATAGGAAAAAGCCGTTTCACTGAGTATATTAGAGAGCAACACTTTAGTTTCTGATTCGCCTAAACTTTCAACCGCCGAACTCACGTTAGATTACGATCGTCCCTCTCGGAAAGAGAGGGACTCGGAAGCGTTTTCTTAGCGGAAGAAGATGAATGTGAGAAGCAGGAAAGTGGGAATCAATATTCCAATAGAATAAAGTATGTACCCGCCGAAACTCGGCATCTTTACTTTGTTCTCCTCTGCGACGGACTTTACCATAAAGTTAGGAGCGTTTCCGATATAAGTGAGCGCTCCCATAAACACGGCTCCGACAGAAATCGCTTTTAAAATACTTTCCGCGTGTGGATCCGCGAGAATCTGAGCCACGCTGGTCATACCTAGAGTTCCTTTCGCCAAAGATAAAAAGGTAAGATAAGTCGGCGCATTATCCAAAACTCCCGAGAAAAGGCCGGTCACCCAGAAGAACTGCCAGGTTTCGGTAACTCCTAGTTCTTTTCCATGGTGTTCCAAAAGGATAAGGGCCGGAATCATCGTGATAAAAATTCCGATGAATAAATAAGCGACTTCTTGGATCGGATGAAGAGTAAATTTGTTATGTTCTCTAACGTGGCCTTTGGTCGTAAATTTGGAAGCGAAAATCAAACCGATCAAAACTCCTTCTCTGATAAATGCGATGTACGGATTTTCATTGATCGCGGGAATGTAATTTTGATTCAAATAGGCAACCGACAAAACGACTCCGAGTAGCCAGATGAAATTTACCTGACCTTCCAGGCTGATCTTTTCTTTATGAACGTGGTCTTTTTTAAGATCTTTAACGCTTTCTTTTTTGTAAACGATCGTATCCCAAATAAAATAAAGGATCAGAAGAAGAATACTCGCAATGAGCAGTTCCGGTAAAAGTTTAAACGTCCAAGTGAATGGAACTCCGATCAGGTAGCCTAAAAACAAAGGAGGATCTCCCAGAGGAGTTAGGGAACCTCCGATGTTCGAAACCAAAAAGATAAAGAAGACAACGGTATGAACCACGTGTTTTCTTTCCGAGTTCGTTTTCAAAATCGGGCGAATCAGAAGCATGGAGGCTCCCGTGGTTCCGATAAAGGACGCGAGAAAGGTTCCGATGATCAAAAAGATCGTGTTGTTCAAAGGTGTGGCTTCGATGTCTCCTTTTAAGCGAATTCCCCCCGAAATGTAGAAGAGTACTCCTAGAAGGATGATAAACGGAACATATTCGAACACAAGAGTATGAACGATTTTACCGAACCATCCGTGTAGAACCAAGATGATAAACGAAACCGCCCCCAAAACAAGCGCGAGGATCAGTTTGTTCGTATTGCTTTCCCACCAATGGGAGGTGGTCTGCGAAACGATCGGTAAAAGTGCGATACACAAAAGTATAAGAACGAAAGGAATTACGCTCCAATACGGAAGGTCTTCTCCCTCTTCATGATTGCCGGAGGGATCTTCTTGTGTATGAGAAGGATCCTGAGTTTGGACGGTATTTTGTGAATTCCCAACCGGCTCGTCCGCTAAAAGCGCCGCCGTGGGTAGGGTGAGGATAAGGATCGCCAGAAGGACGGATGTAAGTTTTTGTTTCATTGTTCGTATCATCTGAAGAATTTTTAGACATTCTCAGGATTTGGAAGAAAGAGTTAAAGTAAAAAGACTCTCTTTCTCTTTTTTTTCGGCGGATTCTTTTTCCATTTTGCACCTTTTTGGGGATTCAAGCAGGAAGTGTATTTCACGTTCCTATGAACTTGCCTATCGGACGTTGGCCTTGAAACTTTGTAGAAGCTGTCTCAAAAATACTTTATCTTTGCTTAAAATGTCGATTCCAATCATTCTAAAATATTTTTGAGATAGCTTCTAGTATAATTCTTAAATTTTAGGACAAATCCGCCTTTAGGCGCAAAAAACTGTTTCCCGGTAATATCCCGCATTTTTGAAATTTGTGTTTAACGAAATACGAATAAAATTGTGCGAAAAGATACTTTGCGGATGTCTTATGGGAAGAGGGTTCCCGAAACGGGATTTTAAGAAGAATGGAAGCGTTATTCGCTAAAAAAGTATGTCTTACCCCGACGGAAATCGAACAGAGATTGAAGTCCGTTTCGATCCAACCTACCATGCAGAGAATTTCGATTTGTCAGTATGTTCTTTGCGAAGCCGATCATCCCACCGCCGAAGAAGTCAAAGAATGGGTTGATAGCCGTTCTTTCAAGATGAGTCTTGCAACGGTTTATAATACGCTCAATATCCTCGTTTCAGCCAGCCTTTTGAGGGAATTCAAATTTTCCTGTTTGGGAAAATCGGTCTACGATAGTAATATCGTGGACCACTATCATTTCTTCGATGTGAAAAACGGAAAATTTCACGATATAGATCCTTCTTTACTTTCACTCAGCTCCCAACTTCCCGCGGAGTTTCAGGTCAGCAAAACGGATATCTTGCTGACCGGAAATCTGATTCACTGATTTTTTTAGAGATTGATTGCTTCTCCTAAAGCCGCACCGAAGGATTCCATCACGGTTTCTGAAAGTGTGGGATGTGCGAAGATTGTGGATGCGATTTCTTTCGCGGTCAGTTCCTGAGTGATACCGAGGGCGACTGCGGGTAAAAGTTCCGTAACTCCGGGACCGATGAGATGCGCTCCTAAAATTTCTCCGGAAGATTTGTCCACGATCACTTTCGTAAAGCCCCCCGTGTCTCCCATCGCTTTGGCCCTACCGCTGGCGATAAAAGGAAATTTTCCGACGCTGATCGTGTAACCCATATCGATCGCTTTTTTTTCGGTGAATCCGACGGAAGCGACTTCGGGATGACAATACGTACAACCCGGAATCGCATCGTAATTGATCGGAAGATAGTTGAGAAGATGCGGATTTCCCGTTTGAATCGAGATCGCTTCGGCGGCCTTAATGCCTTCCATAGAAGCGACGTGTGCGAGAAGGGGAGGACCGTTACAATCTCCGATCGCGTAGATATTAGGAACGCTGGTTTTGTATTGAGTGTCCGTCTTTACGAAACCTTTTTGTAAAAAGACGCCGATCTCTTCCAAGTTCATCGAGTCCGTGTTCGGAACGAGTCCGATGGAAACCAAAATTTTCTCGGTCTCCAATATTTCGCCGCTTTCCGGAAGGTTTTTTCCTTTGAGAAGAACCTTTACTTTTCCGTTTTCAATAGAGGGGTTGGAAACTCCAACTCCGGTGAGAACTCGAATTCCTCTTTTAACGAAAGATTTTTCTAAAAATGCGGAGATTTCCTTATCTTCTACGGGAAGAATTTGATCTATCATTTCGACTAACGTGACTTTTGTTCCCATCGTGGAGTAAAAGTCCGCGAACTCGACCCCAATCGCGCCCGCGCCTACGATCAAAAGAGATTCCGGAATTTTTTCCTGAATCATCGCGGTTTTTGAGGAAAGAACCGCGGTTCCGTCAAAAGGTAAGCCGGGAAGTTCTCTGGCCCTTGCTCCGGTGGCGAGGATAAAATGTTTGGAAGTGATTTCCTCTTTGGAAGTATCTGGAAGCCAAATCGTATTCGAATCTTTGAATACTGCGCTTCCTTTTTTACGGATGATCTTGTTTTTGTTTAAAAGAAATTCCACGCCGGAAGCCATACTGTCTGCGACGTTTCTGGAACGTCGAATGATCGCGGGAAAATCGGGTTTGGCATTCGAAAGTTCAATTCCGTATTCTTTAGCGGAATATACCTTATCTAAAAGATGGGCCGATTCCAAGAGAGACTTTGTCGGAATACATCCCCAGTTCAGACAAATTCCGCCGGGTCTTTCTTTTTCGACGATACATACGTTCATTCCTAATTGAGCGCCGCGGATTGCGGCGACGTAGCCCCCCGGGCCCGCTCCGATAACAGTGAGATCGTAAGATTCTGGCATAAAAATTCTCCGGAATTATGGATAGATTCTTATCGAGGTTGGGCAAGAATTTTTTGAAATAAACTAAGAACGCATCCTAAAACCTTAAAATGTGGGAACTCCAACTTTTTTAAACGATAAGAAAATCACGCAAAAGCCTCTCAATCTCCCAAAATTCATGAGAGGAACCAAAGATTACGCTCCGCTATCTTTGGTTCATTTCGCTCTCTACGGGTCGCGAAAGATTCAACTCAATCTCGCTCCCTATGAGTCGCGAGCTATTTTATCTATGAAATTTGCGAGCTGCGACGACAACCCATAGAGAGTCGTTGCACTTTAGTTTCTTATTCGCCCAAACTTTCAACCGCCAAACTCACGTTAAATACCGTCAAAGAGACAAAATCTGTGGGAACTCCTGCAGATTTCCGAAACTAAAGTGTCTCTCTTCCATTGGCGCTCGACAGGTTTTGGGACAAGTTATAAACGTTCTTAAAGTTTTAGACAAAAAAGAGTCCGTTTTTTCGAAGAAATAGGAATTATTGTTTGAGATGCGTTAACGATAAAAACTGTATCTCTAACGATTCCATTGTTATTTTAAATTCAAATGAATATGAAACGCGAAACGGAGAATCGATTGAAAGGTGATTCTATTCAAAAAAATCCGAAAGTTACTGTGATCGTCGTTCCGATGTTTGCGATCATAGTCTTTCTTTTTTCAAGCTGCGTAACTACTCAATTCAAAATTCATTCCATTGAATTGGAACGACGAGAAGCGGAGTATCTTTATTTTCGTTTGATTTCCGATATCGATTTTTTGGACAAACGAGAATGTCAAGGTGATCACTGTTATGTTCGTTTCGAGTTTTATCCGATCGAAAAAGAAAACCCGAAACGCAGAATATTGACCCGTAGTTATCCGAGGGAATTTTCTTGGGATGAATCCGGAGTAAAGAAGCAATTTGATAAAGCTCTTCGTCAGTCCGGACCTACGTTTAGCATCTATAGATCCCACGACCGTGCAACCGAAGAGGAAAAAGAGCTGTCATTTGTTGGTTCTAGATCGGACGGAACGTTTGAATACCATCTTAAGATACCGATGATGGAAAAGCATCACATCGGACATAATAGCTGGAAAGATCCGGATTTAAACGACGAAGAAGTCGAGGAATACTACGTGTTGAAGGAAGGGTCTACTTATACATTCTGGGGAAGAGTGGTGGGACCTACGTTTTTTCCGGTCCCGCAGTTTAAGTATCGGATTTTCCCTTATTTCTTTCAGGGAATTCGATCGCAACTCTATCGCTGGGAAGTAACGATTCCAAAATAACGATAGATGGCATTTTTTACAATGAAGTTGTTGAAAAATAAATTCTTGAACCCGCTTATATTTTATGAATCGTGCGATTCAAGCGATTTTACTTTCAGGAAATGACAATTTTTCAATAAATCTATTTTAACGTGAGTTCGGTATAACAAATGCGAAAGCGATTATATGTTTCGACCTGAATGCCGATCCATAGAGAGGCATTCGCTGAGTTCAGAGAGCACACTTTAGTTTAATTCCGAAGGAATTGAAACGTAAAGCCTCTCAATTTCCCAAATTCATGAGAGGAACCAAAGATTACGCTCCGCTATCTTTGGTTCATTTCGCTCTCTACGGGTCGCGAAAGATTGAACTCAATTTCGCTCTCTACGGGTCGCGAAAGATTGAACTCAATTTCGCTCTCTACGGGTCGCGAAAGATTGAACTCAATTTCGCTCTCTACGGGTCGCGAAATAGGTCGGGAGCCAGTTTTACTATGAAATTCGCGAGCTGCGACGACGACCCATAGGGAGTCGTTGCACTTTAGTTTCTTATTCGCCCAATTTTTTCTTACGCCGAACTCACGTTATTTTATATTAGTTATCGCAAATTATCACAATTCGAATTTTTTTAACTTTGCGAAATACCAAGGAACGGGTTCACAACCATTCTTTTCATCATTTGCATATTCAACAAGTTTCTCCCAATGCTCTTCATTTTTAATCAATCCAAAATCATTGAATTCAACTTTAAATTTCTTCTTAAATTCAGCTTCCAAATCGTGACATTGAAACGAATGAAAGTTTCCCGATCTTTCAACACCGATTAAATCAAATCCTACTATTTTTCCGAGTTCGGATTCAGTCTCTTCCCGCTTGATTATTTTCCTTATACCTATTTCGCCGCATTGAGGATTATCTGAATTAAAATCTTCAATTAGTTTTTTCGATTCTGATTCAGGTAAATACACTCCAAGTAAGTGTATTTTATTAAGATGTGCGAAGAAAATATTCTTATACTCTCTTGCGGTTTCCGTGGAACTAAAAGCTTCAATATATTGTGTTTGCCCTTCGATATCTTTTAAGTCGGTCCAGTTTTGAATTTCTTTAATGGTCTGTGAATTAATCGTAAATGATTGACAAGCACTAATCATATCTTCCTTGCTGCAGGTCCAAGAACGAGCGAAATTGCACATTAAACTAGTATTTAAACATGTGCTACATGTATAAATTTCTCTGTCTATTAATGAGCCAACGTTTAACTTTTTAAATTGAATCAGGTAATAACCAAGTAAGTAATATTTCATAATTTGACTATAAGTTAGCTTAAAACATAGGAATGTGGAGGTTTCAACGAAAACTTAACAATTATAAAATCTATTCGAAAGCTCGTAAATTACCAATAATCTAAAGCCGAGTGTCATATTCTTTTATTTTAATATCTTTGGATATAGTCAAACAAAAAATATTGAGCCTCCTTTATTGTGTTGAATTCCCTTCTGTAAACCCCCTCCGCTTTCAAAGTTTTAGAGAACGATTCCGGGAACTCTGGCTTCTATGAATCGCGTTCTATGAACATTGTCATAACAGTTACCTTTTCCGCTCACACTTTGAATGAACTCATTCGTATTTAATACTTTTCTAAAGTAATTACTTGCATATTGAACTCCTCTATCGGAATGAAAAAGGGATATTCTCTCAAGAGATAGTTTTTTCAAACGCACTCAATAGGTGTTCTGTTTTCAGTTTCGAACCCAATGTCCAAACGACGACCTCTCGATTGAAAAGATCTTTGATCGCAAATAGATAAGACCATTTTCAGTTGATCGGGTATGTAGGTGATATCTAAAAACCAAATCCGATCCAATCCATCTGACTTAAAAACTTGATCTAAAAAATTAGGAGCCACAGTATGAAAAGAGCGCTTCCGATCGGTTTTCAAACTCAGTTTACGCGTTCTTCTGTAAACTCGATTCAAAGATACGAAAATTCCTTCTGATCATACTACTCGGACGCGCGAAAATGATACTCGAAAATCAGCGGTCGATTTTGCAAAAGTACAGAGGTTCTCAAAAATTAAGTCAAATCGGGAAATCCCGACTTTTAAAGGAAGATTCTAATTTTCGAAATAAGTTTGTTATAGTATTCTATTCTTGCGTCCGAGTAGTAAGTCCTGATGAATTCGTAGATATTCCACAACGTGCCTTAGAAAGCTCTGCGCTGAGTCTCATCTACCTTCCTGTTCTTTGAATAGATAGCGATTCTTTTGTCCAATTCTTGATTGGATTACACTTTTGCGCGCGAATAAGTATTGCGTTTTACGGCCGGAATTACGTATTATCTGATCTAAGAAATCTTCTCGGCCATTCAATCTCTCGATCCGAAAGGAATTGGATCGTTTGCGACTGGAATTCTTCGACATTTTCAACTGAACTTAAAATAAAGATCCCGGCAATCTCAAATTCTAATCACATCGAAATCAAAACGAAGCAGAAATGAAAGAAAATCATAATATTCTTAATCTTCCTCAGGATCTCGTCGACGATTTGTCGTCCGGGAGAAGAATCGAAACGGGGCAAGGCTGGTTCGACCTTGCTTCCATCAAGGAAGTCCATTTCAATTCCGTAGAGATCGGTCCGTTTAAAACGGAAGAAATAGGACAATATTATACGAATTCAATCGGGTCTCATTAAGGATTCGGAGGCTTATGGAGAATGTAGCGAAATACTCGTTTGGCTTCTCGTTTCCAACTCTACGGAACTTGGGATCACAGTCACGACGAACTTCATATCTTTCCGAACACAACTTGGACGGACATAAAATCGAATTTGGCTTCTTAGATCGAAGCGCAATGGGGAAGCTATGAGGGAAGCAAAGAGATCGAATTTCTGACTTTAGAAAGCGCGGACGATTATCCTTCCGCCTTCGATTTTATTCCGTATGTTTTGGATCAAACGGTCGAGGCCCTTCCCGATGAGAAGCTGTGCGAATTTTTAGACCGATACGAAACTTCCATCCTTCGTCATCCCAACGTTTCCACTCTGGAAGAAGCCTATTTCGCATTAGCAAACGTATATTTTCGCTTAGGCGCTAAGAATCCGGTTCAGGAAAAACACTGGAAGGAGAAATGCGTTTAAATTTTGAATTATTATCCGGAAAACAGGTTTCATTACGCAAAGGAAATCGCCGAAATTTGTGTTTGGGCTTCCGCCGATCTGGGACTTCAAGTCTTTCAAGACCTTTTGGATGAGGACCAAGAACAACAACCGAAATACGCGGGCGGCGCGAGTCTTATCTCCGCGCTTTTGATTCATTTTCCCGATCGATGGGAATCCATATTAGAAATATCTAAAATTCAGAAAGATACAAAAGCGGTCTATCGTTCTCTCGAAACCGCCAAACGATGGGCTCTAACGGTCACAGACGCACTCGCAACCAAACTCAAACAGAACAAAAATGCGATGGAAACGATTTCCATACTCGTAGATAAAATTGGTGAGATCATTCTCGCCGCTCCTCCCGGAGTATATTCCGAAGAGGAGATTCATACGATTCGCCACAAAAAAGTGTTCGATCGATTGGCAAAGGGCTGGGATCACTTAAAGAAAAAGGAATATACGAAAACTGAAGAATTGCTTCGCTCCATATTCTCCGATTATACCGAAGACGCAGAGGCCTTATTCCTGGACGCAAGACTGCATTGGTTAAAAACCGAATCTCTGGAGGAGGGAATAAAGCGCGCGGAAAAGAATCTGCTTGCGGCCGCCAAAGGAGATCTTCCGGGAAGAGGAAGACTTCACAATCTCATCGGATGTGCGTTATACGAAATTGGAAAGTTGGAAGAAGCGATCCCGGCGTTTCGAAAAGCGGAAGAGCTATGTCCTGAAGATTGCATTTATCCCGCAAACCTTGCGGAAATATTTTGGAAACTCGGGGACGCGCGACAGGCCGCAAGATACGCAAAAAAAGCAAAAAGCATGGGAGATAGATCGGAAATCGTCGAGGAAATTTTTCAATCGATCCAACGCGGTAAAAAATCGGATTGAACCGGCGTAAAAAAGGAAATTTTAAAAATCAATATTTTGGATGTTTGATCGGAATAAAAAAAACCGTAAAACTTTGTGAAAAATGAAATCGGAACATACCTGAAAATCGAAATGAACCGATTTTGAAGTAGATGATCGGATGAAAAGTCTTTTCTGCCGAAAGAGTTTTACTCGAATTGATATCGCAAAGAGAACAATCATCATTCAAAGGATGTTCAAGTTCATCTTTTAAAATCGATTCATTTTTATCTTTTCTCGTTTTAAATCGACTTCTTGATACTTTTTCAGGGACGACTAGGGAATCAAAGTTATTTCAAAAATACTACTGATCCCTATAAAATCGAGTACCGTTCATTTGAGTATCAATTCCGTATTTAGACGCAGAATTTTAGACACTCTATTATGTAGAGATGAGTAAGAACTTCAATCCAATTTCGCATAACTTTAAACCACTGAAAGTCGGATAAAAATCAAAAAACAGTAGCATATATGATGTCATAAAGTTATGTATTTCCATCAATATAGATAAATTGAAAAATTTGACTGAATATTCAAAAATAAATGGAGAGTCACAATAAAAGTGGACAGTCCTTAAGTATCAGTTTTTTTCGTAAAATAATAATAGGGTATTAAAGTTTTTCGGCCCGTAAGGCATCGACAACGATATAAATCATGAAACACCACCTAACGTACAAAGACGACAAGTCCGACAAGTTCTGGAACATAGAAGTATCCGGAAATTCGTTCACCGTAACCTACGGCAAAATTGGAACAGCCGGACAAACGCAAACAAAAACTTTCGGCAGCGAAGGGGAATGTAAGAAAGAAGCGAAGAAGCTCTTGAGCGAGAAGTTGAAGAAGGGATATGCGGAAGGAGAAGCGCAAATTTCTTCCGCACCGGTCGCAAAAAAAAATGCGCCGGAGAAAAAGTCGGAGATAAAAAAACCGGATTCTTTGCTTTCCGAAACATTCCACAAATTCTTGAAGATTTGCGTTGAAGATTTCGAATCATCGAAGTATTCTAAATTATTGCAAAAGACGAATTGGGAAACTTTAGCCGGAGAAGTTTTCGACGCAGTTTGTCTCTATTGGGAAGAACTGGATAAAAGTGAAAAATCCCCCGTCGGCATTTTCGACATACGATGGGACGACGCAAATACGGATCACTGTATCGAATTCGACTACGATTTGGAAAGTAACGATCCCGAAAGCGCGTTAGTCGATGGTTGCATTCGAAATACTCCGATCGTAGATTTTTCTAATTTTATAAAAAATCATCTGAAGCAAAAACCGGTGAAAATCCGCGAAGTTTGGGGAGACGAGGATTTTTCAATAGTGAAGGATATTCTTTGCCGCTTGGCTCAAGAAGTGATCCGCAAAACGACCGAGACGGAAGTTTTCATACGAATCCCGAAACAACAACCGTATTTTCTGATGTTTTCCTATTACCACGACGAAGACGCTTCTGTCTTTTTCGATTCGACCGCTAAAGAACAAAAAGATCTGTATCCGATGCTCAAGCTCGGCAAATCTCCTCTCTTCAAATACTATTCCAAAGGGAGTGAATCCATAAGCGCTTCGAAAATCGGAGAGATCGATCTCAGCGATATCGGTCTTTTCGAAAATCTAAAGGAGTTTTATCTTTCTGATTGTAAAAAAATCACTTCCTTGAAAAGCCTTTGCGAATTGAAAAATATCCGCACCATTTCTATCGAAAAGGCGCAATTGACCGAGTTTCCCGATTTTCTGCTGGGGATACCTTCGCTTCGATCCTTGTATTTTACGGATAACGGACCCTTTACGGAAAATAAAACGAATATATCGAATTTTTCAAACATCGAAGAGCTTCGTATAAACGACAACGCACTGGTGGAAATACCGGAATTCGTTTTCCAACTCTCAAAGCTAAAGAAACTGCTTGTCATGAACAATCGATTGACTGAGTTTCCGAAACGGTTGGCGGATTTAAAAAACCTCGAAGAACTAAATTTGGGCGGGAACTTCATCACCGGGATTTCCAATCTAACTCGCGCTTTTGCTCAAATCGAAGAGCTGGGACTTTACGAAAATCGACTGACCTCTTTAGAGGGGATCCGCAATTTTCCCAATTTAAAGCAGCTTCTGGTTTGGCAAAACGAATTGGAAACGATCCCAGCCGAAATCGTCGACCTGAAAAAATTAATCCGAATTGATCTGACGAAAAATCGAATTTCAAACTTGCCCGATCTGGGAATGGAATTGGAATCTGTAAAGGAATTAAGCCTTGGCGGAAACCGAATTTCCAAACTGCCCGAATTCCTCGTGCGATTTCCGAACCTGAGTTCCTTAAGCCTGAGAGACAATCAGCTTGAGGAGTTATCCGATCTATTCGGAAACTTCAAAAAGTTGGAATATCTTAGTTTTAGCAACAACGCACTTGCCTCTCTTCCGGTGTCTATTGCTCAATTGGAGTCTTTGAACGACTTATCCCTAAAAAATAATAAATTCGGGGAAATTCCGGAAATTCTCAAAAAGCTGAAAAAGCTCAAGGAACTTTGGATGAACGACAACCAGATATCCGAATTGCCGGAGTTCCTTTCCGAAATGAAAGCATTGCGTGAATTAAAAATCGGCAATAACCCGATTGCACAAAACCAGGAAGAAGTAAAAAATAAAATGGCGCAGATCAATTCCCGGATCACTTTGAATTTTTCCTGAGCGATAAAAGAAAATAATTCGAAGATCGTCAAAATGCTTTCGGGCGCGGTATTTAAGATCCGCAACAAACGCCGACAAAATAGAATCGACGCGTGGTTGCAAGGCTTCACTTGTTTTATTCTCTCAAACGGGTTGCTTTGTTCAAAGAGTATCCGGGGTTATGGGAGAAGCGGGAAATGTCACCGAAGCCACGAAGAAAGAATTGACAGCCGAAGTGAAACGACTTATTTTCTCAAAGGAAATTGGAAATTTCTATGAAATAGATCCGAGAGATTCGGAAAAAATGGAACTCCATGTGGAATCTTCGATCAGGGAATTCAGAGAGCTCAAGTGAAAATATAATCAAGAAAAATGAGCTAACTTATTTCTGGGTTAGAAATGGGTCTGAACGAAGCGTATCTTTATAATTATAAAATTATAATATAGAAAATTGATTTTGGATATAAACCATGAAACACCACCTAACGTACAAAGACGACAAGTCCGATAAGTTCTGGAACATAGAAGTTTCCGGGAAATCGTTCACCGTAACATACGGTAAAACGGGAACAGCCGGACAAACGCAGACAAAAACTTTCGGCAGCGAAGAAGAATGTCAGAAAGAAGCGAAAAAGCTTTTGAGCGAGAAATTGAAGAAGGGATATGCGGAAGGAAAAATTCTTGCTAAAACGAAATCCGCTTCTGCAGGTAAGAAAAGTGAGGTCAATTTAAGCAATTTTTTAAAAGAGTCGGAATTTCACAAAATCATCGCCATAGGGGATAAACTACTGACGAGCGTGACTGGCGCCGATAGAAAAACCGTACTGGAACGCTTATGCAGTGCCTGCGATGGGATACTCATCGGCTTAACCGACCAAGAGGAAGAGGGCTACAGCCAGCACATCAAAAAGGAAACGGGACTAAAACAAAGCGACGCGAAAAAGTTTTACAAGAATAAATTTGCCGAATATAAGAACGAGCTTAAAAAAACTCAAAAACCCAAATCGAAGCAGAATAAGCAATTGCTGGAGCAAGTGTACTTTGAATTAGATGTAGCACACGCCATAAAAAAGAAGAGTCTAGAAGAAATTTGTGCCCTTATTAGAAAGATGAAAGATCTTGTACCGGACGACAAAGTTCAGGAACTTATTATAAACCACGTATTTATGCGCATGTCGGAATTTTACGAAAAGAAAAAACCGAAGAACTTCAAGGCCATATTGGATGCTTATCTCGCGATTGTTCCTACCCTCGGCTTTCCGAGCAAACTTGTCTACAACCAATTTCGTGTAGGGGAAGGAATTGCCTCACTCACAATTGATGCAGGTGTTTTGTTTGGGAATAATGAGATTCTCGAAGCGGGACTCGCTCTGGTACCAGCCTCAATTACGTATAAGGATCTCGCTTTTTCTTTAGCTCGTCATTACGCCGTCCAAAAAGACAAAAAAATGCTTTTACAGTATATGGCCCATGGTATAAAGCTCGGTTGCTACAAAAATTGGTTCATGAAGAATTGCTTTAATTCGTTCAGAAAAGACAAAGAATTCGCAAGTCTTCTAAAACGCGCAAAGAATTGGTGATTTCTTCCCATTCTTTGAGAAAATCGTCCGGCATGATTTCGAACAAAATGGAATACCGACCCGCTAAGAAGTTATGATCACATTTTAACTTGCAGCCTACGAAGCCGAACTCACGTTAAAATAATAGGACATTAAAGTTGTTTGGTTGGTAAGGCACCGACAACGATATAAACCATGAAGCACCACCTAACGTACAAAGACGACAAGTCCGATAAGTTTTGGAACATAGAAGTATCCGGGAAATCGTTCACTGTGACATACGGCAAAACCGGAACAGCCGGACAAACGCAGACAAAAACTTTCGGCAGCGAAGGGGAATGCTTGAAGGAAGCGGAGAAACTTTTGCAAGAAAAGTTGAAGAAAGGATATGCGGAAGTAGATAATTTTGCTAAAACGAAATCCGCTTCTACAGACAAGAAAAATCGGGAGCCGCAAGCAGACTATCTCAAAGAATGGCAAGAGATCGCCAATTCAAAAGACCTACAAAACGATTTGGCAAAACATTTTCACTATCTTGCGGATTCTCCCGGATTCGAACCCATAGTTCGTAAAGTTTTCGAACATGCGAAGACGGTAAAAGTAAACGACAAAACATTGATCGTAGAATTCAAAAACGGAGAAACTCTTACGGCGTTGTCTCCGGGCAATCCGAACTCCTTTAAAAAATTTCCAAAATCATTTCTAAAACTGATCGAAAAACACGCCACGTTAAAAACCGATCGGTTGGAGTTGGGAAAGTGTTACTTCGATTTCGATATCTTCGACGAAGGGGATCGGGTCTATGAGATTTTCGATGGAAATGAGACTAACGTTCTATGTCCGCTACACTATCAGGATAACTCCGATTGGATCTATCACCCAACTGAAAAAAACAAAGAGGGGGAACCCGCTATTTTTCCAGTGATCCACGAACTGGAGGATGAAATTAATCCTATTTATTACAACGTAGGCTCGCTCTTTTTACAACAACTTGCCGATGAGTTCGAAATTGAAGTCGAAATACCGGTAATCGAACGTCCGGCCGACCCGTCGGCGGACGCAAAAGCGACATGGTGGAATAATCTGAGCGAAGCCTGGAAACAAGCACTGCGAAACCAATTCGAAACTAATAAAGAAAAAGAACCGACATTCGAAAGAATACTAACTTTGGAAAAACTCAACTTAAACGGGACCGCGATCACCGATCTGAAACCTTTGGAAATGCTACTGGCCGAAAAGATATTTAAACTAGGGATCATCCGCCTGAACGACACTGCCGTTTCCGATCTTTCGATTTTGGCTATGGCTGGGAAAAAGCTCTTCAGCGTGAGTATTTGCGGAACGCCTGTGAAAGACGTTTCGATGCTGAAAGGAATCAGTTTCCTGGACGCAGACAGATGCGCCGATCTGGATTTTGCTACCGTAGCGAAATTGAAAAAGTTAAGAGAGTTATCTCTGCGCGATACGAAATTGAACGACCTTGAGTTTCTCCACGATTTTACGGAACTCGAGCAACTGGATATCAACGGAACTCTCGTCACCGACGAACAAATCGAAAAATTTCATGAACGTTTTAAAAAGAATCGATTGAAAAAAAACGAAACGGCTTCCTACAAACGTGATCCGTTAAAATTGGACATGCATCCTGAAATCAAAGATTCGTTATTGAGGGCTCTTGCGGACAATAGCGACTATAAACCGGAACTCGCTCTGGAAGCCGGAGAAAAACTGTTGGCTCAAAGAGCGGAACGAAACGATACCAATCAAATCCTCAAAGATCTAATCGCCATCTGCGACAAACAATGGCGCAAGTATCTTTATATTAAAACCCCGGAGGGTGAGAAGAAATACGAGTTCTTCAACCAAAGTGAAAAACGATTCCGGTATATTCTAGAAACGGATGATTTCAGCGCTCCGATATCCATTACTAGCATTGCCGATCCAATTTCCGAAATAGTCGGACTGATTCCTTTCATCTACAAAAATAAAAAGAAATATAAAGCCTATCAAACCATCAAAGACGATTCGTTTTACCATGTCAGCGCCATTCAAGAGATTATTTCTAAGACCAAATACCACGACGTGACAATTGCCCAGGTCGAGGAAGCCGTGAAAAAGTCGGATTACGTGGAGTATGAAATCAACGAAAACGGAGACATGTATATCAAGGTTAAAAAATAAGCCAGGGAGAATCCGATATACAAGTGAAAGCTATTTTAAAAATTGTTTGTCGATCGTAAAAGAACGAATCGAACGAAGCCGACAAAATAGGATCGATGCATGGTCGCAAGGCTTCACTTGTTTTATTCTTTCAAAACGGGTTGCTTTGTTCAAAGAGTATCCGGGTGTCATGGGAGAAGCGGGAAATGTCACCGAAGCCACGAAGAAGGAATTGACAGTCGAAGTAAAACGACTCATTTTCCGCAAAGGAAAAGATAAATTTCTACGAAATAGATCTGAGAGATTCGGAAACAATGGAACTCCATGTGGAATCTTCGATCAGGGAGTTCAAACGAAAATATAATCAAGAAACATGAGCTAACTTATTTCTGGGTTAGAAATGGGTCTGAACGAAGCGTATCTTTATAATTATAAAATTATAATATAGAAAATTGATTTTGGATATAAACGATGAAACACCACCTAACGTACAAAGACGACAAGTCCGACAAGTTCTGGAACATAGAAGTTTCCGGGGAATCGTTTACCGTAACATACGGTAAAACGGGAACAGCCGGACAAACGCAGACAAAAACTTTCGGCAGTGAAGAAGAATGTCAGAAGGAAGCGAAAAAGCTTTTGCAAGAAAAGTTGAAGAAGGGATATGCTGCGGAGGGCGAAGCGCAGGTTGCTTCCCAGAACTCTGCAAAAGGCCGGGCAAATCCAGAGACCGAAGCAAGAGTGGAAAAACTGAAAAATGAGATTGCTCAATTTCCCGAATTAACTCCATTTATGGAAAAATTATCAGCATTGCCGTGGAACGAATACCAAAATCAATTATTCGAATCCTGCATCGAAGCTTTCGAAGCCGCAAGCGAGGAAATAGATGAAGACGCAGATGAAAAAATTACGGGATTTGTTGCGGAGTGCAGCAATGACGGTTTCAGAGAATACGGAATTGGTTGCGGAGAATTTTATTTCGGCCTGGGAGAGGATGACGATTATTTCGAGGTGGGACCGACGGTTGGGGGATTTTCGTTGCACGAACCCGGTAAAATCATGGCCGACGCCTACGAAGGGCAAAGTAAAACGTATAGCTTGCTCATAAAATATATTTGGAGCCTTGTCGCTCGGACAATGGGACGCGCGGTTTCTCTGGCCGTAAAAGACAAGTCCTTTCGGAAACTAAAGACAGAAAAAAATTTCAAGGTATATGTCTGCGAACATGACGGTTGGGCATGTTCTATGGATCCGGAAGGTTTAGTCTTCGGAAAAAACGAAAAACTATACGAAGATGAAGGCGATGATTGAGTAAGCTTGAAAAATCGGAGAAAATGGAAAAGCCGTATCCAGTTAGGCTTTATCTTACTTCTATCGAAATTCGTTGAATGAATTGAAAAGCGTGGAAGGTCGATTCATTTCGATCAAGAACTCTTTTTTTTCAGGACGAGTAGTATTCTTCCCGCGGAGTTTTTGAATTTGGCTTCGTTGAATCCGGAATAGATATGCATGATTTCAAATTTATGTCTGAGAATCATCCTTTCGATTTCTGGAAGATAAAAAACACGCATAACGTGTTTGTCTCGAATTTCTCTGGTGTTGATTTGATAGATATAATTCACTTCCACCATAGTGGAGGTATCCGCTCTGACCAAACGGAAGCCTCTGTTTCTTTGAATCGTAGTGTTCTGGGATTTGATCTGAGTCACCGGAGTGATCGGTTTTCTTTTGATTGTTCGAAGAGGCTCCGCGTTCCAGACTTCCAAGATTGCAAGTCCAGCGGGTTTCAGATTTTGTTCCATGAGTTTGAGAGTGGAGTCGATTTCTTCGTTCGTCAAAAGGTAGTTAAACGAACCGAACAAACTGATGACACAGTCGAGAAGAGCACCGGACTGATAGGTTTGCATCGATGACACGTCGAACTTGCAATGGGAATATCTTTTTTTTGCTACGTCGATCATTCTGGGGGAAGAATCGATACCCTTTGGTCTGTAACCGAGAGATTGGAAATAACGAACGTGTTCTCCCGTGCCACAGCCCATATCAAGGATGGTCATGATTCTATGTTTTCGAAAAAGGCGATCTAGAAATTTGGCTTCGGAATCGATTTTACGTGCGGGCTTTTCGATATCGAAATAGAATTCCGCCAGTTCATTGTATAACTTCATAAAAATTGGTTTAGAGGTCTCGAAATTTGCCCGTTAAATATATTAACGGCAGTCCGCTTATGAAAATCCAATATTTCGGAATCATTTTCGTTTTTTTTAATTGTTCGTTTGGTATTTTGGAAAGGCAGACGGGCGTAACCAAAAATTTATTTACCGGCGATACCTTGGTTTTTGGGGGGATCTCTGTTTCACTTTTACTTTTGTTCGGTTTGGTTCTGAAGGGAAGCGTTCAAAAATCCCCATCGCCGAATCATCGCAATTCGAGCGAAGGCCGCGGAATAATAAATACGAACCCGACGATACAAGATGCAACTGAAACGGCCCAAACACAAATGTTGGAAACTCGCTTAGAAGAAACGAAAATCGAAAACTCGACGTTTAGACATGGCACCGAGCAAACGAATGCGGAACGAACCATTTCTACTTCCAGACCAAAGCCGAATCGAATTCGTGCGGTTTGGAAACGGGAAATTCCTACGCATCCGGAATTAATACTCGCGCACCGAAAATTTTTAGAGCGGCTTGGTTCCCGTCTCGGCATGGTCGAAATCTATTTTTTAAGCGGTGATGTTTCATTGCTTTTGGCATCCCGCAAGGGAAAAGTGTTGCATATTCCCGAATCTCCGGAAGAAAATATTCTGACCGAAAAAAGTTTAAAAGAGATCGGGGAAGGTAGAATTGAATTTACCGAAACTTCCGTTTTGATTCCTCTGTCTACCGGAGTTCGGCCTTTCGGTTATCTCAAGATATTGTCAAATGAATGGAATTATTTGGATTCTAGAGAGTTTCAATCCTGGAAAGAGGAATACGAAGAGCAGGTTTCCATACAATTCGAATCTTCCGATCCGGAGACCGGATTCGGAAATCTGCACGCGTTCGAATTGGATAAGATACGAGTTGATGAGAGTATTTTAATATTTGCAAGTATTCGGACGGATTCTCCTTCTCCTTACATTCTAAAATGGATATCTCTCTGGACTTCTAAGATACTTCGCAGACAGATTCGCTTTTATAGGATACGAAAGGACAGAATTGCGTTCTTTGTCCTTCCGGAAGAATGGGAACATTATAGTAAAAACTTAAAGGAACTCGCGGAATCTTTGCAAAAGGAAGGTCACGATGTGGATCTCAATTTTGGGGTTTCCGTCTTGGAAGAAAATAGGGAAGAATGGTCGATGAACGCGAGAAAGGCGCTCGGATTATCCATCGAAGAAGGACCAAACCGGTATATTTGTCTGTGAGTATCGATCCTTTACTTGACGAAAAATTTATTCTTACGATCTCCCAGATCTTTCCGGAATATCTGGAAAAAACTCTAAACGTAACCGCGGTGAGGGAGGCCTTCGGTCCTTCCAAGAATGAAGGCCTTTGTTACGAAAATTGTACGATGGTCGAATTTAAGGGGGAGATCGAGGGAAAGCTATTTCTCGCCATGGACGGATATACGAAGTTAAAACTGCTTCCTATGGTTGCGAAATCCTTTCACATAGATCCCACCATAAGAACGGACGCGCCTTCGATTTTGATGGAGTTTGCCAATCAGATCTGCGGTTTATTGATTTCGGAAATAAAACTCGGAAGATTTCAGACCGATCTTTTACCGCCTGAAATGCTCAATCATAAACTGATACCGATCGATCTGGAAACACATAGGCAATACATCCTTATTTATTTTTTGAAAGATTCCAAAGCAAAACAATACTTGGGAAGGGTATATCTCATTCTTCTCATGAAGAAATTTTAGGAGTTCGCAAAATTCTTTCGATCAAAAAGTTTTTTCCTTCGTTTCCGATTTGCAAATAGTTTTTCAAATCGATCCAATTTCCAAAAAGTCGTATAAAATGTTAACCGACGTAAATTCGATGTTTGAAAGTTGGATCCGATGAAAAACGAAACGGCGCGGCTTATGAACCTAAAAAGGATTTTTATTTTCTTTCTTCTTCTTTGCCAATTACACTGCGCCACCTTTACCGGTGGACTCATCTCTAAATGGATGGGAGATTATTACGAAAAAACTACGCTTACCGGAGTCGGAGTCGGTTTGGTGGGAGACGGAGCAATCGGTATTTATGCGGGAGTTCAACTTGGATTCGCCTTCGGACTTGTATATGTCGGCGCTACGATCGTCGCTCTTCCGTTTATTTTCTTCGGAATTGTTTTACAGAAACCTACGCCTACACTTTATTTTCCTGTTTTTTCAAACGACGAAGAAGGTAAGGAACTGAGAAGTCTTTTGCAGAATGTTCCGCAAAAAATTCCGTTTTACGTTCGACCGATTGTAATTCCTTCTCGTCCGAAAGCGTCGATCGAAAAAGAATTGGCGAAAAGTTTTTTTTCATCCGTATATTACAACAGTTTTCTTCATTTGCTTCCATCTAACAATCAAACTTCTACTTCCGAAATACGAGGAGACGCTTTTTATTCGTTTCAATATCTCAATCAAACCTCTGCTTCGAAAATTCTAGAACATACTTCGATCGAAGAAATACGAAATGAGATGCCTCGGTTCAGAAAATTATTGAATCGGGACTTCGTATTCATTTCCGAAGCGCATCTGAAATTCGGAGAATGTAAGTTGGAAAAGATTCCGTATAAGGAATTCGTAAAGTTTGAGGAGCGTCTTATGGCAAGAAACGCCTATCCTAGAAATAAGGAAGACGAAGAGGAGACCGGATTTATGGAAGTTCGGGTGGAAATCAAAACGTATTTGATTGATTTTAAAAATCAAAAGATAAGATCGTTTGAAATTTCCGAAACCGAAAGAGGAACCAATGACTTCGGACAACGGGCCTGTCCAGATTTGGTCCAAGCGGGAAAAATGGCCTTGAAGAACGTAGGCCTTTCTCATACGAGAAAGATTTTTCCTCAGTGGGAATATACGAAACTGAATTTGATTCGAGAGGATTCCGATCCGAATGTGCAAAAATTATTGGAGGAAGGCTTTCAATATTTCGGAGAAGGGGATGATGAAAACGACAAAGTCAGGTTAATACCACCGGGAGCGTTTGAGGTTTGGAAACGCGCCTTGGCCAAATCTGGAAATCGATCCGAGGGTGCATTTGCAAACATAGCCTATTATTATCTAAACAACGGTTACTTGGACGAGGCGATCGATTCGTTTCGAAAGGCCGCGGTCGCCAATCCGCGCAGACAAAGATTTTGGAATCTAAGAATCAATGACATTTTACGGGATCATGCCTACCGTTAAGAAACGATTTTAAAAAATATCGAATCGAAAAAAATTGTGGAGATTTTAAACGAAATCCGAAAACTGCAATGCCGATGAACTTTTTCAACGCAATTCGCGGATTCTCGTTTTTAATCGATTATTCCGGTTTAAAAACTCCAAAACAAACACGCATAACGGAAACTAGTTTGGATTTATCCGCTTCCGTTTCTTTGAGAACGAAAATTCTGGAAAGTTCCGGAAACTCTGAAAAGCCGGTGATCTATCTGCAGCACGGAATGAGTTTTAAAGGAATCGACGATCCCCGAATTCTCGCGCTTGGAAATAATCTTGCAAATCGAGGATTTCGTGTTTATCTTCCGGAACTTCCGGAAGTGAAAAACCTATTGATTCGTTCTGAAACGATTTCCAATATACGCGCCGCGTTTCTTCGGATTCACGCTTTGGAAAAACGTTCCGTATCCTATCTATCCGCAAGTTTTTCGGCCGGCATGGGTTTTGTCGCCCTGGCAAATCGGGAATGTCAGAATGTATTGACTTCAGCGTTTTTGATCGGTGCGTTTTCGGATTTCAGAAAAACCTTACCGTTCGTATTAAAAAATTACGAAATCGAAAGTTATGCGGTAAATGTGATGATATACAATTACATTCATCTGATTCGTTCTAAACCGGAGACACTAAAAAAATATTTCTTAGAATCCGCCTTGGACAACGGACTTTCCAGAACGGGGGATGCGATTCTGGGACCGAAGATTTTTTCTAGTTTAGATGAAGGGGACAAAAATTTCATAGAAAAGTTTTTGGAAAATTCGGATTTTCGAAAGGAAATCGCGCTTGAGATCAAAGCAATTGTCCCGGAAAGTTTTGCCATAGAGACTTCTCCCGCGTTTTTTGCGGATCGTTTTTTCAAACCTTGTTTTTTACTTCACGGAGACGACGATTCCGTTATTTCCCCCCAAGAGTCCAAGGATCTTAGGGATTTGATTTTAAAGAATAAAAACGCTTCCGTTTGCTTTTTAGAAACCGGTCTTTTGACTCATGGGGATCATCATCCTTTTTATTCTCGTTTGACCGAGATTTTTCCTATGGCGAAATTCTGGGGAGAATATTTTATTTGCGCGAGTTCTTCCTCTTGAGCGTGAATTTTTTAGAGCTTTACGGTCCCATCTTAGTTGCCGAATTAAATTTCGGTTCTTTTGTTTTTTCCGAAAAACCTGTTTTCGGGAATGTCTAAACTCGGACAGGATTGTAGAAAAAATGGAAACAGGCGTTTGTTGTTTTAAGAGGCGGTAAAGTTCTTTTTTTATTTAGATTGCTATTAAAGCTTATTTTGGGGTACTCATAACACGGTTTGTTGTTACTTTTGCGGACCGTAACGGTTTTATAGTTTGGTCTTCTTTGTGGTAGGAAATTGACAAATTATAAGTAAAAAATAAGCTTTATTTCAAAGGGGTTTCTATATACTACATTTCGATTTTTTATTTCTCGGTTGAAACTAGGGGATAAAAGGGAATGAGTTTATGACTAAAAGATTGAAATATCATGAATGCGGACAAGAAGCCTATGAATACACCAACGCCGGAATCTCAAATTTCTCCTATTTCCATTGATTCCGCGGTCTCTATCTCTATTTCTCCGGATCAACTTTCTGCAACGATAACGGTTCGGCCCTATAATCTGAAAGGGGAAACTGTATCTAAGGATAAACTTTGGAATATTATTATCGATTGGGGAATCCACAGAGAAAGAATATTGGTCGATGAGGTCCGAAGAGTTTTGACGCTGCTTGAGGAAGCGGGCAAAAAAGGAGATTTCACTCCGATTAAAGTGGAAATTGCAAAGGGAATGGCTCCCATTCCGGGAGAAAACGGCTGGGTCCGCTTTTATCATCCCATGGCCAAACGAGTCAAACTGCTCGAAGATGGCAGGGCAGATTTCAGAAATATAGATCGTTATATCAACGTCAAAGTAGGGGAAAAACTTGCCTCGAAGTTTGAAGGAATTCCGGGAACTCCGGGCTTTGACGTATTTGGGAATATCATACCGGCGCCGGCGATTAAAAAACCCAAACTTGTGATCGGTAATAATATCGATGAAAGGACGAGTTTTGAAGAAGGAAAAGAACTTCAGGAATATTTCGCTTCCTGCAACGGAGTGATCTTTGTTACGGAAGTATCGATTACTGTATCTCCCGAACTTCAAATTGCGGGAAATGTGGGACTATCCACCGGAAACATTCAGTTTGATGGAAACGTAATCGTTCGAGGAGATATAGAGCCTAGTTCCATTGTGGAATGTACCGGATCTCTTATCGTTTATGGAAACTTAGAAAGCAATGAAGTGAAGGTCGGACGGGATTTGATCGTTCATGGGGGGATCAAAGGTTCCGGTACGGAAATCATTCGAGTTACGGGAAGGGTTCAGGCGAAGTTTATTGAAAATGCACGTCTTGAAACGGAAGGGGATATCGTTACAGAAGGGGCGATTCTGAATTCTACGATTGATACTTTGGGTTCCGTCGTTCTCAGCGGATCGAACGGAAACTTAGTTTCGAGTAAGATCAGAACCAACGAAGGAATTTCCGTTATTTCTTTGGGATCGAGCGCCGAATTGGACGTAACGGTGGAGCTTGGATTTCATTTTAAGAACGATCGCGCCTTTCAAGAAATCAGCAAAAAGATTCAGATGGGTGAAAAGGAGATGGAGAAGATTCTGCCTAAGATCCAACAGATCAAACATATGGTTCAACGTTCCCGGGGAAATCTTCCGGAAGACAAAAAAACCGCTTTTAAAACAATATTTGAAGACTATAACAAAAAATTAAAGATTTTGAATCTTCTGAAATCCAAGCAGGACGGTTTGAAAAGTGCGCGCTTTAATTCCGGTACCGTAAGACTTGCCGTTCAAAAGGGTGCGTTTTCCGGAGCGGTGATTCATTATAGAAGGCAGATCGAGAAAATCACGAAGTTCCAATCTTCTTTTATGATGGTATTCGAACCGGGACAGGAGAAAGCTGTGATGGTTGCGCTGCATACGAAGTAGTTCAAACGAAATTCTTTAGAAAAGAAATTTGAGTCAGAGTTTTTCCAAAAACCTTAAAAGAAATCAGCTGCAATCATTCAATAAGTTCGTAATACAACGCAAGAGTTCGGCGTAAGAAAAATTGGGCGAATAAGAAACTAAAGGGTTGCTGCCACGGTCGCAACATGATGCGCCAATTCCTTCGGAATTGAACTACTGATCCCTATAAAATAGAGTACCTTAATTTGAGCACAAATCCCATGCTAGACGCAGAATTTTAGACAACTCTATTATGTAGAGATGAGTAAAAGTAAGGCTGAAATCGCTTCCAAAGTATAGACCCTCTGAAAGCATAACGTCACGAATGACTTTTTTTGCAATAATTTTAGAGATATCTGACACTTGTACTTTCCATAAAGTTGGTCTGACGTTCCCTTGAACCAACTTTCCATAATCTGGAAAGTAAATTAAATATGGATGTAACGAAGATTCTATCGCTCCGATTCGGTTGTAGAGCTTTCCCATTGCACTTCGATCTATATCGAATAACCCATATGTGGAAGTAAAATCACGTTTAAGTAAAAAGTCGGTACTTAAAGATAAAACTTTTGAACCAGCGTTCATCTTAGTGGCA
>NZ_CP040840.1:1280000-1290000 GCF_006874765.1 Leptospira weilii
CTTCCGAGTAGAGAGGAGTTGATTGAGCAGTGCGCTTGCCTTTCGATACAATGGTATAATTATTTTTGCCAAAAGTAAATTGATACGATTTATTGAGTTCTAATGGCATGCCTTTCTTTGAGATGGCCGGAAAATTGCCTTCTTTGAAAGTTAAACCTTGGATTAGTATTTGCGGGTCGCCCGTTGCATAAATCCTATAACCGGTTTTAATTTTTTTATCCTCATCGACTACCGGATCATGTTCTCTTTTTAAAGAAATTGGGATTTGCTTCCGAAGATAACCGTCTTTTTGGTTATAGATTGCAATCCAATCGGTTTTAACCAATGAAGGAGAAAATGGTAACTCGTCCCCATGATATGAAGTCGGTTGCGCAAAGGAAACTTTAGGTATACACTTGATTAAACCTCCAAAGATCCACCCATCCCTTAATTTTGCCCAACTGCTTTGGATTTTCCGATTTCGTATTTCTATTTCGTCTAAGGTAGAAGTGTATTCCTGTACATCGACAGGAAGAGGTTCTTTAATTTGACGAACTACCTTTCCGGATATACTCGGAGAATCTCTAACAAGTACATCTGGGTAGATAGTAAAACAAGATTTCGATTCTTCGGAACTCAAATCGCCTTCCGTTAAGAATACTAAAAATACGGTGAATAAAAATGAACGTTTTAAATTTAGCTTTGGAATCATTTGAAAAGTATCCTTGATTTTTTCGACTCGTCTATGTTAGGGAGAATTTCTGCAATGTCAATGGAAAAGAGTTTAGTTTTTGATAGAGGTTATAAATTGAAATTCCAAGATAAATTCGTTTCAAGAGTTAGGATGTAGGGACTTCTTCAAAAAACGAACAATTTGAGTTAGGTGCAATTTTTGAGGCTTTCGCGTCTTTGCAAAATCGAGCGTCAATTTTATAGGTTATTGGTTTGAATGAAAATTTATCCGACTTTTACGTCTAACTCACGATCAATAAAAAAGCCGCAATTAATTGCGGCTTTTTACATTATAAAATTCTAAATTAAAATCAGTTGAAAAATCTTTTATTCGCTTCTTCAGGGACGGAAATTCCGGTAAGTTTTGCTTTTTGAAGGATTTCCCAAAAATATCTGTAAGTCGCACGGTCGTGAAGATCTCCCGCGTATTGAATCGGTCCCCATTCCGCGTTTTGGGCTTGGATGAGAATTTCAGCCGCGGTTTGAACCTCGCTGTAATCCGGAGCCATCGCGTCTAAGATCGCTTGGATCTGAGTCGGATAGATGGACCACATTCGTAGGAAGCCGAAATCGTCGTGGGCACGTTTTGCGTCTTTGTAGGTTTGGTATTGATTTTTAAGATCGAGTGTTACGTTGTGTGCGGGAATCACTCCGTTTGCAAGAGCGGCCGCGACTAGATTCGCTTTTCCTCTTCTTAAAAGTTCGTGTTCGAACTGCCCCGGGCTTTTCATACAGGAAGCGGGAATTGCTCCGTGATGTCCGGAGATAAAGTCCATTAAACCGAAGTCAAGAACTTGCAACCAAGGAAGAGCCGCGATTTTTTCGACTTCTTGAAGGGCGCCGTTGGTTTCGATCAATACGTGAATCGGAATTTCCCTTTTGATTCCCGCCTTTTGAACGGACTTTTGAATGTAAGTGATCATTTCCTCTACCTGAGCCGCGCGGGTCGGTTTTGGAATGGTGATGTATGCGATTTTTTCTCCCGCGCCCGGAACGATGATGTCTACGTCTTGTTTCCAGAACGCGTTCGTATAGTCGTGGATTCTGACGCCGCTCATTTTGTGTTTGTTGAGTTCGCTGTTTTGAAGACGAACAATCAGTTCCGCGTGTTCTTTTTCTTTTCCGGTTTGTGCCCCGTCTTCGCAGTCCATCGTGATATCGAAAAGACCGCCGAGTTTATTTTGTAGTTCGAGCGCTTTCGTAATCAGCTTTTCGGAACCTGCAAAATGTTCACAAGCAGGAATGATAGGGAAAGGCTTTTCTCCTTCGAAGAGCGCCTCTCTCGGATGAGTCAATTTAGACATAGAGATACCTTTAATTCTGGTTTCGAGCCTGCAAGTGAGGGTGAAAAGGCTCTAAATACAGGTTTCGAAAGTGCGGGTCTCTGTAAACCGATTTTCCGAAGTATCAAGCTTCCAGGAGTTTGAGAATGACCGCTTTCTGGGCATCCAAACGATTTTCGGCTTGTTGGAAGATAATGGATCGCTGACTGAGGACGACTTCTCTGGTGATTTCATAACCCGCATGGATTGGCATATCATGCATAACTTTCGCATTCGTTTTTTCCATCAAAGAAGAATTGATCTGATATGGCATCATGAGTTCCATTCTTTGTTTTTTCTTATCCGCGTAAGAAGGGTCATTGAAAAATTCCATGTCTAGCCAAGTGTCCGTGTAAACGTAGTCCGCATTTTTTACCGACTTTTCCAGATTTTGTTCCCAAGTAAGAGTTCCTTTCGACTTGGCTCTTTCCACCGTGGGTTCGTGAATGTTTTCTTTTTCCGCGATCGGCGTTACGAGAGTCAGACGGATTCCGAGTGCGGCAGTGATTCCTATGAGGGAATTGACCACATTGTTATGAACTCCGATGTAGGTTAGTTTCGTTTGATCGAGGGGACGTTCCGGGTCGTCGAGCGCGATCGTCATGATATCCGCGAGAGATTGACAGGGGTGAAACATGTTATCGCATCCGTTGATAACCGGAACTTGAGAGCCGTTTTTCATCAAAAGGAGATCCTCATGTTTTTTCAGACGAGCCATGATGACGGAAACGTTCCTGGAAAGATATCTTGCTTCCAGATCGATATCCGAAAGTTGAAAGTTAGACGCCATCCAATCCAGGTAAATTCCGTGCCCTCCCATTTCGGTCATGGCGACTTCGAAGGAAACTCTGGTTCTTGTGGAAGTTTTCTGAAAGAGCATCGCCAAAGTGCGACCGCTCAGATGACCCGCATAGTTGACTCGATTTTTCTTTACATGGATTGCAAAGTTGAGTAGACCCTGAATCTCGGAATCCGACCAATCTTCCCAGGAAATCAAGTGTTTTATGTTACTTTCAGGCATACGAGTTTATGTACAAAAAACAAAATCGGAGCCGTTTCGTAAATGAAAAAGATATCGAACGATCTGAAACGCGCCCCATAGGAAGCGTTTCATTGAGTTCCAATAAAAACCTCATCGAAACAGGTGCCTCATTCTCTACGGATCATTCGGCAGGGGAGTGAGATAGCCAGCGAACAGCGGAGCATTACCGAGCGATCCCTAGAGAGCGAGGTTGAGTTTTGTAAGCGGCTCTCAACGAAGTTGAGAAAGAGACGATCCATAGAAAGGCCCCCGTTTGAGTTCAGGAAATTTATAGGAGGGCGTTTTGCTTAAATTATTTCAAAAACCGGCGTTCTTGTTCTCTAAATTGGAGCGGCTTTCTTACTACTCGGACGCATAAAAATGGTACCAAAAATGAACAGACAGTTTTTGAAAAGAAATAGAAGCGCTCGCAAAATTGCGCCGAATCCAGAATTGCTGGTTTTTTTGAAGAAGATCTAACATTCTAAATTTTGAAACAAATTTATTACAGTATTCTTTTCATGTATCCGAGTAATAAGAATCGAGTCCGGATCGTTTCAGAAAACTCAAGTGCCGCCGCGCCTCACTATAGGTCGCGTCAGCAGAGCCACAAATACGGAAAAGAAAGATTCCGGTCAAGACGCGAGTTCTAAGGCGATAAGAATATCCGGGAAGCGAGTCTTCTGGTGGAATTGGATCTTGAGTATAAATCCCTTTCCGTCCGGGCGAGAAGTTTGTGTTTGAAGGCTTCCTTGAAAACGAAACTGGAGATCTAAAGTGCGAGAATCGATCTGCCCGCTCAGAGGAGAACCTTGGAGAAGATTCAACTTGGACGGATAGGAGATGGTAAGTCCTTCTTCTTTGATTTTTAGAATTTCGAAAGAATCATTGAATCCGTCTATTTGTAGTTTCAAACCTTGAAGATCTCTTGAGGGGTTAAGGGGAATTCTTTCCATCTGTTTACCTACTTTGAATTGATATAAAGAATATGACGGATCTCTGTTACATTCTATTTACTCGAACAATACGAATGGATAAAAAACGAAAGATGTGGGAACTCCCGCAAAAATTCCTTCGGTTTAATTGCTGACAGTCGACTTTGTAAAGAAAACCTGGAAAGAGCGCGGGGAAGAGTAATGGGCGAGACAGTAGAACAAAAACCGAACCAATCGATCGAAGAGGAAACTCGAAGAAGAAGGACATTTGCAATCATCGCTCATCCGGATGCTGGAAAGACAACCCTTACGGAAAAACTTCTTTTATATGGAGGCGCAATCCAACTCGCAGGAGCCGTTAAGGCTCGTAAGAATCGGAAAGCCGCCACTTCTGATTGGATGGAGATGGAAAAAGAAAAAGGGATTTCCATCACTTCCGCCGCACTTCAGTTCGAATACAACGGACATGTTCTCAATCTATTGGACACACCCGGTCACGAAGATTTTTCGGAGGATACATATCGCACTTTGATCGCGGCGGATACCGCGGTGATGGTGTTAGACGCTGGAAAGGGAGTCGAGCCTCAGACGATTAAGTTATTCAAAGTTTGTAGGGATCGCGGAATCCCGATTGTAACCTTCATTAACAAGATGGACAGACCAACGAAAAATCTTTTCGTTCTTTTGGATGAGATTGAAAAGGTTCTCGGGATTTCCGCCGTGCCTATGGTGTGGCCGATCGGAACCGGTGTGGATTTCAGCGGAGTTTATTCCCGCAAAGATAAGAAAATTCTAACATACGATAAGACGCCCGGAGGAAGTCAAAAATCTTCCTTTCAAACCTCGGGTGTAAACGATACGGAACTCGATTCAAGATTCGAAGACTGGGTTATAAAATCCTTTCGGGAGGAATTGGAACTTGTAGAAGGGGGAATTTCAGAGTTCAGTCAAAAAGACTTTTTAGATTCTAAAATTACTCCCGTTTTCTTCGGTTCCGCCGTGAACAACTTCGGAATTCAATTGTTTTTGGATGAGTTCATCAAGATTGCTCCCCCTCCGTTATTCTTTCCGTTGAAAGACGGATCTCGTTTGGATCCGATCCATACTCCTTTCAGCGGGTTTATCTTTAAGGTTCAGGCGAACATGAATCGCCAGCATCGGGATAGAATTGCGTTCTTAAGAGTGACTTCCGGTAAGTTTGAAAGAGGGCTCAACGTGCTTCATGGAAGATTGGGAAAATCCGTGAAACTTTCCTCTTCTTTTGCTTTTTTCGGTCAGGATAGAAATACGGTCGATGAGGCGTATCCGGGGGACATCATCGGTCTCGTAAATCCGGGAACGTATGCGATCGGAGATATAGTCGCTTCTTCTAAGGTTCCCGATTTAAAATCTCTTCCCGTATTTGCGCCCGAACTTTTTGCGACGATTTCATCCGCCGATACGGCGAGTATGAAAAGCTTTCGAAAAGGGATCGAGCAACTTGCCGAGGAGGGAATTCTTCATTTGTTTTCTTCTCAGACGATCGGCGGAGGTCTGCCAATTATCGGTGCAATGGGACAACTTCAGTTCGAAGTATTTAAAAGAAGACTCCTAGACGAATACAATGCCCCTTCTACGATCACCGTTCTTCCTTATGTAATCTCTTGTTGGATCGGTCAGGAAGATCTGGCAAAGGTTCCGTCTTCGGCCAACCTAGTCACCGATCGGGGAGGGAGGGCCGCTCTTCTCTTCGATACGGAATGGGACAAGGGGTATTTTCAGAAGAAAAATCCCGAAATAACTCTTTTAGACTATCCTCCGACTGTATAACGAAATTTTCAGACGGTGAAAAAAGTTTCGAGGATAGTAAGAATTCGATTCTTTTCGAAGTCTTAGATATTGTATTTGCACCAGATGTCTTTGAGGCGAAGATACTTTTAGAAGTTCCTTCGCCTATTTTTTACCGGGTTCTTATTTCCGTTTTCCTAATATTTGGATACTTTCATTTCGTTTCGCTTAGGATCGTAGGCAAATGAAAGATCAAGTTTTTTCTGGCGGTCGTAGTCAGGTTATCTTCTCCGCTTGTTGCGTTCGGTCTGTCTGCCGCATCCAATTGAGGAGAGAAAACGTTGTCCGCAGAGGTGGAGTCCCAGAAGAGCACCTTATCCAAGGATACGTTGAAAAGGAGATTTCCTTTTTCCCCTTTGGCATTGTTCAGATCCACGACAAGAATGTACGGATCGTCTTTTTTCAAAGACTTTGCGGAAGTTGGTAATTTGAATTTCAACTTCTGAGAACTATCCGTATAAGGAACTCCGGAAAAATTTTCAGCCGGATTTAAGGAATTGAATCCGAACGCCGCGTTGGTGCTGGTGCCTTCCGGCATTTTTAAAAGAGAACCGCTGGACGCATCGATAAAAGATTCAAAAAACGAGTAGGATCCAAACTCATTTTGGGGGCGTAATTCCGGAAATATCAGACTTGGAGAAGTCATGAACGATTTGGGAGCTTGGTAATCGAATATGACCGGAGAGACATCTCCTCTTTCCGCAAAAACGGCGTTTTCCATCCCGGGAAACGTTGGCGGAGTCGGCTTATTCAGGATCAAATCCACGTAACGGTACGCGTTTTCGGGAAGATCTGTTGGATTAAAATAATATCGAAATGCTCGGATGACTAATCCGATTCGATCGTAGTCGTTTTTTTCGTTCTGCGGGATTTGGTTTATCGGTAGAGTCGTCTTCATTGTCCCATTGAGTCCCGTTATACTCTTTCCCTCAAATGCGGTGCATACCCCGCTACCGAACGGCCCCGTCATATTGAAGGAAACAAAATTAGCATTTTGTAAAGTTTCGCTTCCTCTGGCCGGTCCTCCCTTGGCGACGGATTTGTAGGCGACGATTTGACAGACTTGGATTTCGGCGGCTTGCGGAGTTAAAAACTTATCGTTAAATCCGTCTCCGTAGTTTTGGGGATTATCTCCGGCCAAGTCCGTTAAGAATGCGGAGCCTTCTTGTCCGACCGCTTCGGGGAGCGTTAAAAAACGGGAGGAATCTTTGGTTCTTGCCGCAAGCAAACTTGTCGTATTGGAAAAATTGAAGCTCGCTGTTCCGTTCGGACCCGAGAAAAGCGCGGCCATCAGTAACAGTTCTTTATTGTCGTCTTTTTCTTTTTTACAATCCGTAACCAGGAATAATGCTGCGATTGCCAAAGCCGTGATCGCCAGCGTTCCTCTCTGCAATTGGTTTTTATTTTGTTTCATCGTGTAAACCTCCAATGAAATTCAGGAGAAATATAGGGATTCGGACACGAAGTGAGACATGCGTATTGAAAAAAATCGGGGTTTTATGGTCGGTCGGTTATTTTTTAATTTTATTTCAAAAGTTTTTAACTAGGCTTTTCTGATTTCTATAGAATAGAATTCTCAAAATTTCGCTTTTACTGATCCCTATAAAGGTAAGTACCGTTAATTTGAGCACAAATCCCACGTTTAGACGCAGAATTTTAGACACTCTATTATGTAGAGATGAGTAAACGAAGATTTGCGTTAAAATTGACGATCTGCTCCTTTGTGGAGGATCGGTAAAGATGTTGTTATACGGCGTAAATGGTAGAAAATCATCTCAAAAGACGAAACTACATCGAAAGCGTTGTCTTAAAATTTTCTCAAGGTTATACGCAAGGATAAAAACTTGAAATTCGACTTGATACGATTTACAATTTTGGAATTGTAAATGAGTTTTTAGAACGGTAAAAGTTCGGTTTTTTAGGAAAATATGATTTTAAAAAGATTCCAACGCATTTACGCACAAGAGCCGTTTATCCTAAGAGTGAGAGCTCTATACTTGCTTTTCTTTAACGCGATAATTTTTACTTTTGCTAGTTTAGCATTTATTTTTTTTTTCTATGAGAAGGAAAAGACTTATCGTCCCAGTTATATTCTATTTATATCCGCATCGTTCGTTGCGATTTTGTTGCTCTGGTATGGAAAATACAAAAAAGCGTTAGTCGTCACTTTGTTTTCGGTCGTAATGGGCGTTACTTGGGCGTTGATTTTTGGAAATCCGGCCGGAAACGTAATATCTAGCCTTTCTGTTCTTGTCATCTTATTTTTGTTGTTTACGAATATTCGAACGACGATGTATGTTTCTGTATATTCGTTTATTTTAATGTTTTTGTTTTTTTACAAACTTAATTCAAAAAATATGTTAAACAGCGTTTTTGCCATGGATTCCGTATTGGGCTTTTTTATTTTCTCGATTCTCGCCTTTTTAACGGTCAATCTTTTGAATTCTTATATTAAGGAAAAAGACGAATTGATCAAGGAAATCCATCACAGGGTGAGGAATAATCTTCAAGTTCTAAGCGGGCTTGCGGACCTTCATCGAGACGACAAATCGGATTTGCAGAGGGTATTATTCGAATTTCAGAATCGAATTCTTGCGATGTCGGAAGTGCATAATTACCTGTACAAATCCGACAACTATCACAGTATAGAATTTTCGGGTGTGATAGAAAGGATCATAGAGAATCTTAAAAACAAACATAAGGAATCGCAAGCGGTGATCCGTAATTATTCGGAAAGAATCGATCTACCGATCGAGACAGCGATTCCTTGCGCGATGATCTTTAACGAACTTTTGAACAATTCTCTGACGCACGCTTTTAAGGAATCGCAGGATCCGGGCATAGAGATTCGTTTTTCTAAAAACGGTGAAAATTACAAATTAGTCATAAAGGACAACGGAGTGGGAATGGCAATCCCCGTTGATTTGAAAAAACCGACTACGACCGGATTTACTTTGATTCATATACTTTCCAAACAGATTCGAGCGCATTTTGAACTTTTCAACGATCGGGGTTTGGTTGCCGTTTTGGAATTTTGATCCGGTTTTAGATAATTTTCAAAGTTCCGCCTGTTTCAAAAATTGTAGACTTACTCATTCCGTTCGAATCGAAATTTCTTTTGACGAGTAAATATATACGTTCCAAAGTCTCATTCGACATTCCTGAATGTTGATTTGCGTTTATTTAGGGCTATATTTGTTTTTATTAGAATTGTGTTGACAAATTTGTAATTTGTTTTATACTCCGCCCCCTTTGATAAGGAGAAAAAAATGAAACAAATTTGGATTATCGCCTTACTATTATTAGGCGGATGTGCGGAACAAGGCAGCGGGGGAAAAGAGGCTTCCGTTTTGCTTTCGTTACTTTCCGGTAAAACTTCGTTGGATCTTACAAATCATCTTCAGAGGTCGTCCGCGATCGTATTTTCCGGTATGACGTATTACGTCGACGCGTTGCATGGGAGCGATTCCAATACCGGAATCACACCTTCTCTTCCTTTTAAAACCATTACAAAAGCCGCATCTTTAGCCGTAAGCGGAGACGGTATCCTGGTTGCGTCGGGAACGTATAATTCGGCGTTAGGCGAAGTGTTTCCGATTAAAATTGCGGATGGTGTTACGATACTCGGAGACGAACAGAGTAAAGGAAACACAGGCGGAGCGCATTCTTACTATTCGGGTTCTGGAACGTACGGAAATTCCGGACCCACGTTTGTTCAGGGCGGGGCGAATCTAGTTTCAACCTCCCTTTATCCTACCTTCGCTTTGGGAAATAATTCCGTCATTGGGGGATTTAAAATAACCAATCCAATCATAAATTCAAGAGCTCAAATCGTTTTATTGAATAATGTGAGCGGGGCGGCAGTCAGAAAAAACACGCTGACAACCAACTTTACTGGAGGACGCGGCGTTTACATTTATTCTAAAGACGCAGGCGGAAATCATACGATTGCGGATAATATTATAAGGTATAACACAGCCGGAATTGAAGCAGGGGCCGCACTTTTGACTAGCCGTGTGGAAAACAATTGGATCAACAACAATTACAATGGAATTCTTATGAGTGATTCTAGGTTGGATTTAGGTGGCGGCACTACGGGGAGTGTCGGACGAAATTGGATCTTTTGCAATACGGCGCGTGATCTAGTTGTAAGTCCATATCCAATCGAAAACGGTTGGTTGCCC
>NZ_CP040840.1:1295000-1305000 GCF_006874765.1 Leptospira weilii
CTGAATCGATAGAATGATAAATATCGTCGAAACTGAACTCTTCCATCGGACTGAGAATGCAGGCGCCGATGGAAACGGAAATTTTAACTGGATCTCCGTTTGGGGTCCGATAGGATAATTCTTTTTCGGCGACTTCCATTCTTAATTTTTCGCAGAGTTGAACGAGATCATCCTTTTTGATCGCATCTAAAAGAATACAAAATTCATCTCCTCCGATTCTGGAGCAAATATCGGTTGCTCTTACTCTTTGTTTCATCACGTCCGAGATCGTGCGAAGCGCCAAGTCTCCCGCCAAATGTCCGTAAGAATCGTTGATCTCCTTGAGGTAATCCATATCTAGGATTATCATCGCGAGAGAAAATCGGTAACGTTGCGCCCTTTTGAGAAAAAGCTCGAATTGTTCGATTAGATATCTTCGATTGTAAAGTCTGGTGAGTTCGTCCACCTTGGAAATTTTTTCGATCTGGATGTTTTTCTCTCTGAGCTTACTCACCGCTCTTTGCAGTTTTTTCTTTGCGCGATGATCCATCACTCTCCAGAAGTTGATCAAAAGATTTCCGAACACTCCTGTAAAAAGATAAATCAACACGTTAGCCAAATCGTGTTGTAACGCATTTGCGTTTCCGGCCAGAGTTGTACACAAAACCAGGGAAAGATAGAAAAATACGTTGAAAAAGATTACGGTCGTTCCGGTGAACCAAAGAAGAATATTTCCGCTTACGACTAAGGTTGTATAAAAATGAAAGTAGAGTTCCATTCTTCCCGAATCAAAAAAGACGTAAGGAAGAATAGAAAGCACGATCGTTCCCGAAGAGAGAATGCTATATCTCTCGATTTTTTTGCGGAATAAAAATTTCCATTTTATAAGCAAAAATGCGAACAAAGCGGACAAAAGGACGACCGTTAAACGCGAATAGGCAAGAATTCGATTTTGCCCGGATTCCCCATCCGGGACCAAAGCAGCGATAAGACTGATTCCAATACAAAAAAAGAAATAGATAACCGTGGCTCTTTTGATTTCCGGTTGATAGATTCTCAAATAATCATCGGTAAACGGATTGAAAAAAACTCTCCGGGCAAGTAACTTTATTTTTTGATTGTTTCCCAACAAAAATCTCATATGTTTTATAAAGGACCGAATAAGATCTAACCTCCATTTTAGAAGCGATTTTGTTTAAACAATCAGGATTTATAAATCCGTTTAAGCGACTTTATACTATACGTTCTTTGACGATTAAAAAACGACGATCTTTCTAGGGTTTTTTGTCAGAAGAGAGGGCAAAGGCATTCCTTCCCCGCCGAGAGATCGTACGAATTTACCGTTGATCCTAAGCTGGATGCCTCGGATCGGAAGATTTTCCATGAGGCTATAGGTGAGTTGATCGATCCGGTCTTTTAGAAGTTCCGGTCCGGCTCCTCTTTCCAAATCGCTACTCAAAGAGAGTTTTAAAATTCCTTCTTCAATCCTATAATCCCCGTCATAATGTAAGTTTTGCGGGATGGAATTTAGGATTCCTTTTTCCTTTTCCTGGGAAACCGGCCCTGCGATCAGAGAATTTAAGATCAGTTTGACCCTGTCCCCTCCCTTGGAAAGCCGGAGAACCTTTACAAGTCTGGAATGGCTCTTGCTCCCTTTACCGTAAAATTTCAAGAAATACAGTGATAATTCTCCTTTGTCTGTAGGTATCGGGGTGGGAGGTGATTCGTTTTCGAAATTGACGGATGCAAGGGGAGGTTCTAGGACTGGAACAAGGTCGTCTTCGTTGAGATCCTCTTCGATAGAATTTTCATTTTCGGAGGAGACCCGGACGTCTCCGTTTTGAAGAAGTTCTCCCAGGATTTCGTCTTCCGCTTGATCCATAAGTTCTTTGTGATTGAGGTTTTCTTTGGAATAGAATTCCGGACTCATCTTTCCGATATTTCGAAATCCTTTGAATCCGGTTCCGGAGAGTGAAAATCCGGATCCTGTACTTTTATCTAAAAGTACTAACGTAAAAATAATTCCGGTGAGAATGAAGATGAGATTTTTTCTTTTTTCGGAATCTGGCACTCTTTCATTTTCGGAAAAAAAGAGGAATCCATACAGGTAAAAATCAAAGGATCAGGTTCAGGTCCGAGAGGTTTTTGAGTTCCAGTTCAAAGTCCGGAATTTCTCCCGGAGGTGCGTGTCCGTACGAACAAAACGCAAACGGACAACCATTCTGGCGAGCTGCCTCGTGATCCGAAAGTCTGTCTCCTATCATGAGAATTTCATCCGGTTTAAGATCGTTTTTTTTTATATACTCTTTTAGAATTTCTCCCTTGGTTTTGATCCGTTCGTTGTCTAAGACGAGAATCGGATCGAAATAGGAAAGAACTCCAGCTACTTCCAAGATGGTTTCGATATAAGGTTTTCGTCCGTTCGAAGCCGCTAGGATTCGAAACCCTTTTCCCGTAAGGGATTCGATCGTTTCTTTTACCGAGGGATAGAATTCCCCCTCTCCGTTTTTGATTCTCTCGCATAAAAAACGAAGCACACTATCGGAGATAATGTCTCTTTGCTTTTCGTTCAATTGCGGAAGAAGATTGCGGAAAATGGTTTTGACAGGCTTTCCTATTTCCATCATAAGTTGGTCTCTGGATGGAAGATCGATTTGGATTTCGAAAGTTTTGGAAAAATTTTGAATCGAGTCTCTGTAGACTTCGAGTATCATTCCTTCGGACGAAAACAAGGTTCCGTCCACGTCGAATGCGAGCGCTTGAATGGAATCGACGGAAAAATCAGTCATCAAAGGACAGCTTTTCGAAAACGGATTCTTTTGACATTTTCTTTTTCCCTTTGCTTGATTTTCCTCGGAGTCGGAGAAAATAGGAAGAACTTCTTATGAAGACTTCGAATTCGCATCTGTTCCCACAAAAATCCAAAGGAGAAAGTTTTGCAAATCGGTCCGAGTTGTTTTCTTCTTTCGATTGGAACGATTATAAGGCTCAGCTTCAAAATCGTGTGAGAGGTTTCGAGCTGGGACGTTATTTCGATTTGACGGAGAGTGAAAAAGTCGGAATTGAAAGTACGATTCGTCTCAACGTTTCCGCGACACCATATTACATTTCCCTAACGGATCCAGAGGATCCGAACGATCCGATTCGAAAGATGATCATTCCGAGAGAAGCGGAATCTGTTTTTTCTCCGGAAGAATCCCCAGATCCTCTGCACGAGGAACGGTTGTCTCCGGTCAAAGGGTTGACTCACATGTACCCGGATCGGGTTCTTCTTTTTACCAATCACGAATGTTCGGTTTATTGCAGACATTGTATGAGAGGTCGCAAGGTTTCCGATTCTAAAGAGAGAATGCTTACGGAAGACCTGGAAGCCTGTTTTGAATACGTTGAAGCCCATCCGGAAGTAACCGATGTCGTGTTATCCGGCGGAGATCCCTTAAACCTGAGCGATTCCAAGGTCGACTGGATTTTGGAACGATTGGAAAAAATCGAACACGTAAAAATCTGCAGGCTCGGTACCCGAAATCCGGTAACGCTTCCGTTTCGAATTACATTGGATCTTTGTAATATTATAGAATCTCACAATACTGATCGGCTTTCCATTTTCTGTAACACCCAGTTCAATCACTCGAAAGAGTGCACTTCCGAAGCAAAAGAAGCGATTCTAAAACTTCTCAAAGCCGGAGTGAATGTCGGAAATCAATGCGTTCTACTGAAGGGAATCAACGATTCCGGAAAAATCATGTTAGAACTTCATAAAAAACTGTTAGAGTTGAGGGTCCGTGCCTATTATATGTACGATCCGGAACTGATTCCCGGTTCGAGAGGTTTTCGAACCCCGCTCGCAAAAGGTATCGAGATCGTTTCCTATATGAGAGGAAAGATAGGGGGCATGGGAATTCCGCAGTTCGTAAACGATCTTCCCGGAGGAGGCGGAAAGGTTACGCTGACTCCGGATTGGTATCTTGGTTTTTACAAACCGGAAAGAATGCACGTATTCCGATCCGCGTTACACGGATCCTATCATTTAAGCCCGGAACCTCCGGATTCCGAGATGGAAGAAATCTATCCGGAGATTTCTTTGGAAACTTGGGAAAGAATTTTTCCCAAGGCGTTGGGGGCCCAAGAGAAAAATTGAATGTGTGATGTAACGCCGACGGTTCTTGTTTACGCGGATCTTCACGAGTTTGAAGGGGAGTTTCCGGAAATTTACAAAATTGTTTTGGCATCTGGAAATAGGAACTCTGGTTTTTTATTCCCAGAAATCTTATAAAAGACAACGTATCTTTGAACGGAGATTCCAATTGTTCATCCGTTGCGTTGTTGATCGCTTGCAACACCAACGTTTTTAACATTACTGTTTTATCAAACGCCGGGCTCTCTCGACCCTCGCCGCTTGCCTTATACTTTTAAAGTCTCGTTAATTAATTATTTCGTCTTCGAATTAAAAAATTAAGATTGACCGGGCTTTTATAGAGTTCGAAGTAGATTCGGAACTCATCGTTTTACCTCAAAAACGGCAATAAACTCTAAGGTCTTATGAAACATTCTCTAATTTACAAAGAAGAAAAGTCGGATAAATTCTGGAACATCGATATCGCTGGAAATACCTTTACCGTAACCTATGGTAAGACGGGAACGGCAGGACAAACACAGACGAAGAAATTTAAGGACGAAGCGGCGTGTTTGAAAGAAGCGCAAAAACTTTTAAACGAGAAACTCAAGAAAGGTTACTTGGAAAAAAAAGGCGCTAAAGCGAATCAAGATAAGCCTTCTCAAAAGAGTAAGTCCGCAGAACGTGCCCCTAGTGTCAAAACTGCGGTTTCCAAGCAGGGAAAAAATGAATGGTGGAAGTATTTAGTCTGGATTTTGGACGAAAGAGATTCTGCAACCGAATCTAACATATATTATCTTTCGGATGACGGAGTTCTGTCCGCTCCGCCTTCGGATGAAAAGTTGAGTCAAGGTACCAACGCAAGGTTCGCCGGTTTGACTTCTTTAGTAGAGGTTCCGTTAGACAAAATGCCGGCTTTGGATACTTTGGAAATATATCCTGAAGAAAAAAAAGGTCCCAAACTTTCTTCCCTCGACGGAATTGAACGGGCACCCGGCTTAATTGTATTGGATGTGGAGAGAAATCAAAGTATCTCGGATCTCGGTTTTTTATCAAAACTTCCCAAACTAGAAGTTTTTAACGGGTCGAATAACTCGATTAAGGACTTGGCTCCACTTACTGCGTGCCGAAATTTAAAAACACTTTATCTCGATAAAAATAAGATTTCTGATATTTCTCCGCTTTCTTCACTTTCAGAATTAACAATTCTTGGGTTAGCCGACAATCCGATCAAAGATATACTTCCTTTGGCCGGTTTGAAAAAGTTAAAAGAAATACGGGTATCGTTAAAGCTTCCCAAAGAGAATTTAGCGAAGTTTGAGAAATTACGCCCCGATGTGGAAATCTCGTTCTAGAGTTAAAGATCTGAATTCTCGAATTGCAAAAATGTAGGAATTCATAAGTTTTAAGATTTTTCTATCAATAGAGGAATTCATTTAAGTTTGGCAATTACAAAACGAATGACTTCCGCGACGGTTCTTGTTTACGCGGATCTTCACGAGTTTGAAGGGGAGTTTCCGGAAATTTACAAACAGGAATGGGAGTCCTCGAAATCCGTGGACGCTATCTTGGAATTGTTAAGCGAAGTTGGGGAAAGAGCCGAATTTGTAGCCACCCCGAGCGAGCTTTTGGAAAAGTTAAAACATTATTCCGACTTGGATTTTACGAAACGCCCCGTTCTTTTTCATATGATGGAGGGATTTTGTTCCAGAAACAGGGAGTCCTTGATTCCCGCCGTCGCGGAGTTGTTCGGTTTTCCTCACACTGGTTCGGATGTTTATTCTCAAAACGTGTCCTTGGATAAAAATCTAACGAGAATATTTGCTCGGTCGATTGGTATTCCGATTGTGCCCGGATTTTTAATTCGTTCCGAGACAGATTTTACGGTTTCGAAGGAGTTTTCCTTTCCCGGATTTTTAAAACCTTCCGGAGAAGGTTCCAGTCTCGGAATCGGAGAGGAAAGTATCATTCACGATGAAAAGGACCTCCGTTTCAAATTGTCCTCCAAACCGGCGGAGTTTTTTCCTTATCTCTTGGAAGAATATTTAACTGGAATCGAATATACGATTTCCGTAATAGGTTCTGATGTCGTGGGTTATAGAGTCAGTTCCGCGGGAAGATTGGTCCTTCGGGAAGAACTCAAAGTAGAAAAGGTTTACGGAGAAAAAACGAAATCTAAAAGTGTGATGCCGGAAACTCTCGTATTTGATTGTCCTTCTGGTTTGGAGACGTTTCTTCAGGAACAAAGTCGATTACTTTGTAGTTCCCTTGGCACTTCCGGTCCCGCGAGATTGGATTGGAAACTCGATTCTTTAGGGAATCCTTATTTTCTTGAGATGAATCTTACTCCCGGTTTGTCCCCGTTTTATTCCACGTTTCCGATTTGTTATCGTCGGAGTCTAGGGGACGAAAAAAACTTGTTGCAAGAGATTCTAAAAATAGCCCGTTTGGATTTTGAGACCGATCGATTTCTATATGCCAAAAAGAAAATCGGATCCTTATCAAGTCAAAGATAAAGTCACAGATTTATGCAGACAATCGTCCCTATTCAAACTTCCGAATCCTTTCGAAATACTTTGGAAGAATCGGTTCGGAATCATCCGGTCCTGGTTTCCAATTGCTGGTTGGAAAATAAGGAAAGGAGAATGGAAAAGGAAGACCTTCTTCTCTGGCTTCGTCAGGAATACTTCGTCAGCGTAGACTTCGTAAATTGGTTTTTAAATACGGCGGCGATCAGCGACTCCGTAGACGCAAAAATCGTTCTTGTCTCTAATATTTGGGAGGAATTGGGCGAGGGTAATGCGGAAGATTCTCACGTTTGTATTTTAAAAAAATTCCTTTCGGATATGGGCGAAGTGGCGCAAGATATACATAGACTTCCCGAAACTAAATCTTATCTAGATCTAATGCGGAAGATAACCACCACGGACTTTTACTCGGCTTTGGGTGCGCTCGGCCCGGCGAACGAGTATTTGCTGAAATTGGAATATTCTAGAATGTTTCGGTCTTACAGGGATTTAAAGAAGCGAGTTTGTTTGCCGGAAGGAAAATTTTTTCAAGTCAATCTGAGTGCTGACGAATCTCACGCCGAAAAACTTTTTCGCTTGATCGAAGTCGTGGCGGATACGGAAGAAAAAAGGAATCGAGTGATGGAAGGAAACAGGCTCGCTTTGGACGCAAGACTTGTGTTTTACGACGGCTTAGCGACTTTTCAGGGACTTTAAGAGACCGATTCCGATGATTCCTAAAATCGGAACCAAGGGAAGATAGAGAAGTGGCGCAACCCAGCGGTATCCTTTTAAAGAATGACTGAGTTTTCGAACCGCAAAAAATCCGGGATACCTTCTTCCGTTTGCGATCATTTGAACGTTTCCTTCCGCGAGGCCTATGTTCAAAGTCGGGTGGATTTCTCTCAGTTCTTTTTCTGAAAAATCGCGAAAGGATCGAAATCTGATCTTGGGATTGAGATTGAGATTTTGCAGTTTGATTGCGAGGTTGGAGCAGAACGAACATTCTCCGTCGTATAAAAAAACTAGGGTATCCATCTTGAAATATTTTTGAGATCAATTCAATAAAAGTTTTGGGAAAGCATTTTCGCATTTTACATTTCGTAGAATTGTAATTTGTCGTTTATTTTCAATCCATTTTTTCTTAAAATATCATAGATCGATTTTTGAATCGAATTCGTCCGAGTTCCTTCCAGTATTAGAAAGGTCACTCTTCTGTTTTGAATATACATAGTCGGAATATCAGGTTGCGTGTTGATTTGTCTTTGGCTTTCATTTGGATTGTTCTCATCCCAAAGGCTAATATACAACCACAAGCCGTCCGGATCCGGATCGCCGCTATGATTTGGTCTGTGGCATTTATATTCATAGTCGATTTATAAAGACTTAAGGTTAATGTTCGATATAGTGAAGCCGGCTAATTGGGGATATCTTGATTTTAATAGATTGATGTCTTTGTGGATGTTTATAAGAATATTAGGATAGATTAAATTACCTGAATCAATGGGACTCTCGCCGTTTATAGCTGAATATCCAATGAGAATCCATATAAATACGTTGGTGATCGAAGTTTTAATGTTTTTAGATTTCAAATGTTTAACTATCTCGCTCTCTAAGGATCGCTCATCTTAGCTTAGCTAAGAGTCTTCGATTAGCTCAACCTCGCTTCTATGGTCGCTCGGTAATGCTCCGCTGGCTACGACTATCTCGCTCTCTAAGGATCGCTCATCTTAGCTTCGCTAAGAGTCTTCGCCTAACGCTCCGCTGGCTACGACTATCTCGCTCTCTAAGGATCGCTCATCTTAGCTTCGCTAAGAGTCTTCGCCTAACGCTCCGCTGGCTACGACTATCTCGCTCTCTAAGGATCGCTCATCTTAGCTTCGCTAAGAGTCTTCGCCTAACGCTCCGCTGGCTACGACTATCTCGCTCTCTAAGGATCGCTCATCTTAGCTTCGCTAAGAGTCTTCGCCTAACGCTCCGCTGGCTACGACTATCTCGCTCTCTAAGGATCGCTCATCTTAGCTTCGCTAAGAGTCTTCGCCTAACGCTCCGCTGGCTACGACTATCTCGCTCTCTAAGGATCGCTCGATAGATCTTGGGGGTGATTTTTTAAAAAGAAACAAATGTCCGGAATGTGTTCCTCTTGAACTCCAATCCAAAAATAAATCCAGATTCCTTCCTTTTGCATTCCGTCACAGATCTTCATGTACCACTTGGATATCGTGTTTTCCTTTCTTGCTCTCCAGAATAAAACGGGAAATTTGCGGATCATTTCGTCCCAAATATCTCTTCCGACGCCTTCTCCTCTGGCGATTTCGTCTACCGCAAACTTGGAAAGAAATGTTCCGAAAGGGGTTTTTTTAACCAACGCGCAACCCTTGTATTCGGATTCTAAAAGAATTCCGGCAAACTCTTGACTCCAAAAATTTTCTTTCAAAGATCTTTGAAAAGCTTTTTCAATCAGAAGATTCAACTTATCTCTGGAAATCAAACGATGATCCGGGATGAAGTCGATTCTATTTTTTCTGCGGATCAGAGTTCCGCTTCCCTTGATCGTAAATAATTCTTTCAATAGGGAGGAGGCGGATGTGACCGCGATTCCGAATTCCTTATCCTTTACATTTTTATAAAGTTCTAAACAGGAAAGTAAAAGAGAAGCGTCTTCTGAGTCCGGTTTTATGGAAGAATCGACGTCGAAGATCGAAATTTTATTTCCCTCGCAGAAAATTCCCCCTCTCGAATAAAGATGAACCAGCTTTTTCGTATGCAGAGTGGAGCAGAGTTTGGTCAAGAATGTGAAAAGGGGTGACCCCTTTTCCTCCGTGACAAAAACCGGAAGTTTTTTTTCCGAAAGGGCCGAAATGACCGCACCCGCTAAATCTTGAGGATGTCGGAATAATTTTCCGGGGAGAATCGACGGGGATTCTTCTTTGTTATGGTTTCTATAAAAGAGATTTGTGTAAGAAATTCCGTCTTTGTCTAAAACGACAACCGGATATAAGTCCAACTTGTGAAGAATCTTGAGATTGTAAAGGAGTGCTTCTGCGGATTCCATGAGTGTACCGGAATCCGCATAGATCACAGCGAACTTTTCGGGTTCGATCGAACGAAAAAGTTTTAGAAATTGAAATGAATCCTTAGTGTTCTCTGTGACTTCCAAAAGTTTAAGGAGAATTTCTTGATGTTTCATTCCGGTTCGATTGGATTATTTGCCCAAAGCGTAGGCAACTAATTTTCCTTTGAGCTTACCAATCGTCAGGGATTGCTCCTTATCTTTTTTCAATTTGAGAAAACCTAAGAGCGAAGTGTCTCCGCAAGCAAGCGCCAAGATGTTTCCTGTAAAATGATCTTTGAGTTTTTTACCCCAAGCAATATAAATTTCCTTGGCTTCTTCCTTGGT
>NZ_CP040840.1:1310000-1405000 GCF_006874765.1 Leptospira weilii
TACTTATTATCAGAACGGATTTTCTAAAAAGCTAGAAAGTGGTCAGGTGATTACGATCGAACCTGGGCTTTATTTCGATCCTACCGATCTTGAAATTCCGGAAAAATTCCGAGGGATCGGAGTTCGAATCGAAGACGACGTTCTCGTACAAGGTTCTAATCCTTTAAACCTGACTTCGATGATTCCCAAGGAAATCGATGAGATAGAATCTAGAAAAAATTAACATCTCGCCGCTTTTCTTACGGATCGAATTTTTTTGTTATAAAACTATGGAAATCCAAATGTGCAATCGTATTCCGATCCCAAGTTAAATTCGATAGGTTATTTTATTATGCAATTCATATGTGCGGGAATATTCGCTTCTGAAATTATACCAAATCAATTCGTTTAACAATTAATAGACGAGGATTCCAAAGTCTCACAGGTATAACGAAAACAAGATGTTTAAGTTGTAGGAACTCCGACGAGAATTTAGCAACGAAAAATACTGTTTGAAAGCCCATAGGGATGTGATCTGCGGGTTTTATTTCTTCTTTCAAAAATAAATACACAAACTCTATTATAAATTTACAGACAGCCTGTAACCTACTCCTGGTTCGGTCAGCAATAGTTCCGGGTTGGAAGCATCCGTTTCTATTTTTTTTCTCAAACTAGCCACGTGAACTCTCAGAGGACCCGATTCGTTTTTTGCGAATGGTCCCCAGACGTGGCGTATGATCTGTTCCTGAGTCAAAACTTTTCCGGCGTGTCGGATTAAAAGGGACAGGAAAGAATATTCGATCGGAGTAAGATGCACCGTTTCTCCCGATACTTGCACGTTTCTACTCGATAGGTTCACGTATAAATTTCCTGAAATAAAAATCGGAGAACCGGGTTCCTGGGTTTTATTTCGAAGAGCCACTCGGATTCTCGCGAGTAACTCTCCCATACTAAACGGTTTTGTAATATAGTCGTCCGCCCCTCCGTCCAACAGGGAAATCTTTTCCGGGTCGGAAGATAAAACCGACAACACGATGACGGGCGTTTCACTCCAGGTTCTGATTTCTCTGAGCGCGGTAATTCCGTTTCCGTCGGGAAATTGCAGATCCAAAAGGATGACATCCGGAGATTCTTTCGCGGCTTTGAGTATGGTCTCTTGGATCGTCGCAGATTCGATCACATCATAATGAGAAGCGCTCAAACTGATTCTGATCATCTTACGGATCCGATCGTCGTCGTCCGCGATCAGAATTTTAGGATTCATGGTTCAACCCGGTTTTACCGGAATGTCGATACAAAACCTGGCCCCTCCTTCCTTGCGATTCTCCGCGATCAAAGTTCCTTTGTGGGTTTCCACGATGGACTTACTGATCGAAAGACCGAGTCCGCTTCCTATGTGACTTTGATTTTTACTTCGATAAAATTTCTCGAAGATTTTATCAAGTTCTTCTTCCGGAATTCCGGGGCCGCTGTCTTCCACAACGTATTTCATCTTATCCTTATCGGGAAGAAGTTCGATGACAACGGGAGATCCTTCCGGAGAAATCTGAACCGCGTTGAAAACTACGTTGAATAGAGCCTGCTCCATCAGAGTAAAATCCATCCAAGTGGGAATCGGATTTTCGGGAAGATGAATCACACAACTGCTGCTCTTAACGGTTTGTCTGAGTCTTCGTACTACTACGCGCACAAGATCGGAAGGGTCGTGCCAATCCATTCTCAATTTTAAAAAACCGGATTCGTAACGACTCATGTCCAGTAGATTGCCGAGAAGAAGATTCAGGATTATACTGCTTTCGTTGATTTCGTTTAACAATTCTATGCGCGCCGTCGATGATTTGTCTATTTCCGGTTCTAAAAGCGCCGTGACCGCGCCTCGTATCGCGGAGAGAGGAGTTTTCAGTTCGTGAGAAAGGGAATTGAAGATGATCGTATATAGACGTTCGGATTGATTTGCGAGATATCTGGTTCGTGTCTCTTCGGATAACAATTCTCGTTCCAAAGCGAGTGCGATTTGATTTCCCATCGTGAGCAGAAGATTTTCCTGATCAAGATTCAATTTTTCACTTAGAGCGATACCGATGACGCCGATGATTTTTCCGGGAGCGATCATCGGAAAATAAGTTCCCAAAGATAAGGAGAGCGTATCCGTAAATTTTCCCGCGGAGATTTTGTTCTTATATGTCCAGTTTGCGACCGCCGTTTCTTTCGCGTCCGGAAAAAAATTACCGGCCTTGGAAGAATTAGAATCTATGTTTCCCTGATTTTCGAAAAGAATCGCGACGTCCGTTTGAAAAATTTTTTTGAGATAGTCCGCGCCGATCTGCGCGATTTGACGGATATCTCTTGCGTGCCCCAGTTCTTTGGAAAGCTCGTATAACGTTGTCAGGCGTAACTCGCGATTGACCAACACTTTTTCCTTTTGTCTCAATCTGGAAGTTACGTTTCCGATGATGATCGAAATAAAAAGAAAGGAACCGAACATCAGAATGTCTTCCAGTTTTTCGATAAAGAAAGTGTATCGGGGAGGAATGAATAAAAAATCCCAAAAGATTCCGGACAACAGACCCGCCAAGATGGTTGGGCCTTTGGAGAAGACGGAGCCGATTCCCGATACGAAAAAAAGATATAAGAAGGAAATGCTCCAGTAACCCGTAAGAGGTTCCAAGAAAAGACTGATACACGTTGCCAACAAAATGAGCGCTAGGGAGGCGACGTATTGTTTTCCTCCCGACGAAGTTTTTAAGAATCTGCCCAGCGCGGATTCTTCTCCCGAAAAAGAAGTATGATCGTAAGGAACCAGACAGAGTTCGAAGTTCGACGTGATCCTTGCGAGTTTGGAAGAGGGGGAATTCCATTTCTTCCACCAAGACATCGGTGGTTTTCCCAATACGACGCGCGTTATGTTTTTTTGTTCGGCTATACGAAGGATTGCGTCCGCAGGATCTTCGTCGGCGGCGTATAGAATTTCGGAACCGAGTTCTCTCGCAAAGTTCAGATTCTTTTCAAGCTGACTGATATTCTCCTTGGAAAGATTTTCCCTTGTCTGATTGTAGATCGCGAACAATTCTCCATTTCTTTCGTAGGCGAGACGTTTCGCATAACGTAATAAGGAATAGGAGTTCGGACTCGCGCTGATCGCCACTAGAATTTTTTCCCTGAACTTCACGGAGTCGGGAGAAGTGGTTACGTGTCGTGCGGTGTAGTTGAGCGCGGTCTCTCGGAGAAAGGTAAGATTCTCCTGTTTAAAAAAATGATCCACCGCGATGTTCGCTTTTTCGGGAACGTAGACTTTTCCTTCCTGCAGACGTTTTCTGAGATCGTCCGGAGAAAGATCGATCAATAGGATTTCGTCCGCCACGTCCAGAACCGAATCCGGAATCGTTTCCCTGATTTTTACGGACGTGTTTTTTTCGACTGCCTCCACTTGACTTTCCAAATGTTGAACATTCAAAGTTGTGAATACGCTTATACTGTGATTTAAAATTTCGACGACGTCCTGATAACGCTTTACGTGTCTGCTTCCCGGTATGTTCGTATGCGCGAATTCGTCGATTAATACGACTTCGGGTTTTCGTTTGAGAATTGCGTCAATGTCCATCTCTTCGAATCGGATTCCTCTGTGTTCTATGTTTTTTCGAGGAAGAATTTCCAGTCCTTCCGACAATTCTTCCGTTTCCTTTCTTCCGTGGGTTTCGATGTAACCCACAACCACGTCCACTCCTTCTTTTTTAAGAGCGCGCGCTGCGTTTAACATCGCGTAGGTTTTGCCGACCCCGGCGACCATACCGAAAAAGATTTTCAATTTTCCCGAAATGGATTTCTTTTCTTCGGCTTGGATCTTGCGGAGAAGTTCGTCCGGATCCAATTTGGATTTTTCGCTCCAGTCGGTCATTCTTTGATTTTTCCGAATTCATCATCCAATTTCAAGTTCAATCGAAGTACGTTGACTCGTTTTTCTCCGATATAACCGAACGCCGGTCGTTCCGTCGATTGTTCTATGATTTTTTGAAATCGAAGGATCTGTTCCCGAGTCAATCTTCTCGCGGAGATGATTCGATTTGCCTGAAACTGAACGGATTCGGGACTGATATGGGGATCCAATCCGGAACCGGAGGCGAACAATAGATCGGGAGGAACGAACTTCTGATCCGGATGTTTTGTCAAAAGGAACTTTTTTCTTTCTTCGACTTTTGCCTTTAAGGATGCGTTAGTCGCACTTAAATTAGACGCGCTTGAAGCCACCGTCGCGTAATCTCCCGCAGAAGGTCTCGACCAGAAATATTCGTTTTTTGTAAACCGTTGACCGATCAATTCCGAGCCTACGATTTTGCCGTCGACTTGTATCAAACTTCCGTTTGCTAGGACAGGAAAAAAACGTTCTGAAAACCCTGTAATGACGATCGGATAAAAAATTCCGGTGATAAATGTAAGTGACAAAAGTGTTCTGATCGCTATCGATACTGTGTTTAACATGGAATTTTCCTCAATCGAATCCCAATAAGACTAAGATCATGTCGATACACTTGATTCCTATAAACGGGGTGATAATTCCGCCCAGACCGAAGATCAAAAGATTTCGCTTTAATATTTTGTTCGCTCCCAGAGGTTTATAAGCCACTCCTTTTAACGCTAATGGAATCAAAGCCGGTATGACCAACGCGTTAAAGATGATTGCACTTAACACCGCGCTCTTCTGAGAACTGAGGCGCGTTAGATTGAGAACGGACAACGGACCTTCGACCGCGTCCGCCGTCGCATAAAAAGCTCCGAACAACGCGGGAAGAATCGCGAAGTATTTTGCGACATCGTTTGCGATGCTGAATGTCGTCAGGGCTCCTCTCGTCATCAGAAGTTGTTTTCCGATTTCGACGATCTCTATGAGTTTGCTCGGATTGCTGTCTAGGTCGATCATGTTGCCCGCTTCTCTTGCGGTTTGAGTTCCGGTATTCATCGCAACGCCAACGTCGGATTGAGCGAGTGCGGGAGCGTCGTTGGTTCCGTCTCCTATCATCGCGACTAGATATCCCTTGCTTTGTTGTTCTCTTATTTTTTTCAGCTTGGTTGCCGGAGTCGCCTCGGCTAAAAAGTCGTCCACTCCCGCTTCCGCCGCGATCGCCGCCGCGGTGAGTTGATTGTCTCCCGTGATCATGACGGTTCTGATTCCCATCTTACGAAGACTCGCAAATCTTTCTTTCAATCCGCCTTTGACTATGTCCTTGAGTTCGATCACTCCCAGGAGTTTGTTGTCTTCCGCGACGAGAATCGGAGTACTTCCTTTTTGCGAAACTTTTAGGATGACTTCTTCCATTTCCGGAGAAATTTTTTGACTGAAGTTGTAAAGATAGGTTCTGATCGCGTCACCCGCGCCTTTGCGGATTCTTCGCGTCACCACTCCTTCTTTTTTCAGATCCAGTCCGCTCATTTTCGTGGAAGCGCTGAACGGAATGAATTCGGCTTCCATTTCGGCGAGATTTCTTTCCCTAATTCCGAATTTCTCTTTTGCTAATACGACAATGGATCTTCCTTCGGGGGTTTCGTCCGCAAGGGAGGAAAGTTGTGCGATATCCGCGAGATATTTTTCCCCCACTCCTTTTGCGGGAAAGAATGCCCTTGCCTCTCTGTTGCCTAACGTGATCGTTCCCGTTTTGTCCAAAAGAAGAATGTCTATATCTCCCGCGGCCTCGATGGCTTTTCCGCTTTTTGAGATCACGTTAAACCGAATCAGGCGTTCCATGCCGGAAATTCCGATCGCCGAAAGTAATCCCGCGATCGTAGTCGGGATAAGACAGACAAGAAGGGAGATCAAAACCGGAATCGAAAGATTCGCCTTTTGTCCTCCTTCTATTGCGACAAATTCCGCAAAGAAGGGAAGGCTGATGACCGCGATTAGAAATACGAAAGACAAACCCGATAGAAGCATCGTAAGAGCGATTTCGTTCGGAGTCTTTTGTCGTTTAGCGCCTTCCACAAGAGCGATCATCTTATCTAAGAAAGTATTTCCCTGTTCGGCGGTGATTTTGATCGTGATCTTGTCGCTTAACACTCTGGTCCCGCCCGTGACGGCGCTTCTATCGCCTCCGCTTTCTCTTACGACGGGAGCGGATTCTCCGGTGATCGCGGATTCGTCCACGCTCGCGATTCCTTCTATGATTTCTCCGTCTCCCGGAATCAGATCTCCCGGTTCGCATAACACGCCATCGCCGATCTTCAAGGAAGTTCCGGGAACGATAACGATCTTACCGCCTACTAGTTTTTTGGCGACGATATTGGATCTGGTTTTTTTGAGACTATCGGTTCTGGCCTTTCCTCTTCCTTCCGCGATCGCTTCCGCGAAATTGGCAAAAAGAACGGTAAACCACAACCACAAACCGATCTGAAGATTAAAGGCGGAATAAATTCCTTGATACAGATCCTTGGAGAAAATCCAGGTCGTGAAAATCGCCCCTAAAAGCACGATGAACATCACAGGGTTTTTAGCCTGAGAAATTGGATTCAATTTTTTGAATGTGTTTACGGTCGCTTCCTTAAAAACTCCCGATTCTAAAAAAGTTTTCGACTTACGGCTCATCCGATTCTCCTTAAAAAGTTCTGCCTTGCAGCATTAAAAAATGTTCAAGTATCGGGCCGATCGTCAAGACGGGAAAAAAAGTCAACGCGCCTACGATCACGATCATCGAAAGGAGCAAGACGTAGAACGTTCCTCCCTCCGTGGAAAAAGAACCTTCCGAAACGATCTCCGATCTTTTTTGAATCGCCGCACCTCCCGCGATCGCAAGGACGGGGAGAATGACTCCGAATCTTCCGATCAACATCGCGATTCCTATCATGGAATTGTAATATGGAGTGTTGACGTTCAAACCCGCAAATGCGCTTCCGTTGTTTCCGGCGCTGGACGAGAACGCGTAAAGAATTTCCGAAAGTCCGTGCGGACCTCGATTGGATGACGAGGATAACGCGGTCGGCAAACTCATCGAGATTGCGGTAAAAAGAAGAATGACGGTGGAGGGTAAAAGAATTCCCAAGATAGACATTTGGATTTCTCTCTTTTCTATTTTTTTACCGAGGTATTCGGGGCTACGACCCACCATGATGCCGCTCAAAAAAACGGTAAGAAGAATAAAAAGAACCATTCCGTACATCCCGGCTCCGACTCCGCCGAAGATCACTTCCCCCAATTGTATATTCAACATTCCTACTAAACCGCCGATCGGAGAAAAACTGTCGTGCATGGAGTTAACCGATCCGTTAGACGCTACCGTGGTTGCTACTTCCCATATCGCGCTGTTTAAAATTCCGAACCTGACTTCCTTTCCTTCCCAAAAACCATACGACCCGAAAATAGGATTGTAGGAAGACTCGGAGGACCAAACGACAATTACACCGAAGCAAAAAATCGTGAACATAACGCTGAAGATCACCCACGCGTGTCTGAGATTTCCGATCATTCTTCCGTATAAAAATACGCACGCTCCGGGAAGGATCAAAATGGAAAACATCTGAAGGAAATTGGAAAGAGGGGAGGGGTTTTCGAAAGGATGCGCGCTATTGACTCCGAAAAAACCTCCTCCGTTTGTTCCCAATTGTTTGATCGCGATCTGAGAAGCCGCGGGTCCCAACGGGATGATTTGTTGTGCGCCTTCCAAAGTGTTCGCGGATATATAACTCGAAAACGTCTGCACGACTCCGGTTGCGACTAACGCTAATGAGAGCGCGAATGCCAGAGGAAAAAGAACGTATAACGCTCCTCGAATCAAGTCCTTCCAAAAATTTCCGAGCGCGGATGCGTTTGAGTTTGCCGAAAGCCCTCTTGCGAGCGCGAGAAGAACACAAAGCCCGGTCGCCGCACTGAGGAAGTTTTGAACCGTCAATCCGACGGATTGTGAAAAATAACTCAAGGTCGATTCTCCGCTATAAGCCTGCCAGTTGGTGTTGGTCGTAAAACTCACTGCGGTGTTGAACGCGAGATGGATATCCAGTCCCGAAAAGTTGGAAGGATTGATAGGAAGACGATCTTGAAAAAATAAAATCAAAAATAGAAGAATGAAACCGAAAAGATTGAATATCAGAAGAGATATCGCGTATTCTTTCCAGTCCATGCTCCGTTTGTGATCGATCCCGCAAAGTTTGTATAAAAACAGTTCGAATTTTAATGTTTCCGACGAGGTGAATACCTTATAGAGCCAAAAACCGAATAGAGGGGAAAAGACCGCGATTGAAAAAAGAAAGATCGAAAGTTGAATCCATTCCGTAACCATAAAACCTCCTTAGAATTTCTCCGGTTTGAAAATAGAATACGCCAAATAGACAAGACAAAGCCCGCCCATGCCGAGGGCCAAGATTGTTTCCGGATTCATAATATATCGTTTCCTGAATGTGTCTGATGAGATGCGGGTTTAAGCGCGGGAGTTTGGAGATCGAAAATGAAAGTCAAATTCTTCATGTTATTTAGTAGACCACGAAGTCGTTTCCCGGTCAAGAGCGCTCGGGTTAAAGGGCGGAAAACGAAGTTAAGAAGTTGTTAGGATTCGGGGAAAACAGGCATGATTTGAAACCGGAAGCAAATTCGGTCTTAAACGGGGAAGTTCGCTCGGATGTATCGATAGAGCAACCGATCCAATTCAAGATAGAATATCAGATTTCCTTAAATCAATTATAAAATTCGGAGATTCCCGTTTTGTAAAGGAAGAGTATTTTTTAAAATCCATTTGAAAAAAACTTGATTTCTAAGGCGTTCTTAAAGATAAACATGTAAGCAATTGCTTACTATACAGAATGGGGAATGTTTCTTTCCCTGCCGGCTTATGATTCGAATCAAAAATAAAATTTCGTATCAAGATAAGATCGGTTTTATTTCAAGTAAGAACGGAGTATTGTTTGTTTTTTTTATTCAGGCAAAAATGGGATCATTTTTATTCTTTTGTTTCCGAGTCCGGATTCAGATTTTTTTTCATTTTTCTCGTTCCGTCTCTGATCCTATTTGCAGATCTCGGACTACGGTGGAAAGTTCTGAGTCAGATGGAGGTTTTACAGTGGTATTATTATCTCCTTTCTTTCTTTTATTCGGTTTTGATTTATTCTCTGTTGCTTTTTTCTCTCGCTTTTCTTTCGTCCGCGTCGAAGAGAAAAGCGTATTGGAGCATTCTGATATTTTCCGCCTTCGGTTATTCGAGTTGTATCATCGGTTCTTACGGATATTTTTTATATGCGGGAATCATGCCGAATTTCTTCGTTTTTTCTTATATTTTTCAAGAACCGTTTAATAGTTGGACCATCTTCAAGGGCGGACTTACGATTTCGAGTCTGATAGGTTTCTTACTTATTTTTATTTTGGTAATTGTTAGTTTGAGGATTGTGTCCGCGAATTTTAAACCGGTTCGATTTACGAGGAGTATCTATTCGGGTTTGTTTTTTGGGGTTCTTATTCTTACCGCTTTTTTTCACAACAATACGCGATTCAACGATCAGATTTACGTCTCGGATACGAATTCGATTTCGTTTATCAATCGGAACATTTACAATATTCTTACGGGAGATCGGCTCGGTTCCGCGGGACTGCAATCGAGAAATAAGCCGAAGTTGAACAAAAGTCCGAATCCGTTTCGAAAAAACGTCTTAATCATTCTTGGCGAGAGTCTTCGTAGAAAGAATATGGCTCTTTATGGTTACGGTAAGGACACCACTCCGTTTTTGAGTCGTTGGACTCAAAATGCTCAGAATGGATCCGTTGTGGTTTTTCAAAAGGTGTTTTCGAATGCAAGTTCTACTTTGATTTCGGTTCCGAGTTTGTTGTCGGGAGTGTCTCCGATTCAACCTGTTTCCATGACTCATAGTTTTCCTTTGTTTTGGGAATACGGAAAGGCTGCGGGACTTTCCACGTTTTACATTTCGAGTCATAGCTTCCGTTGGAATAATTTTTCAGGTTTTTTTAGAAACGCGGGAATCGATTTTTTATGGAATAAGGAAATCAGCGGACTCGGCGTTTTTAATGATATAGGGATCGATGATCGTAAAACGGTGACCGAATTTCAAAATCAGGTGAAACTTCTCAAAAGCAAAGGCCGCAACTTTGCCGGAGTTCTACATTTGAACACGAATCACTTTCCCTACATCGTTCCGGAAGAATTTGTTTATTTCCCGATCGGTAAGGATACTTTCGCACCCTACGATAATTCCGTCCGTTATTTGGATCATCTTTTGGAAAAAATATTCCATTTTTTGAATGAAGAAAAGCTGATGGAAAATACTCTTGTGATCTTCACTTCCGATCATGGAGAGGCGCTTTTCGAGCACAACTATATCGGTCATATAGAAAGCAATCATATCGAAACTTTGGCGGTTCCAATGGTATTTTTCCTGCCGAATTCCTTGGAAAAAAATCATTTTCGGGAGCGTTTAAAAAGGAATATTGATAAAAACGTTTCCAATACGGATTTAATACCGACTGTCGCGGAAATATTAGGCGTTTCTAATCAACCGGAGATAAAAAGTTATCTTTCGAAATTGGAAGGGGCTTCTCTGCTTTCGGATCTTCCGGAAGGTCGTCGTATTTTTATCGCGAATAATAACGAAACTTCTCTTTATAGAGTTGGAATGAGTTATATAAAAGGGAATTTACATTATATGCTTCGCCTCAATTCGTTTCCACCCGATGAAGAAGTTTATGATATTCAAACGGATCCGTATGAAAAAAAGAATCTCTGGCCCGGACTGAGTTTGGAAGAAAAACGAGAGATCCGTAGACAACTGGATGAATGCGGTTTATGCCATGATCTTTACGCCGTTTCCGGAATTAAACTTTGATCCTTACGGATAATTTTGTAATTTAACGTGAGTTCGGCGGTTGAAAGTGAGAAAGAATCTTCCTATATGTTGTTTACGGATTTGTTTTAGTAGAGATTACTTTTTGTAGTTCTGCTTCCGAAGGAAAAACGATATTTTGATTCAACAATTCGTAACTTAAGTTTAGATATGCCTTCGCCTTTTTGCTCATTTCGTCGCAGACTTTCGGATCCCGGTCGCAGAAATTGTTCTTTTCACGGGGCGGATTGATATTGTAGGAAAGATCCTCTTTCCCGTCGAAAAATCTCAAATAAAAAAGATCGTTTTCGATCCAGCCGAATAAATTTCCATAAGCAAAGTAGGCCGTTTGGGTCCTTCCCGGAGCTAAGAGATTTCTTCCCATAGAGGAAAAAAACGCCTTCTTACCGACAAGCCCCAAGATTGTCGGAATTACATCCAATTGGGAAGCAATGGTTTCGTCTAACGCAGGGGCGATTTTTCCCGGAGCATAGATCAGAAACGGAACGTTTCTATCCTCGTAATAATCCAGATATCTGTGATGCGTATGGTCGGCGACGAAAACGAAAATAGTGTTCTTGAAGTATTTCGATTTTTCGGCCTGAGTGATAAAATTATGAATCGCCCAATCTGCGTAATTGTAAACGTTCAAAAAATCGTAATCTCTTGTGGAAGGATTGAAAATTCTGAATTTTTCCGAAGGACTTCTGTAGGGGTAGTGGGTCGTCAGTGTCAGCGCAAGACCTAAAATCGGTTTTTTAGAAGCGGAAATACGTTCATGCAATAATTGTAATACGTCTGCGTCGTCGTACCCCCAGGCGCCTAGTTGAAATCTTCCTAACTTTGCGATTTCCTTTTCTCCTAGTACGGTATCAAAGCCCCAGTGAGGCATAAGAGTGCTTTTGTTGTCGAAACTTAAATCTCCGCCGGTCACGAAATAAGTATCGTAACCCATTCTTTTGAAAATATTACCGATACCCGAAAAGTTTCCGAGAACCTGATGTGTTCTCACTACGGTCAGACCCGGACGATCTGGAATTCCTGTGAGAATCGACATCATTCCATTTGTGGTTCTTCCGCCGGAGGCGATGAACCGATTGTAGAATCTACCTTTTTTTAAGAGTTGATTGAAATACGGTGTGACTTCCTTTCCTTCCACAAGCCCGTTTGAAATCGGTTTGATAAATTTTCCCGTCCAATTTTCAAGCATAATTAAGACTACGTTGGGAGGAGTTCCGGGATTGGTTTCCTGTTGAACGCGTAAGATCGGATATTTATCGCTGACAAATTCCGAGCCCGGATAGGAAATTTCTTTCCGTACGATCTTGATCGCTTCTTCCGTTTCCAATTTTAAGAATTTCGGGATGGATTGACTTTTTAAATCCATGATCGAAGTGAAAACTCCGTTGAGTGCGATATTGTTTACGAAGTTGTTTCCGGAAACGATCGCATTCGTAGCTCTTATGGGAGATTCTTGAATGCCTCCTCGGATTGCGATGGTCGTAACGATCAAAACGATCGGGATCTGAAGCAATGTGGATTTCCAGGATTCCTTCCGATATCGGTACGGATTGTATTTGAGAAATAACCATGTCGATAGTGGAAGAAAAAACAGTAGGAATGCGATTCCGATCAAAAACATAACCGTGTTTTGCTCCAACGCCGACTTAAGAATCACGCCTAAGTCTTTTCCGAGAAATACGAATCCTTCGTAACCGATATGTTTGTTTGCGTTTTCAAAATAAATGATGTCCGCGATCAGATGTGCGATCATCCAAATTCCCAAAAGGATCGGAGTATATCCCCAAAAAAAGCGATAGAGTTTGAATCGATTTAAATACGGCAATACGGAAAGAAGAGCGAACAATCCCAGGGTCATTCCGATCACGACGAGGTCGAAACGAAAACCTAAAAGAAACGCGAGTAAAACTTCTCCGAAAGGAACGCCTTGGAGTCGGTACCAATAGACCGAAAGAAACGCGATCTTGTATAGGAGGAGAATGAGAGCGAAGTAGAGAACATAACCTAAGACGAGTTTTAAGTGGGTGGGGATACGTTGAAACATTCTGACTCTTTTTGCGTATGAAATGGATTGAGAATTAAAAACCGGATTCTCAAAACGTATAGTTATAATAGGTTTGAGTGGAGGTAGGCGCTCAAGTCAAAAATATTTTTGCTCGAATACGATTCCTACTCATCTCTAGAATAAAGTGTCCAAAATTCTGCGTCTGAGCGCGGGATTTGTGCTCATATTCTATTTTATAAGATCGGTAAAAAATACATTTCTTGAGTTCTACCGCCACGAACGGATCAGAACGTTATTTCTATTGTCGTTACAAGTGTTTCTTTCCGGTGCAAAAATTGAGTTTCGAGTTTGTGAAATTAAAGTCGTGAAAAATCGGGAATTAAAAAGAATTTGAGCCTTGACAAATTTTATGTGTCTCAATAATAAGTGAGTAATCACTCACCATGAATTTGCAAGCACAAGCACAAGCACAAGAAGAAGAAGTGCAAAACAGTATCGAACTTGATCGGAATTGGCCGGAAGGACAAAAAAAAATCTTTTTGGCAGCGGTTGAGATATTTGCTCAAAAAGGTTTTTCTGCCGCAACTACGGGAGAGATCGCCAAAAAGGCCGGAGTCGCGGAAGGGTTGATCTTCAAATATTTTAAGAGTAAAAAGGAACTTCTTCTAAGTTTAGTATTGCCAATCCTGGAAGATTTTATTGCGCCGCTTTCGCTCAAAAGATTGCAGGCGATCTTTACTCAGGAGTTTTCGACTTTAGAAGAATTTCTTACGGCGATTTTCGAAGAAAGGGTAGCGTTCATCGTAAAAAATAGGCATTTATTTCGGATTATTTTTCAAGAAGCTTTTATCACGTTCGAGATTCAAGCCGTTTTGAAACAAGTTTTCAAAGAAAAATTGGCGCCTAAGCTTAAGGAATGTCTTAAAAACTTTCAAGAAAGAGGAATGATTGCGGAGCTGCCGATCGATTCCGTGTTTCGTTTTATTGCGTCCAATCTTGCCGGATACGTCTTATTTACGGAAATTCTCTACAGACCGGAGGCGGAAGAAGACTATCGGAGCGGGGAAGAGGAGTTGAAGAGAACAATCGAATTTATAGCAAGAGGACTTAGGCCTCAAACGAAAGAGGAACCGGCTTTGAAACCTCGAACCAAGAAGAAGTCATCTACTCCCGCGGCGACGAAAGTGAAGAAAAAAAAGAAGTCTTAGTGTTCTTATTAGGAATTTGTATGAATGTTTTAATCGATAAAATAAAATTTTGGTTTTCTGTATACCGATCCTTGCGTCTTCCGTTTCGAATTCTTTTGCCGCTTCTTCCCGTATTGTTTTTGTTTCTATTCTTAACTACGAAGGGAAAAAATAAGGCGGAAGACGTGGCCGTTCTCGGTCCGGTTGCGGAGAAGGTTTACGGGCTTGGGACCGTTCATTCTTTGAATACGTTTCGGTTCAGAGTCGGAGTTCCGACTCGAATTACGAAGGTTTTTGTTCTGGAAGGGGACGAAGTCGTACCCGGTCAAGCGTTGCTCCAACTCGAAGGAACGACCATTGTTCGTTCTCCGATTCGAGGGATCGTTTCCGATGTCGGTTATCACGAGGGGGAAGTGGCCTTTCAAAATCTTCTCGCGATCGAAGTTCTGGGAATGGAATCCAAATATCTTATCGTAGCGCTTGACGAACAGGTTCTACTTTCGGTTCGTAAGGGACAAAAGGCGTTGATTCGTTTTGAGGGAAAGCCGAACGAGGTCGCACAAGGACGTGTACAGGGAACATTTTCGCGAGCCGGTCAGTTCTTTGCAAGGATAGAAACGGCGTATTTTCCCGAAGGGGTTCTTCCCGGAATGAGTGCGGATGTCGCGATCGAAATCGGAAATAGGGAGAACGCGATTCTTGTTCCTAGAAAATACGAAAAGAAACGTAAAATTATAATATTCAGAAATGGTAAATCGAGAGAGATTCCTTTTACGCCTGGATTGAAATCGGAGCAGTTTATCGAAGTGAAAGAAGGGGATGTTCAAGCCGGAGATAAACTTTCAGAGGTACCGTAATGTTGTTTATCGCAATCAGGCAAATGCTCGTCAGAGGAAAACAAACCCTGACGACACTTTCGGGAATCGTTTTGGGCACGGCCGCTTTTATCATCATTTCCGGAGTTCTTCTCGGATTTAGAGGATATCTCGTCGATCAGCTGATCAACGCGGATTGTCATGTTCGAATAAGTCCTAGACAAGAAATCATTCAGGCGAATTCTATGGACGACTTGTTTCCCGGAGAAAACGTATTCTGGCTTTCCCCTCCTTCCGGAAAACGCGGTTCCACACATCTAAGCAAAGCGAGTCTCTGGTATGAAAGATTGGATCAGGATAAAGAGGTGCAGGCATATTCTCCGCAGGTAAGCGGGCGAGTGTTCCTTTTTTCCGGTTCCAACCAGGAAGCCGGAAAGATCATAGGAATCATTCCATCCAGACAGATTCAAGTCACACCTCTCGCCGATTATATTACGGAAGGAAGCGTGGAGTTCCTATCCGCGGGAAATAGAATCATCTTAGGAGACGGGCTTGCGAAACTTCTCGGACTCGGATTGAACAAAACGGTATGGATTTCTTCCGGTTATCAAGACAAAACTCCGTTTCGGATTGCCGGAATCTTTCGTTCCGGAAACAAGGCTCTCGATGATAGTATCGCCTATGGATTGTTATCCGAAGTTCAACTTTTGACGGCTCAGTCCGGAATGGTCACGGATATAGCCGTTCGTCTGAAGGACGTAAATCTTTCGCTTCAGAAAGCGGAAGAATGGAGAAATACGGGAGACGAAAAAGTTGTAAGCTGGCAGGAAGCGAATACGAGTTTTTTTGCCATCTTTAAACTTCAGGACGCGATTCGATATTCCATGACGGCCGCTATTTTAACGGTTGCCGGATTTGGAATATATAATATTCTGAATGTGATTATCAATCAGAAAAAAAGGGAAATTGCGATTCTCAGATCCATCGGTTACAGACCGAACGAGGTGTTGATGATTTTTCTGTTACAAGGACTGATTTTAGGACTTTCCGGAGGAATGATCGGACTGTTGATCGGATTTTTGGCTTGTGTCAGAATCGAAACGCTTCCGTTTACAAATCCGCTTTTTTCTGCAAAAGCTACAACGATGGTCGTTTCTTTTGCTCCCGCGATTTATCTGCAGGCGTTTGTACAATCGATGGTCGCCACTTTGATCGCGAGTTGGATTCCCGCAAGATCCGCCGGAAAACTATCACCGATCGAAATCATACGAGGAGAATAGGATGCAAACTGCAAGTCGCGCTGGAATCTCCGTAAATGATCTTAGAAAAACTTTCGGTAATTCGGAAATCATCAAAGGGGTCAGCTTGGATATAGAGGAAGGAGATTATGTTTCCCTAACGGGAAAGTCCGGTTCTGGAAAGAGCACGCTTTTGTATATGATTAGTTCCTTGGACCCTCCGAGTTCGGGAACGGTCGAGATCGATGGAAAGAATATCTATCGGATGGATGAGGAAGAAGTTCACGATTTTAGAAATAAAAGAATGGGTTTCATCTTTCAGTTTCATTACTTACTGCCCGAGTTCACCGCGATCGAAAACGTTTTGATGCCCGCAAGAAAAGCCGGACTTTTAAAGAAATGCCAAAGTTATGCGGAATATCTTTTGGAGGAATTCGATCTGAAGGATAGAATGGACTATCGAATCGGTCGTTTGTCCGGGGGGCAGGCGCAGAGAGTGGCGATCGCACGCGCGCTTGTGATGAATCCGAAATACATTTTTGCCGATGAACCTACTGGAGCCTTGGATTCGACGAACACAAAGACGGTTATGAACATACTCGAAAAGGTCAATCGGGAAACGAAAGCTACGATTCTTGTGGTCACTCACGATTCGGATTTTGCTTCGAAAACGAAAAGACAAATCCATCTTGTGGACGGTCAGGTCGTATCTCTGAAAGAATTCGAAACGCTCAAAAAAAACGGAAAAAAGGAACGTGCCTGAATACTTCTCAAGCGGGAAAAGTTTTCGGATAGGCATTCAAATCCCCATTTTTCATTCTGCGTTTTATGCGCTGGAAGTTTCCAAAGTTTAAATCGGGCCAGTTGAGAAGATGGGAGTATCTACTTCCGACCGGATCTTCCAAGGAAACCGAACGGATCGCGAAAAAGATCGTCTCGGATTCTTATCTTCCAAAAGCACAAACTCCGTTTTTAAAGATTTTGCCCGGAAAGATTTTGCTTGAGAATGCGAACTTTAGACAGGCGCTCGAATTATTAGTAAGAATTCCTTGGACAAGAGATTTTCGATTGAATTTGGGAATGGTTCCGTTCAAGCGGTCCTTTTCTTTTCTGGAATTCGAATCTTCATTAAGAAAATCTAAAGTTCTTCCGGAGAAATGGAATCTCAAATTTCGTCCCCAGGTTAAGGGACGGACCGAATGGACTCCTGAGGATTTGAGGATGCTTTGGGAAACCGGAGTTGCCGCAGATTCCGAAAATCATAGAACTACGGAACTCAGCGCGCTTCTGATGGAGGACGAAATCATTTTAAGCGTTAGTCTTTCCGGAGAACCTCTCAATCAAAGGGGAAATTTTCAATTTCTTTCCAAGTCCGCTCCGATTCGGGAAGATCTTGCGAGATATTTGGTCGAGAGAATGCACAAAATTTTTCCTAACCCGGACGCGGTTTTTGTTCCGTTTGCGGGAACGGGAACTTTTGTTCGAGAGGCTGTGGATTCTATTTTAGGAATTGGTTTTCCTCATTATGCAAGAAGTTATCTATTTCAGGATATGGAGGAGTTTCCGAAGGCAACTTGGGATTTTTTAAAAAAGAAGATTTTGAAAAATTCCTTCGAAAATCAAATTAATGTTTGGTGGAACGATTTGGAAAAAGAAACTTTTGAATATGCAAGAAATAGAATAAATCTATATCAAGATTTTTTAAACGACTTGGGATTTTCCGATTCTCTTAGTTTTATCCAGGATAAAGGCGATTTTTTTCATTTTTCTCCCGGAGAAATTTGGAACGCCTCCGGAAGGCGCAGACGAATCTGGATGTTACTCAATCCACCGTACGGACTTAGATTGGAAAGAGGTTCTTCGATCGGATTTTATAAAAAATTGGGGGAGAGACTCAAGCACTGGTGGGAACTTCCCTGCGAAATGAGCGGTTTGGTTCTTTGTCCGGATGAGAATTGTTGGTCTGTTCTGATTCGTAATATGGGAATTAAGACGGATACGATTCATGTAACTCATGGGGGTTTGGATCTTAGGGTCGTTTATTTTTGAAGGCCTTGATTTATTATAAAAAGAATTTCCAAGTAAATGAATAATATTCTTACTACTCATCTCTACATAATAGAGTGTCTAAAATTCTGCGTCTAAACATGGGATTTGTGCTCAAATTAAGGGTATTCTAGTAACGTAGACGATGCTATCAATTTATCCAAGAAAGTTAGAATATATTTTTGTAGTAAAAATTTTAAGAATCGGACGTATAAAAATAGCACTGAAAACTAACGGTTGATTTTACAAAGATGAGGAAGCCCTCAAAAATTGCGTCTAATTTTGATTGTTTCAAGTAGATTCCACGTTCTAACTTTTGAAACAAGATTGCTTGAAAGAAAATTAGAAACAATGAATATTCAAATTTATTGTAATTCTGCGGTTAGAAATATTTATCCTTCGAATATGCAGCGTTCGATGGGAACCGGAAGGAAGGGCTTATCAATTGTATTTGAGAGAACAGGCGAAATCAAAGGATGTAGTTGATATATTAGATATGACAATCTTTTGGAGTTTGTGACCTTGGATGAACAAGAAAAATTTTATAGAGATTGGATTTCTAGTTTAGCGTGAATTTATAAAAAATTAACGTTTTTTCGTTTTTGTACACAGAGATATTTCCGAAAATTTAAAATATCAAAGAAAAGATTCGGGTTAGAACTTTAAATTGTTGTGGAACCTTGATGCCTCTATTCAACATCTTAACGGATGGTCTGTTTAAATTTATATTTGAGAAAAGTGAAATATTTGAATATGGAGAATTGATTTTTTTGTGTGTAAATTAAAACAACGTTGGTTTTGGACGATTTAAATTGAGTTCATTTTGTGGCTACTCAGAATTACTACTCGGACGCATAAAAATAATACTAATGTTAAGCGACAGGAACCTCAAAAATAGATCTACCTTAACAAAATGCTTTAAATCCAGATTTTAAGGCATTTTAGAGAATTATTAAAATATTTCAATATTTTAAACAATCCGATTGAAGTATTCTACTCATGCGTCCGAGTACTTAGTCTAAACACGGAACTCTTACAAATCGCGAACTTGCAGTAAATCCGCTCATTATAAAATTTAAGCCTATTCCAAAACCTCAAAAGATATACGACTCGGACGTCTAAAAATGATACTCAAAAATAAGCGGTCGATTTGCAAAAGTGTGGCGGTTCTCAAAATCAAATCGGGAATCTCAGACTTTTAGAGGAAGATTAAAATATTATAATTTTAGAAATAAGTTTATCATAGTACTCTATTCGTGCGTTCGAGTAGTAGGTTCTTAATTTTATAGAAATGGGAAAAATCAATTCGAGTTGGAATATTCGGAAAAGATTGTGAATGGGGCCAGCTCCGATTCAAAAAAAATTCTGCTCAAAAAAGTAAAAAACAATCCGATCCCGAAATACAAACCCATAGGAATCGGGGCCTTGCGCAGACTTTTTCCTCTTTCTCGAAGAACGACCGTGAACAAAACTGCTGGAATGTAGGAGGCGTTTAAAAAGAACATCCACCAAGGATGACCTGCGATCAGTGCGTAAACGGGGGCGAACAAAACGTCCCCGAATCCGATTCCGCCCGGAAATAAAAAAAACAGAATCAAAAACACGATAAAAAAACCGCCCAAGACATAAAGTTCGTTTAAACCCGGCAATTTTCCGTTGAACAAAAAAACGGATGCGGTTCCGAAAAATAAAATCCAAGGAAGATTTTCGTAATCCAAGGAGAAGTGAAATGCGTCCGTAAGGCAGGAGATCAAAAGATGGCCGCAGAGAAACAAAAAGACAAAACTGAATGCAGGATTTTTGGTTAAGGAAAAGCAAAAAATAAAAACGCATACGAAGGAGAATTCTATCAAAGGAAAAAGAGGGCGAATTCTACCGTTGCAAAATTGACATTTGCCTTTTGAGATGAAAAAGCCAAAGATAGGCAACAATTTCGGATAACGTATCTTCGCTTTGCAGTGGTCGCAGGAACTTGGATGGGTAAAAATTCGTTTCCATTTTTCGAAAAACGAAAACGATTTTCTGTTTTTGCCGTAGTAATATTCTAAAATTCGAAAACTTAGGGTGACGTAAAAGCTTCCTAGGGAAGCCGCGCCGAAGCTTCCGAAACCTAAAACGATCCAAAAGTTCGAAGAATCAGGCAAGTTCGGCAAGTGCGGAGATTCCTCGCTTGAGATTTTCCCATTCGGAGGCGAAACTGATACGGATGTAATTTTTGGACTCGGTAAAGATATAACCCGGAACCAGGATCAATTCTTTCTCTTTCACAGCTCTAACGATAAAGTCGTCGTCTTTTTCTTTGATCTTAATGAAAAAATAAAACGCGCCTTCGCTCTTGTTAATTTCGTAGTGATCTTTTAAGGATTCGAATACGAAGTCTCTTTTTTCTTTGTAGTCCGCAATGTGAGAACTCATGTCGGTCTTTAGGGCTTCGAGACCCATCCACTGAGTTACGGAAGGGGCGCAGACTAAAGTGTATTGCTGCAAAGTAGTTAAGGTTTTTATAATGGGTTCCGGCGCGAGAATCGAAGACAATCGAAGACCCGTCATACTGTAGGTTTTGGAAAAACCGGAAAGTGTGATCGCCTTATCGTAAAAAGAACCGACGGAAATAAATTTTTTATCGTAGTCGAAAAGTTCGTAGATCTCGTCCGAGATTAGATAAGCCCCTGTTTTTTCCGCGAGATCGGCGAGAGCCTCCAGTTGTTTTCGCGAAAGAATTTTTCCCGTAGGATTGGACGGGGAAGAATAGATGATGATTTTCAGTTTCTTATTTGTAAATTCTTTCAGAGCTTCCGGTTCGAAGGATTCGTGGATCGAGTGCATTTTTCCCCCGTAGATTTTGATGTACGCGGGATACATCAAAAAGTGCGGAGTTACGACTAAACATTCGTCCACTTCGTTCAACAACGCGTTGAATAAAAGAAGAAACGCGGAGCTGATTCCGGAAGTGACGAGGATTCTTTCGGGGGTTGCGTAGGAAATTCCGTTTCCGTTTTTGTATTTTTCGGCCAGAGCGCTTCTAAGTTCTGGAATTCCTCCCGTAAGAGTATAAGCGGTTTTACCGTCTTTGAGAGCCTTACAGCCGGCGTCTATGATATTGGAAGGACAAGGGAAGTGAGGTTGACCGATGGAGAGATTGATTGGGTTTTTCAATGTACCCGCGAGTTCGAACGCTTTGCGGATGGCGGAAGTATCCAAACCTCGGATACGATTTGCTAAAACATATTCTAACGTACTCTGACTCATGCTAAATCCTTATCACAATTTCTATCTCGGAAAGCCACTGCAAAACTTCTTTCTAAAAAGAATCTTTTCGAAAACTTGATTGGTTCGTCAAACCATTCAAGTTACAGTTTGCCACAAAGCTTGATTTTCTTTTTGAAAATGATAGAAAGAAAAAAGAAGGTTATGCACTTTCAATCGATGTTCTTCTAAAATCGGGAATTGAGGTTGCCAGAGGATTCCAAAGGAGAAACTTTGAGTTATGGAAACTGTAAAAATCGCCGGTCTGAATGTTCCCGTTTCAAAATCCGGAATCAATCCAGGAAGTTTGGGGTCCGATCTTGTTGAGACGGATTCTACCGTTCGCAATCTATCCAATATTTTGTATCCTTTGCTCGAAGGAAAACCGGTGTTACTCGTCGGAGACGCAGGAGTCGGGAAGAATGCGCTTATCTATTACATCAATTATAAAAGAAAACATCCCACCGCAAGATTCAGTTTTAACGAGGACACTCTTCCAGAAGATCTAATCGGTTCGTATCGGATTTTGATGGACGGAAGAGGGTTTACTTGGTCGGACGGGCCTTTGACTTCTGCGATTCGTTCGGGTCATAGTTTTGTGGCGGACGAGATGAATCTTTGTCCTCCTCATATCATCAAACGATTTTCCACCGTATACGAGTCCGCCTATTTGGAGTTAATCGAAGGGGACAGTTCCAGAATTTATTGCGGAGAAGGTTTTAATTTTATCGGAACGCAGAACCCGGCGGAAGGTTTTGAAGGAAGGAAACCTCTTCCTTTCGACATCACCCGTTTTTTCTCCGTTGTTTTTATCGATCCTCATACTCCGGACGAGATCTTATATATTTTGAAAAAACTTTATCCCGCGTTAAGCGAATCTTTGCTTCAATCTTGTATTCGAATTTCTCTCGAAACGGAGAACCGGGTAGTGGTCGGCAAACTTGGAAAAGGGGATCTGGAAAAATACCACTTCAACATCCGAAACTTGAAAAAACTCTGCAATCGTCTTTTGGGTTTAAAAGCGGACACGAGCGAACTCCAATTCCGGGAATTCTGGAATTTTTACGTCGAACCTTTCCGTAAGAAAGAGGACAGGGATTTTCAAATCGAATTGTTGCTTGGCGAATCGGGTTTGAAGGTCGCGCCGGAACTTCCGGAACCGAGTTTTCAGGTTCACAAGGGATTCTTATACTGCAATGATAAGGAAATTCCGATCCGAGACGAAGACAAAGCCAAACGATTGTTAAGCGAAGTACCCTTGCCGCTCAAACTGAGAGAATTTTCCGAAAAGATTTTTACCGCGATTCAATTTCAGGAAAACGTTCTGATCGAATATTCGGAGGAACAGGATCCGCAGATTCTACTTCCTTTGTTCACCGAAATTTCTGGACTTCCGCTCGAAACGGTCAGTCTTTGTAAGGGAATTCATACTTCCGATATCATCGGAGCCTTAAAGCCGATCGACGGTTCCAAAGTGGATTGGGTGGACGGCCCTCTGACTCGGGGAATCCGAGAAGGCGGAAACATTCTCATTACAAACTTGGAAGCCGCAGGCGCGGAACTAGTAGAAAAATTGAATATGCTTACGGACGATGCGAGATCTTTGACTCTTCCTCCGGAGGCGGGAAGAAACGAGCCGATTCAACTCACCGAAGATTCCAGAATATTTGCGCTCAAACTCTTTCGTAAATCCAAATCCGTCGCGACGATTTCCAGAGCGTTCCGGAACCGTTTTACGAGCGTGCTTTTTCCGGATCTCGAAGACGAATCCACGTTAACCGAAATTATTTCCTTTTATCTTCCAGGCAACAGTCTGATCTTGAAGATGGTGAATTTTCACTTGAAGATCCGGGATCTCGCAAAAAAAAGAACGATCGGTTCCGCCAATCTTGTGCCGTATCTATTCGGGCTTTCGAATCTTCTCTTTTGGAAGGATCATATCCTGCGTTATGCGGATGAAAAAGCGGGACAAGCCGGTTTGAAAGAAACCGCGGTGCGAGGCGGCAAGATCGCATATACAAATCAGGTCGCCGATCCGAAAGAAAGAATGGAACTCGAAAAAATTCTGGACTTTCAAATGTCCGGCATCGAAGTCGAATCGGATTTCTTCAAAGTTCTTGAGGATAAGAAAAAAAAAACTCTGACAACCGCCACCGACATTGAAAAAAAAAGTTGGTGGAATCCGGAACTTCATAAAAGAGAAGCGTTAACCGGCAAGGCCAAACTTCTCAATTCGGGCAATCCTCTCAAACGAGGAATCGAAATCAATACTCCGGAAACGGGAGGTCAGTTGAAAGAAGGCGCGGACGCTTGGTACGGACAAGACACGCGCGGCAACAAGGGTCAAGGTGAACCTGCGGGCGGAGGCGGCGCTTGGGGTTATCGCACCGAAGAACTTTATAAACAATTTCTTGCCAAACGTAAGATTCTTTGGGAATATACGATCCAGGTTTCCTTGAAGGAATTTAAGGAAGTTTTCGGACAAAGTTTGGAGGACATCGAACTCAATCTAGATCGTCTTTTCGATCCTGAAATCGACATTACTAGAATGTATCGAATGGAAGGAAATCGGATCGATACTCGAAAATATATTTCCTTCCTATCCGGAAGAGGGGACTCGAAAGTTTTTGATCGAACCGTCATTGATAAGAACGAGGAAAAACTGAAAGGTGTGGAAGTTGCCTTTCTCGTTTCCAAATCCAGAAGGATTTTTAACTTCGAATACGCGGTCGCGGTGATTTCCGCGATGCTTTCTTCGGCTTATATTTTAAGGGAACACGAGGTGGATTTTTCGATCCATGCGTATTCGGACCGTAACAACAGAAAAGATAGAATCGATCTGATTCCGATCAAACGTCTGGAAGAAGAATATGACGAGGTTAAAGAGGAAGAGATGTTCAATTATCTACGGACCGACTGGCAGGGTGATTCCGTTGAGGAATATCAGCTTCTCGAAAAAGTAGAATCGTATTTTTCACCGGAGGCTCAGACGAAAATTGTGGTAATGATCTCCGATTTTCGGGGACAAAGAGGAAAAGCGGACGTTTCCGACGAAATCAATTCCAGAGACAACCGTAAACTACATGCGGAAATTCTAAAGAACCAAAATCGGAATTACGTTTTTTTGGGAGTCGGTCTCGGAAGGAGATACATTGCGGAACATCTGTTTCAGGATTCCATTCAGATTACTTCGGACAATTTTTACAATATGCCGAATCTGATCGGAACCGAATTAGGCAGGCTCATTCTTACCCATCATAGTATGAGAAATTAACCGGATGACTCTTCGCTCTTGTGAATCTTTTTAGGACCGATCGATTTTTTTCTGCATTGTAGGTTTTTTCTGTAACTCGAAAAAACCGATCTAGATATGGAGAAAATATTTTTCAACGCGGATCAAAAAATCCAATCGACATTGTTAGAATCTAAAACGGAAACCGAAACAATTCTGTTTCCAGAATCATATTTGAACACATTGACATTGGAACAGAGGAAAGCGCTTCCAAAAAGAATTCTTTCTCTTATGAAACGATATCAGAAATTCCTGGTTTCTAAGAGAAGAATGAATCGTAAGGCCGGAAAGACTTTGTATCAAAGAGATCGAGGGAAGATGATTCGAATGAACATGAGAATCGATTGTAAGACTTGGGCTCTTTTAGGTGTTATTTCCGCGTCTCATGGCGTTTCGAGATGTTTTATGGTGAATTATCTTTTGTGGTTGGATGATTTGAAGGTCGGGGATTCTATCGATCTAGCTTTGAATGTGGGATGTCCCTCCTTCCACAGTTCGTACAGTTATATCTGGCACCTCGATCTTACGAAAAACAAGATTAGTAAGAGATTGAAATTTGGTCCGAACCCACTTCTAACGGTTCCGAAGGATTCTATTCCATAAAAAAGATATCCTTTTTACAAGAGAATCGTTCCGCTTTCATTGGCAGCGAATTTAAAAGTATTCGCATCGATTCTTCGTATTCTTAACGTGAGTTCGGTGGTTGAAAGTTTGGGCGAATCGCTCGCAGATTTCATAGCGAAAATGGCTCGCGACCGCGCTTTTCGTTTCAATTCCTTCGGAATTTCCACTACAATCGCTTTCGCATTTTGTTACGTCGAACTCACGTTAAAAAGCGAGAGAAGCGTTCGTTATCTAACGAATGAGAAAAACATTCGGCTGAAATAAACGACAACGATTTTTATAAGTCGGAAAATCTTTAAATCGTTTCTCTTTGCGACAATACTAGACCACATGGGTCGCTTCCCTCAGTTCATTCGAAAATAAATTTACTAAAAATAACGAGAGTTTGGCGTAAGGAATCGTCCGTAAAAAGTTGGAATTTGAGCTTTGTAAATCTATTCTTAAAATGTAGGAACTACAACAGATCGCGATTTTACGAACAAATTCTAAAAGTAGGAACTCATACTTTTAGAAAATTCTTTCTCATTTTCTTATACCGAACTTACGTTAAAAATAAGAAAACACGAGTCAATAGAATAAAACTCAAGCACGTTGCTCCCGTATGGTGTCGCAACGAGAAACCCAACACTCTACTAGGCAAAAGTAACTGAAATCTGATCCCTAAAACCCTGGCATCTAAAACGTTTCCCACAAATTTTGTAGAAATCGCACTTGTCGTCCCGGATCGGCGCAAAAAAAGGATGCGATTGTGGGAGTTCCCACGTTTTAGTAGATACAGGCCTTTTTTTGACCTCAGTGAGCGGTTAAGAGGCCGAATATAAATAGAGCCCTAAATTTCATCGAGATTGTTAGACAAAGAGATTGAATTCAAAGGGACAATAAAAGGGATTTTAGATTTTAGGAGATTCTTACAAAGACGGTAGGATATCAAATGGGCTTTCGGAAAAAAAATTTCCTAAGATCGATTGAATCAAGCCGGATAAAGTCGGTTTAAAAAAGTAAGATGGCAAATAAAAAAGAAGAATCCGGACATTCTCCCCTGGTCAATAAAAAGGCCAAGTTCAACTTCGAGTTGATTTCGTTCCTCGAAGCGGGGATTGTTTTGTCCGGATCGGAAGTCAAAAGTCTCCGTGAAAAAAAGGGGAATCTGACCGACGCATTCGCCAAGATTAAAAACGGAGAGGTCTTTCTGGAAAACTTCTCCATCACTCCGTACAAAAACGGAGGTTACGCCAATCATCCCGAAATTCGTCCGAGAAAACTCCTCCTTCATAAGAAGGAAATCGAAAAATTGGAACGTCAGGTAAAAGAAAAGGGTTTGGTTCTTGTTGCTACTAAGGTTTATTTTAAGAACAATCTCCGGGTCAAAGTGGAGATTGCCGTCGCGAAACCGAAAAAGATCCACGATAAACGGGACGATATGCAGAAAAAAGACGCGCAACAGGAAATCGCTCGCGCGTTGAAATCATCCAACCGCTACGGATGATCGGCGACGAAAATCGGGGATAGAATGGTTAAAGCCGGAAAAAAAGAAATCATAGAGTCGGAAGAAGTTGTTCCGATCAAAGCTCCTCGTAAAGGGCCCGGAGAAAAAATCCCGATTGTTTCGATCGTGGGCAGACAAAACGTAGGAAAGTCCACTCTGTTTAATTCTCTTTTGAAGAAAAAACTCGCGATTACGGAGGATTATCCCGGTGTGACGCGTGACGTTCTTTCGGCGAGGATCTATCAGGAAGAAAAAGGTCTCGACTTTTATCTCTGCGACACTCCCGGGCTCGACATAGAAAATCCGGACTCTCTTTCCCAAACCATATTAGAAGCCGCTTATAGACAATTAAATGAGTCCGACGTGATCATCTTTTTATTGGATAAAAATCTGATTACCGCCGCCGATCATACGTTGCTCGATTATCTGAGAAAGGAATACGGGCCCGCGGACAAGCCGATCATCTATTGTGTCAACAAGGCGGACAAGGAACTCGACGAATTCGATCTGGAGGAATACTACAGAATGGGTCTTGCCGAAGTACTGCCGATTTCGGCAATCGGAAGAAAAAATCTGGGATTGTTGCTTGAGAAAATTAAATTTTTCTTAAGTGATAAACCGGGTAAGGTCTGGATCGAAAAGATTACCGCTTCTAAAAAAAAGGATCTACGACCTCTTCCTCTTGCGGAAGAGGACTACGAATTTCGTCTTGCGATCGTGGGAAAGCCGAATTCCGGAAAATCCAGTCTTTTGAACGCGATTTGCGGCTACGAACGAGCGGTTGTGAGCGAAGTGGCCGGAACCACAAGGGATTCCGTGGATACTTTATTGGAATTTGGCGATAGAAGACTTCTACTTACCGACACCGCCGGAATTCGTAGACATAGCAAGACCGCGGAAGCTCTGGAATTTTATTCGTATCAAAGAACTCTGAAGGCCATCGAATCGAGCGATCTTGTCATCCATCTTTTGGACGCAAAAAAAGGATTCGGAGATTTCGATAAAAAGATCACTTCTCTTCTACAGGAAAAGGGAAAACCGTTTTTGATCGCGGTCAACAAATGGGATTCCATCGAGGACAAGACCGACAAAACCTTTAAGGAATACAAGGAAAAACTTTACAGTCGCTTTCCGTTGTTAAACGAAGTGCCGATCATCACGATCAGCGCGACCGAAAGGCTGAGGGTCCAAAAACTCATCGATCTTTCCTTCGATCTCGCGACACGTTCTCATAGAAAGGTCAGCACATCCGAGCTTAATAAAAATTTAAAGAACTGGATGAGCCAGGCGGGAAGATCCTTTTCGGCGCATCAACCGCCTAAGATGCTCTATTGCACACAGGTTTCCACTTCTCCCTTTCACCTGATCTTGTTTGTAAATCATGTGGAATACTTTAAATCGAACTTAGTTTCGTTTTTGAAAAAGAAACTCACGGAAGCTTATGGTTTGCAGGGGATTCCGGTTCGATTGGAGTTTCGATCGGATCGAAAATGAACTTCGCGATTTTTGCACTTCTTAGTTTTATCGCGGGTTCGATTCCTTTCGGATATTGGATTGCTCTTCGATTCGCAAAGATGGATATCCGCAAATTCGGGAGCAAAAATATAGGAGCCACGAACGTGGGTCGTTCTATCGGTTGGAAGTTCGGTTTTCCGGTGTTGGTCTTGGATGTGGCTAAGGGAGTTTTTCCGGTTTATTTTTCCGGGATTTATGTTTCGGAAGGAGGGATTCCGTTTCAATTGGCCTGTGGAGTTCTCGCAGTTTTAGGACATATGTTCTCGCCTTTTTTAGGTTTCAAAGGAGGCAAGGGAGTTGCCACTACATTGGGCGTATTTTTGGTTTTGACTCCGCTTGCCTGTCTCGGGGCGATCTTTGTTTTTTTGGTGACTATTAAGTATTTTAAATTTGTATCTCTCGGATCAATTTTTGCTTCCCTTACTCTTCCGCTCGTTTATGCTTTTTCATCGGCTCTTCTTTTACACGAAGAGGTTTCGTATTGGATCTTAGGGACAATGGCGCTCATCTCCATCGGGATCATACTCACTCATAGGGAGAATATTTTTCGGATCTTAAATCGGTCCGAATTGTTCGCGGTCAAAAACGAAGACGAGGAACAAAACGGTGATTCAGAGAGAAATCGACGATAACAAAACCCGCGAAGAAAAGATAAAATTTTTAGAACAATATCTTCAGTATCATCCCGTATTCGAAGTCGTCGATTTATACAAATGGCTCTATTATGGAGAATTCGGCGAGGTTGAAAAACAGGAATTCTATTCGGATCAGGTCGAAGTTGTTCCCGAATTACAGTCCATACTGGACGATCTGAAAGCCGAGAAAGACAGGCCTTATCCGGAGGTGGTTTGGGAGCCGCTTGGGTTTTCTCAAAGATACCTTCTTGTTTATCTCACTCCCTATGTAAAACGCGATTACCCTCTCAAACGATTGGTCAATTTGATGCAGAGATCTTCCGCATTTCAGGGATATCGAATGAGATTTAAATTGGACTGGATCATTCTCAAGGATATCATCACGGAAAAAATGCCCGTGTTCACAAAACAGGAATTCAATGATTTTGAGGACCGAATCGGATTTCAACAATTGCCGGACGTGGAATTTTCGAATACTTATAAAAGTGCGTATCCCGCGAGCTTTCGAGTCGTGTCCGCAAAATTATTCTACGAATACTTTCCCGAGTTCGTAAAGGAGCCGCAAGGATTTTCTCTCTTGGTGGAAATAGGCGGTGAGCGGGAATCCGAATTGGAATTATCCAAACGAGAGGACGGATTCCAAGCGGACCCGGAATCTCAAGTAGCGCAAAGAAAGCACGCACGGGAAACAAAAAAGAAAACGGGGAACCAAGATTTTTCAACGGAATACGAAGAATCCTACGAAGAAAATCCGGAGAATTTCAATTTTGACGGTTTGTAAAAAAGCTTGAGAGGCCCCGCGGCTTTTACCCTACCGCAGATTCTGCTTTACAAGGTTATAAATTTTATGTTAGGTTGAATAAAAAAGGAAATTCGCAGTCATGCTCAAAGAAATTAATTTTGCACTTCAAAGCTCTACAGGAGCTAGGCAATTTTCCAAATCCGATCTTACTCTTCGTAATATGCCCGATCGTCTTCACCCGCTTTCCGAATTAGAAAACGTAAACTCGGGAGCGAGAAACATCGCAAAGGTAGGAGTTAATACGGATGACCAGGCTATTCGTCGCGGTTATCTGATCGATTTGAACGCGTAATTTGTTGTCGCTTTTACGAAGCGATCTTCTGAGACAAGAGCGTATCAATCAGAATTCGAATTTAAATAGAATCTTTGGTTTCTTGCGTTCGGTAACGATTCAAGCGACTTCTAAAAATTTCAAAGTCTGCAAGTTATCTGAATGGTCACCAAAACCTTGTAAATTCTTTTCACGTTTCTGTTCTTCGAATAAGAACGGAAATTTTTCATGATTTCACACTAAAACCTATTTCAAAAATATCTTATTTTTATTTAACGTTGAGTTTGAGCTAAGATCCGAGTTTCAAAACTTTTTGTACGTCGAGAGAGTAGTAATATGTTTGTGAAATGTACAAATATTATTCAACACACCTTTTTTCGTGAAACTTGAAAAGGATTGTTTGGAAATTCAAACATACGTTTTAAAACGAACGCATCGAATGGTTGTAACTGATTTCTTTTAAGGTTGTGGGACAGCCCCTTTATGTAAAAGCAATAACGAGGTGAAGAGTATAGCCATAAAAAGTATCGAGATGGAAAGCACCATTAACATTTTTTTCATTTTATCGAACCGAAGTTTTTTTCCGTAAAACAAAGAAGACACATTCTAAAAATAAAATATATCCCTTTGGAATGTTTTTTTTCGGGGGACAATATTTCATATAGATCGTTCATTTGAGCGCAAATATCGCGTTTAGACGTAGAATTTCGGACATTCTATTCTTTGGAGATAGCAGTAGCGGATAAGAAGCCGATTTGGTCAAACTTTTACGATTTTGGAACGATATTCGAATGATCCTAAAAAACGTAAAGTGATAAAAGAGAAACTAAAAACATACAATTTAAGAACAAGGCCTAAGGAAACCGTCCAAAACCCCAAAAAGAAAAGCGCGGAAGTTTCCCGCATTTTCGGAAACGAAAACAACACCACTCTTAAGTTTTATTCAATATCGGTGTCGTTAAAAACCGCCCACCCTCGATAATTTGTTTTGCAAACAGCCTCAGAATTTTTAAAAATTGTGATTGCATTGTATTGTCAAAATCACAAGATTCGTCCTTGTTAGAATCCGAAAACAGATTTAGGCGAGACGACGTATCCGGTTTCAATCAACCTAATCGACGTTAGAAATCGAATTTGCAACGGTTTTTGACCCCACTGACAATGATGTTCAACGGAATAAAACGATATAAGACTAAGACGCGTTTTGCGGGAGCGGTTTCCGTTTTTGGAATTGCCGCTTTTTTGATATTGTTTTGTTGGAAATCGAACTTTGGAAGCGCGCACAACCTATCTACGACAACATTAGATTCCGCTTTAGAATGGTCTTTTGAGCCGGAACGTAAATTAGAATCCGGTTCGTTTAGAATTCCAGAAAAGTCGAATGAGTTGTTTTTAGTAGATGATTTTCGAGAAAAATTGGAAAATTGGAAATCAGGATACGAAGACAAGCAACTAAGGAATGTTTTATCGGATTTTCTCAAAGAATCGGAATTTAAAAAAGAAAACAATACAACTCTCAATCCAGAAATAACAAAGATTAAAAAAACGAAGGAAGAATCAAAAGAATTCAAGAACTTAAAACCGGAAAAGCCGGCTTCTACAAATCCGTCGGAAGCCGCAGAAAACCCGGAACTCGTAACGAACTCAAACGACGACTCAAGCAACACAAAAATACAAGACATGTGGGAACTCCCACAGGAAGAAACGCATTCGACGAACGATTTGGAAATAACGGGAGCTTGGGAAGCGAGTGCGGAACTCTCTGTGGTAGAAGAAGCCGAAATCCGGAATCGGGAAAAAGTTACGAACTTAGAACGGGAAAGAGGATTCTCCGATTTACAAGTCAAGAGCGGATCGGAGAAGAACGATATTGAAACCGGAAACGAAAATGAAAAGAAATCCGCAATCAAACGACAAATCGAACCGAATCACCTTTTAAAATCGGACTTTTTAAACAGAAATCCAATTACAGTATCCGCCGATTTTTCGAATCAAAAGTCCGAGAAAGAAACGATAGATAGAGTTTCTCATCCAAACCCCGACGGAGTTCTAAAGACCAAAACCTCAAAGTCGAAACATCCCGACAAATTGACTCAACTGTATATTCAAGAAGTGGAACGTTATTTGAATCGAAACGAAGACGGATTGAGCGGCGGCGCAATAGCCCGAAAGAAAGATGTTTTGAATATCCCCGAGTTTTTTTCCGAAGAATATTCAAAAGTTGTTATTGATCCTTTAGAAAAAGTCGACTTGGAATCCGATCTGAGATCGAATTCTTTGGAAAGAATGGGAAGGCAAACAAAGCCGATTTCCAAAAGCCAACAAAACTCAATTTATGCGGCGATCAACGAAGAAAAAAGTAAACATTTGCAAGAGGTTGATTTTGCAAACTTAGACCGATCGAAAACAATCGATTTAGAAAACGGAACGAAGAAGGATGAAGAGAAATTTGTTCCCGGCGAACTTGTAAAATCAAACTTTTTAATAAGAACTCCAGAAGAAAAATTCAACTTGTCTTTTGTCTCCGAAGTTTCTCATCCAAACCCCGACGGAGTTCTAAAAAATCGAATTTCAACGTCGTTAAAATCAAAAGTAGACTTCGATTTCGTTTCCTGGGAAATGGAATCGGACACATTTGAGATTCATATTTTAGAAAATATCCATATAGAATCCTGGGCTTGGAATCACATCCGAGAGAAGTTAGACGAAATTAAAAACAAAACATTCAAAAGCAACGCGCCTTCCCTTTTTGCGAGCGGAAAGGAAATGCTTTTGTATTTCCCCAGACGGGACGAATCGCGTCGTAAGAGCCGACCCAATCCGAATAAACAGGAATTCGTTTTTGAGAATCCTGGAAATACTCGAAAAGATTCGAATTCTCTAATATTAATTCACTCCTTAGAAATTCCAAACATCAATCGAAAACAAATGCGTTATTACGCGATCCGAACCAACGGACCGCCGCCGACAGACCACAAACAGGTGTAAAAACATGAGAGACAAAAGACATTCAAAAACAGAGACCCACAACCTCGAAAGCGATCAAAGCGCGTTTCAATTATTTGGATTATGGAACTTGAATATTCCAAAAGTAAAATACAATAACCTGACCGAAGCAAGTACGCGTTTGCTAGTTTACTTTTTTCGTAAGAAAAAACAAGTAAGGGATCTGCTCCTTTCCCCTTCCCACCTGAAATCTAACCCCTATTCCCTGACCACTAAGATCGTGAGTTTGATCACAGTGATAACGTTTCATATATCCTTTGTCATACCGTTTGCGCTTTTTAGTCTTTTGTCTTCCGAATTCAGTCCTTTGAACGCGCAAAGCGTACCCACGTTAGGAAGTACCAAACAGTTTGCCAATGACGAACTCAAACCCTACGTGGACGCAGCCAAAGCGGGAGCGACGGACTCGGGAAGTTTTCTGAATACGGTGACAAACGGAGAACAAGTGTTGGAAGCCGCCTGGGAAACGGAAGTGAACGCGGAAATAGAATCGATCGTCGGAGGAGTAAATAACTCAGACGCGGTGAATAACGTGAACGTCTACAAAGATGCGGTGAGGGCTCAGTTAGAACTACAAAAACAACAGGCCAAAAGCCAATGGGTAGCGGACGCGGCGCAATACATACAAGCGGAACTGCAAGTATTTTTAGCGACATTGTCCCAAAACACAGGAAGCAACGTAACATCGACGAACACAAATTCGGTGAATACGATCAATCCGACAGTGCAAGCAGCGACAACCACACCGGTCTCCCAAAACACAAACCCGGCACAAGCGGCACAAAGTTATTACCAAGGAGTTCAAGTTTGGGATACAAAGTGGCAGGATCTGTTAACCAAACAAAACACTTGGGAACAGAATTCCTTGAACGCGATCCAGAACGGAATCTTGCAATGGAATCAATCGATTACAGGACTTGAGAATGACAAACTAACGTATCTGAATGGAATCGAACAAACCAAAGCACAATGGCTGGCGAACAAACAAATCATCACAAACGCACAGAATCAAATGAGAGGCGCGCTGCAATCTACAATTACCAACATCCGCTCTCAAGAGAATCAATTGAAAGCAAACGCATCCGGCGATGCGAGCTTGACATCTGTGTTTGGAGACATGGACGAATTGTTAGACGACTTGCAAGACGCATTGAATACAAACGCATCTTTGGGAACGTTAGCGCAAACATTGGGAAACTTTTTCCAAAGTCAGATCGCAAGCGCAACCGCAAAAGCGGATTACTGGAACGTAACCAAATGGCAAGAGACGTATGCGACGCAGACGGTTTCGTATTCTCAGATAGTTGGGAGTGCAAGCTTGAGTTGCAGCCATTCCGGAAGCGGATCCAATTGGTGTAACACTCTGGCGTCGGGAACTCAAACAGTGACGTATTCGTCCAATGGAAACGTTTACGGATGGGCAGCGACGAGCGGAGGATTTCAAAACGGAGTGTTGGTAAGTAATCCTGCGGTTTCCAATAACACGAGTGCGGGCACGAGCGACGGACACTATGTAATAGAATGTAACGGATGGGCAACCCCTTTTGGTTGTACCGGCGGAGAAGGTTATACGAGCGACGGAGAGTATTGCGGGGATGCGCCATGGAATTGCGGATACAATAAAAGATGGGAAACGGATAACACCTACTCTCTATCCGTAAACGAATCGTTTAACCAACAACAGATAACAAAGAACAACAATATTAGAAATGCAATATTCGGAAGTTACAATACGGCATTTGGACAATCCACTCAAGCAGGGAATGCGGTTTCCGGTTCGGGTGTTGCACTTAGCACCAAAGTGTATTTAGGAGGAACGGAGTTAAACTCGTCGAACTGGTTTGGTTCTTTGGGACTGACGAATCAAGTGCAGATTCAAACGAAATACAAATACATAGACAGCGCGATGCAGGCGAACCAAGACTTTTGGTCGGGACTTTCGAGCCAGTTTAGTAACATAGCGTCGACTTTCTTGTCGCTTGTAAATCCGTTGAAAGACTGGGAAGACAGATCGGAAGAATACGAAGACGAATACCAAGCTAAACTCTTAGAACTGGAACAAACGAAACAAAGTACAATCACCAACTACAACGACCAAATAGCGGCCATGAAAGCGGCGAGAGGGGCTTGGGTAACAGAAGTCTACGGCTATCAAATGGCTGGGATAGAAGGAAGCGCGGATAACGCGAATAGCCAATACAGAAACGGACAAGAGAACTGGGAAAATACAATCAATGTTTTCCAACAAGCGGAACTGAATTGGTATTTGTCAGCAAAGGACACATTACAACAAGCGGTAACAGCGCCTAACGGAGAAACCGAGTACCAAACAAACTCAATTCCGCAAGCAAACCAGATCCAAAACCAGATTACAAACTCGGAAACGAATACAACCGGGCTTTACAACGCAGCGACAGGATTGTACCAAACATACCAATATGCAGCTGCAGGAAATGTAATGCAGCAAGCGTTGACCAACCAACAAAATCAAACAAGCTGGAATCAGCAAGGAGCCGCGTTGTCTCAAAGTATAGCGGACTCTTTTGGAAGAAGTGAGGCATACAAAACAGCGGAACTCGGCGCAAGTAACAGAATCAACGCACTTGCCCAGACGATCTACGGAAACGGAGCGTATATCGTAGACAATACGGAAATCAATCAGATCCAAACTCAGATAACAACGAACGGACAAAACCAAAGCTTTTGGCAAAATGAGATTAGCGGAGCCAACGGAGGATTTAACTTTAACGGTCGCAACAACACAAGCCAAACCAAAGAAGCCCTGTATGGGGACATGATAGCAGACATTGCAGTCGCAACAACGTTACAAGCGGAAGTAGTCGATGAAGAGATCACATATTTAAAAACAGCAAACGAATTTTTTGAGAAATCCGAAAGATATCAAGAATTAGCGGAGAAGGCCAAGAGTGAAGCGAAGTTCGACGAAGCCGCGCTTTACACCGGATATGCGGTGAGAGAGAAAAACAACGCAGTCGGTTTCTTGAAAAAGAAATACTACAACTTGGGAGAAGAGATTACAAGTGAAGTGGATAACCGGGGGCTTACCTTTACGAAAAATTCTTTCTTGAGTTACAGAGATAATTTAATCAACAAGAACTTCCAGAATACGACGCAAATAGGCAAACAAATCCAAGAAGGAAAGAATCAAGTCGCGGGAATCATTGCGGAAGGAGAAAGTTACAATCAAATCCAAGGAATGATTCAGACTGCTTCTAACTTGAACAAACAAGGAGAAGAGAACAAAGAACGAGTGGAGAGACTCTTGGCGCAATCGAAAGAGCTAGCAGAGAAAAACATCGGTGAAGGACTGTTAGACGGATTGCAAGAAATGATTGCAAGCATCCAGAGCGCACTACCGCAAGAGATATCCAACAACGGAGTTGCTCAATACATCCAAGCACAAGAGAAAGAACTTGCAGAGAAACAAGAGAAAGTGAATGAATTACTTTCTCATATGAATTCGCTTGTAACGAATCAGAACGATCTTTCCAATTTGCAAACCCTACTCCAAGGAAGCAGCCAAGCGATCAACCTAGCGGCAAACAGCGCAGTGTCGAAGTATTTAGACGACTACGCGAAGAAACTCCAAAAAGACAACGAAGAAAGAAGTTCGAATCTACAGAAAACACTTTTAGAAGCCTTAAGCAACGGAGACCAATACAAGTATCTCCGAGAAGCGGGCTACGGATTTAGAACGGACGGAGAAGGAATTTCCGCCTACAGACAGATCTACAGCGGAGAAATCGAAATCGGCGGAAGTGCGATGAAGGAAACAAGCTATTCTCCGAATTTAGAATATCAATATATACGAATTGAAACGAAGTTTAATCCCGGAAACTTGAGCGTGGATCTGATGAACCCGAATTCCACAAGATTCAACGCGGAAATGGCGATCGGCGTAAAGAATTACATCGACAACCTTCAAAAGAACGTGGAACAAATGTTCGCGCAGTTTAGCGACAAGACAAACGAGATCAAAGAAGAATACGCACAAAATCAAGAGATCCAAGATTACAAGAAGGAACTCTACCAAGAGAGTAAGACGAACATATTAGCCTCCTTTCAAGCGTTGCCTGAAGATTTGAAGAAGGCATTTTCAGGAGAGATGGGAGGATTAAAGGGATACCACGAACAAGGATCCAAATACAACTTTAGCCAAGGAAGTTTCCAAGACCAAAGCGGAGAGATGAAGAAGATCGGGAAGTCGATGTACGAGGGAGCGAACATCGACGACACAGTGTTCGAAGGAAGTAGAGAACTGAAAGGCTCTGTGAGTGTCAAAGGAATACCCGTGGAAGTAAGCTACGGAATGCAGTATTTGATTGTCACATCCGGATTTAATATCTCGAACTTGGGATACAACTTCAACTTGAAGTTAGTGGGAAATCAAAACGCAGAAAGTCAGTTATCGACCGTAAACCAGAAGTATGAAATCTACAAAGAAGACATACAAGCTCGAATCGAGAAACAAGCCAAGGCAAATGACGCGGAAAAGGAAAGCAAGGGATTTCTATTTACAATCTTGAATGGAATGAACGGCGGGTCTGGAAGTATGGGCCAAAGATTTACGCAAGCGGTAAGATCGGAAGCACAAAGCCGCATAACGGGAGCGGTTGCGGAAGCGACGGGCTTACCCGCGTCACTCGTCGGAGCGCTCGTTGGCGGAAGTAGCATGAAAGACGCAGTGAAAGCGTATGTGAAAGACGAAACGGTAAACGCAATTTCGAAAGCGACTGGGATACCCGCTTGGATGATCTCGAATCAAATGGAGAAGATGAACAAGCCGAAGGAACAATGGTATCAAAGCCAAGAGTTCCAGATGGTGACAACAGTCGTAGCGGTAGCGGCCGCGCCCTTCACTGGTGGAGCAAGTTTAGCCGTCATGATGGCAGTGGGAGCGGGAATCGGAGCAGCCACGGGAGCCGCGAGCGGAGGACTCAAAGGAGCGTTAGTTGGTGCTGTAGGAGGAGCTGCGGGAGCCGCGGTAAAAAGTTTTACGGGTGGAGCGGTTAACGTAGGGCTTAGCTATTCGGCAGAGAACGGATTTGGAGCATCGGTAGGAGTGGGATATGGACCAGCGACAGTGAGCGTTGGAATCTCCGAAAGAGGCGGAACATCGGTTGACGTAGGATTTAACAAAGCAGGCTTCAACGCGGGACTGAGTTACAACTCCAAAACAGGAAGCGTGAGTGGAAGCGCTGGATTTACTTCCCAAAGTAGCGGAACCGGATTTGCACTCAGTTACAGTGAGGGAGACGGATTCGGTGCGAGCTTGAGTAAAAGTTTTGATAGCGGATTGAATGGCGGACTTAGTTGGAGTGAGAAAGGCGGTGTCGGAGGAAATATCGGATACGAAGCACCGGGTGACAAAGACAAACCGAAGAACTCACTCGCAAACCAAATGAAAGGCGCTGGTGGAACATTAAGTTTTTCTGAAAGAGATGGTTTGTCCGCTGCACTTAACGCGTCTGGCGGAGTGAACGCGGGGAACTGGAGTCAGTCGGGTGGCTTTCAAGCAAATTCTAATTTTCTAATGGATAGCTGGAAGGCGGACTTTGTTTCGAAACAAGGGGCGATTGAAGAACTTCAATCGAAAGGTTTGAGTAAGGAACAGGCGAATGCAATTCTGGATGCGCAAGCTCATGCGGAATCGAAGGCTGCTCAGGAAAAAAATAATCAGGAAAGCGGAAAATCGGTGTTAGACGGTGCAGCGATTTCGACACAGAGAAGAGAAGGAGAAGATGGAAGTCATGGAGTGATCGGGTTTGGCGATGATGATGGCCCGACTCCAGCTCACGGAGCGACCGGAGACAACAGTCCGCTTCAAAGCGGAAGTTCTTCCGGATCGTTTGGACCGGATGGAAAACCGGTGGTACATGGAGAACTCAACGGACCACTTGTAAACAAAGGAATCGACAAGATTTTGGATCAAGTGAACAGCTTTGACAAAACGAAATCCGGAAACGTGGAAGCGGCGTTGAAAGATTTTGCAAAGGCGAATAACTTGAGTGAAAGTTCGCCGGAATACAAGAAGTTGAAAGAACTGACTGCAGATATTGGAGGCAAGAACTCGAAAGGATTTAATGAATCTCGAAATGAATATTACGCACAGAACAAAGAGAGAATCCATACGGAAGCGTTAACTGCGATGTATGGGGACAAGATTCAATCGATCGACGGAAAGAAGGCCGTATTAAGGAACGGTGAAGGAGTGATCATCACCAACGGAAAGTATGACCTTCAGTTGGACAACAAGACGAGTGAGTATTTCAAGAGAGATCATGAGAATATTCTCGGAATGAAAGTTAATGATCCAGATTATCATCTAAGAAATTCAGCACAATGTTTTCCGACGACGAACGCGGTAATGGCGGATCATGCGGGAGCAACGCCTAGAGATCCATCCAAGCAAATGGTGGACGATATGCTTTCGACTGCGTTAGGAAAAGGGATTTTGAATCGTAATGATCATACCAGTGGTGGGACTGAGATGAAGACGTATGCCGGTGCCGAAAAGCTGAACAAAGAATATGGACTGACACAACACATGCTTCAATATCCAAATAAGGCAACTTTCGAAGACAAGAAAGTGGTAATTCAACAAGCGATTCGAAACGGAAATATTGTATCTGCAGGTGGAGCCTTCCCAGTTGGCGACCACCGAAATGCGATTGTGGGATATGACTCAAAAGGTTGGGTAGTGTTTGACCCGTACGGGAATGCAAATACAAAGGGATACAAAGGAAATGGAATGTTTGCCCATTACGAATATGGAAAGTTCAATTTGGGTGGAAACCAAGCCTACTACGTAACGAAGGACTAAGGAAGATATATGAAGAACCCAAAACGAATATTAGCAATATTGATATTAGGAGTAACGGTTATGTTACAAGCGGAAGGTGAGAAGACAAGAAAGGATTTGATTCCAATTTTCAAGAAATGTTATCGACCAGATGAACATTTGTCCTTGGTTGCAAGTTCCGTTTTGGCTGAAAAAGGGAAACCAAAAGATTTTTACGGACCTAATAATATTGATGATATTAATAAAGATACGGCTTGGGGTGTGAGTAAAAATCAAGGAATTGGGGAGTGGGTATACACGTACAATTTCGTAGATTCTAATACGAATCATTATCATCAACTGACGGGAAAAAGTCAGAAAAACTATTTCGGTTTTTTAAATGGATTGGCCAAGGATTCGACTTCTTTCGAAGAAAATGGAAGGATCAAAAAAGTAAGGATTGATGTGTATGAATTGGAGGGAACTGAAACCATGGCGAATTTAAAAGATCCTCTCATATATCACAATTATCCCATCGAAAATGATTCCTTTGAATTGGAACTGAAAGATACTCCGGAAGAACAAACCTTTGAAAGAGAGATTTTTACGAAGATAAAGCCGCAAGATGATTTCTACGCTCGTTACCTACTTTTCAAACTTACGATCTTGGAAACATATCCGGGAACCAAAAGTAAGAATGTGTTTTTGACTGAGTTTCACGCATATTCGGAAGATGCAAAAGTGAATTTCAGAATCACGCGGGAAAGGAAGTGATTTGAGAATTTCGGAATATACCGAATTCTTGAAGTTTAGAGAGATTGGGCTCCGGGGATGAAACACGAAGAAATAGCTGAGTCTCGCAAAAACTAAAATGACGGAAGTTGAATCCAAGATAGCAGACGCATGTGATAAAATGAAAGGATTTGAGAAAAAAGAGAGCTGAAACTGGAATAAAACAGATTCAAAATATGGAATATACGGAAAGAAGAGAGGAATTAAAGAAACAAATCAAACGGAAGACATGGGAATCTTTCTCCGAATAACGGCGCACAAAAGAAAACTAGAAACAAGTGTGGGTTAGGCAACGTCTTCGTAAGAATATATGTGGTAAAGACCTCCGAGAACGGGAGTGGAAACGAGTTTTACCGACCCATCGGAAGGACGTATTAAAACCGGAGAAGAAACGGGACTGTCTTTGTTCAAAGCTAAATGAGTGCGATGATGATTGTAAAAATGAATGAACTCTTCCAGTTTTTTTTCCAAATGATACTGATTGAGAGGAATGAAGAAATCCAAAAATTCATTTCTACATGTCTTTACCCAACGTTCCGCGTAACAGTTCTGCCAAGGAGAGCGAAGAGAGGTTTTTTTGTGTTTGATGCCGATTCTTTCCAAGTATTTGGTAAAGCGTTTCCCAAAAATGGAATCGTTGTCGGAAAGAAAATAATGAAAGGTTTTTCCTGCTTGAATTTGCTTACGAACGGCAAACTTCAAAACCTTTCGCATCCAATTTGTAGTCGGGTTTGTATGAATATCAAAATGAAGAATTTGTCTAGAGCCGACGTGAAGAAAAAAAACGACGCGAAAGATCTTTTTGAAATTGGAAGAGTAAACGGAAAGAGTATCGGAAACAACCATAGAATCGGCATGCAGAGAATAGAATTCTTTCCAAGAAAGACGTTTTTTAGGGCTATGAGGACGTTTTGGAATATACTTAGAAACAGTTCTTTCACAAATATCATGGTCGAGCTTTAGAAGAAGACCGTGTAGTTTTGTAGCTCCCCAGATTTTGTTTTCCTTAGCGACTCTTCGAATGAGTTTGATGACTTTCCAAGGAATGTTTGGTCTTCCTGTTTTCTTTCTACGGGAAAGAAGAGCCCAGAATGTTTTGAATTTTTTGTTTCTCCATTCAAGAAGAGTATGTGGAGAAACAAGAATTAGATTTTCGATCCAATTGGGATCGAGATAGGAAAGAAAGACGAGTTTCAATCTTTCGAAAGGTTTTGTATGGAATTTTTTTCGTTTTCGTTTGTAAGCTGAGAGTTGTGATTTTAGAAATAAGATTTGAATGGAATTTTTTGATTCTGCTCCAATTTTTTTGATAACATAAAGAATCAGCACCAGATTGAGCAGAATAGAGATTTCGTAAAACAACCATTAACCTCGATTAAATACGGATACCAGCGGAAATAGATGAAGTCGGACGTGGAATTATGTTGAGTCGCCCGCCTCCTGTGAATATATCGTTATATACACATCACAAATTGAATCTTTTTTGAATGATCGTCTAATTTTTGTTATTTATCAGTGATATAATAATTGACACAAATCACAAAGTTTTGCAATTTTGTTCGAGCAAATGACTCCCAGAGCCACCGAACTTTCCATGCGGATTCTAAAACGGAAATATACTATTTTCCTAAACTCAGTAAAACGCCCTAACGCAGAGAAGCTCTCCCTATGAGTCGGGAGAGAGAACTGAATCTTGCTTTCTACGGATCGCGAGATAGGGCTCCGGGCCTTGGAACAGAGAAGAAGTAGCCCGGCGAAGGGGAAGCGTAATACCGAGCTTGAATAAACGATTAAATATTTCTAAATTAGAGAAGCAGCAAGCTTGGTATGAAGCGAGGGGAAGGCTTTCCCCTTCCCGCCTGAAATCTGATCACTATTCACTGACATCTAAAACATGTATGAAGGAGCAAATATCGACGACACAGTGTTTGGCGGAAGCAGAGAACTGAAAGGCTCGGTGAGTGTGAAAGGGATACCGGTAGAAGTCAGCTACGGAATGCAGTATTTGATTGTCACATCCGGATTTAATATCTCGAACTTAGGATACAACTTCAACTTGAAGTTAGTGGGAAATCAAAACGCAGAGAGTCAGCTATCGAGCGTAAACCAGAAGTATGAAATCTACAAAGAAGACATACAAAACAGAATCGAGAAACAAGCAAAGGCGAATGACGCGGAAAAGGAAAGCAAGGGATTTATCTTTACAATCTTGAATGGAATGAACGGCGGTTCGGGAAGCATGGGCCAGAGATTTACGCAAGCAGTGAAGTCGGAAGTGCAAAGTCGCGTAACGGGAGCAGTAGCGGAAGCAACGGGCTTACCGGCAAGTTTGGTCGGAGCGCTCGTTGGCGGAAGTAGCATGAAAGACGCAGTGAAAGCGTATGTGAAAGACGAAACGGTAAACGCAATTTCGAAAGCGACCGGGATTCCCGCTTGGATGATCTCCAATCAAATGGAGAAGATGAACAAGCCGAAGGAACAATGGTATCAAAGCCAAGAGTTCCAGATGGTGACAACAGTCGTAGCTGTAGCGGCCGCGCCCTTCACCGGCGGAGCAAGTCTAATGGTCGCGATGGCCGTGGGCGCGGGAATCGGAGCAGCCACAGGAGCGGCAAGCGGAGGATTGAAAGGCGCGTTAGTTGGCGCTGTAGGAGGAGCCGCAGGAGCAGCGGTGAAAAGTTTTACCTGAGTCTCGCAAAAACTAAAATGACGGAAGTTGAATCCAAGATAGCAGACGCATGTGATAAAATGAAAGGATTTGAGAAAAAAGAGAGCTGAAACTGGAATAAAACAGATTCAAAATATGGAATATACGGAAAGAAGAGAGGAATTAAAGAAACAAATCAAACGGAAGACATGGGAATCTTTCTCCGAATAACGGCGCACAAAAGAAAACTAGAAACAAGTGTGGGTTAGGCAACGTCTTCGTAAGAATATATGTGGTAAAGACCTCCGAGAACGGGAGTGGAAACGAGTTTTACCGACCCATCGGAAGGACGTATTAAAACCGGAGAAGAAACGGGGCTGTCTTTGTTCAAAGCCAAATGAGTGCGATGATGATTGTAAAAATGAATGAACTCTTCCAGTTTTTTTTCCAAATGATACTGATTGAGAGGAATGAAGAAATCCAAAAATTCATTTCTACATGTCTTTACCCAACGTTCCGCGTAACAGTTCTGTCAAGGAGAGCGAAGAGAGGTTTTTTTGTGTTTGATGCCGATTCTTTCCAAGTATTTGGTAAAGCGTTTCCCAAAAATGGAATCGTTGTCGGAAAGAAAATAATGAAAGGTTTTTCCTGCTTGAATTTGCTTACGAACGGCAAACTTCAAAACCTTTCGCATCCAATTTGTAGTCGGGTTTGTATGAATATCAAAATGAAGAATTTGTCTAGAGCCGACGTGAAGAAAAAAAACGACGCGAAAGATCTTTTTGAAATTGGAAGAGTAAACGGAAAGAGTATCGGAAACAACCATAGAATCGGCATGCAGAGAATAGAATTCTTTCCAAGAAAGACGTTTTTTAGGGCTATGAGGACGTTTTGGAATATACTTAGAAACAGTTCTTTCACAAATATCATGGTCGAGCTTTAGAAGAAGACCGTGTAGTTTTGTAGCTCCCCAGATTTTGTTTTCCTTAGCAACTCTTCGAATGAGTTTGATGACTTTCCAAGGAATGTTTGGTCTTCCTGTTTTCTTTCTACGGGAAAGAAGAGCCCAGAATGTTTTGAATTTTTTGTTTCTCCATTCAAGAAGAGTATGTGGAGAAACAAGAATTAGATTTTCGATCCAATTGGGATCGAGATAGGAAAGAAAGACGAGTTTCAATCTTTCGAAAGGTTTTGTATGGAATTTTTTTCGTTTTCGTTTGTAAGCTGAGAGTTGTGATTTTAGAAATAAGATTTGAATGGAATTTTTTGATTCTGCTCCAATTTTTTTGATAACATAAAGAATCAGCACCAGATTGAGCAGAATAGAGATTTCGTAAAACAACCATTAACCTCGATTAAATACGGATACAGCGGAAATAGATGAAGTCGGATGTGGAATTATGTTGAGTCGCCCGCTCCTCCTGTGAATATATCGTTATATATACATCACAAATTGAATCTTTTTTGAATGATCGTCTAATTTTTGTTATTTATCAGTGATATAATAATTGACATAAATCACAAAGTTTTGCAATCTTGTTCGAGCAAATGAATGACTTTCGAGAACAAAGCGAACTTTCAATGCGAATTCTAAAACGGAAATATACTATTTTCCTAAACCCAGTAAAACGCCCTAACTCAGAGAAGCTCTCCCTATGAGTCGGGAGAGAAAGAACTCAATCTCACTCTCTACGGATCGCGAGATAGGGCTCCGGGGATGAAACACAAAGAAGTAGCCCGGCGAAGGGGTAGAGTAATACCGAGCTTGAATAAACGATTAGACATTTCTAAATTAGAGAAACAGCAAGCTCGGTATGAAGCGAGGGGAAGGCTTTCCCTTTCCCACCTGAAATCTAACCCCTATTCCCTGACCACTAAGATCGTGAGTTTGGTAACGATCATCGCGTTTCATATATCCTTTGTCATACCGTTTGCGCTTTTTAGTCTTGTGTCGTCCGAATTCAGTCCTTTGAACGCGCAAAGCGTACCCACGTTAGGAAGTACCAAACAATTCGCCAATGACGAACTCAAACCCTACGTGGACGCAGCCAAAGCGGGAGCGACGGACTCGGGAAGTTTTCTGAATACGGTGACAGGCGGAGAACAAGTGTTGGAAGCCGCCTGGGAAACGGAAGTGAACGCGGAAATAGAATCGATCGTCGGAGGAGTAAATAACTCAGACGCGGTGAATAACGTGAATGTCTACAAAGAGGCGGTGAGGGCTCAACTGGAATTGCAAAAACAACAGGCCAAAAGCCGATGGGTGGCGGATGCAAACGCATACATACAAGCGGAACTGCAAATCTTTTTAGCGACACTTTCCCAAAACACAGGAAACAACGTAACGTCGACGAACACGAATTCGGTGAATACGATTAATCCGACTGTGCAAGCAGCGACAACCACACCGGTCTCCCAAAACACAAACCCGGCACAAGCGGCACAAAGCTATTACCAAGGAGTTCAAGTTTGGGATACGAAATGGCAGGATCTGTTAAGCAAACAAAACACTTGGGAACAGAATTCCTTGAATGCGATCCAGAACGGAATCCTGCAATGGAATCAATCGATTACAGGACTTGAGAATGACAAACTAACGTATCTCAACGGAATCGAACAGACCAAAGCGCAATGGCTGGCGAACAAACAAATCATCACCAACGCACAGAATCAAATGAGAAGCGCGCTGCAATCTACGATTACGAATATCCGAGCGCAAGAAAACCAATTGAAAGCAAACGCATCCAGCGATCCGAGTTTGACATCCGTGTTTGGGGATATGGATGAATTGTTAGACGACTTGCAAGACGCATTGAATACAAACGCATCTTTGGGAACGTTAGCGCAAACATTGGGAAACTTTTTCCAAAGTCAGATCGCAAGCGCAACGGCCAAAGCGGACTACTGGAACATTACAAAATGGCAAGAGACGTATGCGACGCAAGTCTTAGAGTTTAAAAAAGAAGTGGCGACTGCAACTCTGAGCTGCAACAACACATACGGAGGCGGAGGCTGGTGCAACTACCAACCGACAGGATCGCAAGCGGTGACATACGGAAACGACGGGAACGTCTACGGATGGACCGCTGTAAACGGAGTCTTTCAAGGAACCGTTGTAAGCAGTTTTGATCCGTATACGGTAACGAATCCTGCTTACGCGGAACTGAATCAACAATACCAAAGTTGTCAGTCTCAGGCTTCGGGTTGGATGAGTTCATGGGTTTGGATGATGTCTCCGTGTTCCGATTTCGGACCTAACGGATCTAATGCGCCGATTCAATCATATACGGTAAACCCGAACAATAGCAGCGGATACTACAGCGAAGGTCATTACATAGCGACTTGTAACGGAACGGACCTCGGAGGAACTTGCATTGGAGGAACCGGCGCCTACGCCTTGAACTTGAATTATTGCGGAGGAGGTTTCATGTGCGGTTACAGTAGACAATGGATAACCGACCAAAGTTATTCCCTTTCGGTGACTGAAAACTTTAACCAAGCACAAAAAGACCAGATAGCGACGAACACAAAAATACGAAACGCAGTATTCGGAAATTACAACATAGCATTTGGACAATCCACTCAAGCGGGGAACGCGGTTTCCGGATCCAATGTCGCGTTAGAAACCAAAGTGTGGTTAGGCGGAACTGCGCTCAGTAGTTCGAATTGGTATAACTCTCTTGGGTTGATCGAACAAGTACAAGTCCAAACGAAATACAAATACATCGATATCGCAATGCAGGCGAATCAAAACTTTTGGACGAGTATGAAAACTCAGTTTAGTAGTATCGCATCTACGTTCTTGTCACTTGTGAATCCATTGAAAGACTGGGAAGAAAGATCAGCCGAGTACGAAGACGAATACCAAGCCAAACTGTTAGAACTGGAACAAATGAAACAAACCACGGTCGCCAACTACGACAACCAAATCAACCAGATGAAAGCGGCACGAGGAGCGTGGGTAACAGAAGTGTATGGCTACCAAATGGCAGGAATTGAAGGAAGCCAAGACAACGCGAACAGCCAATTTAGAACGGGACAAGAGAACTGGGAGAACACGAAATCCGTCTTCCAACAAGCGGAACTGAATTGGTATTTGTCAGCAAAGGATACACTGCAACAAGCGGTAACAGCGCCTAACGGAGAAACTCAATACCAAACAAACTCAATTCCGCAAGCAAACCAAATCCAAAACCAGATTACAAACTCGGAGACAAACACAAACCAGCTTTACAACGCAGCAACGGGATTGTATCAAACATACCAATATTCAGCTGCGGGAAACGTAATGCAACAAGCCATTACCAACTTGCAAAATCAAACAAGCTGGAATCAGCAAGGAGCGAATCTTTCAGCGAGCATAGCGGATTCTTTTGGAAGAAGCGAGGCTTACAAAACAGCGGAGCTAGGCGCAAGTAACAGAATTAATGCACTTGCCCAAACGATCTACGGAAACGGAGCGTATATCGTAGACAGTACGGAGTTGCAATCGTTACAGAATCAGATAACAACGAACGGACAAAACCAAAGCTTTTGGCAAAATGAAATCAATGGAACGAATGGAGGATTTAACTTCAACGGTCGCAACAACACAAGCCAAACCAAAGAAGCCCTGTATGGGGACATGATAGTAGACATTGCAGTCGCAACAACGTTACAAGCGGAAGTAGTCGATGAAGAGATCACATATTTAAAAACAGCAAACGAATACTTCGAAAAATCCGAAAGATATCAAGAGTTAGCGGAGAAGGCCAAGAGCGAAGCGAAGTTCGACGAAGCCGCGCTTTACACTGGTTACGCTGTGAGAGAAAAGAACAACGCAGTAGGATTCTTGAAAAAGAAATACTACAACTTGGGAGAAGAGATCACGAGTGAAGTGGATAACCGGGGGCTTACCTTTACGAAAAATTCTTTCTTGAGTTACAGAGATAATTTAATCAACAAAAACTTTCAGAATACGACGCAAATAGGCAAACAGATTCAAGAAGGAAAGAATCAAGTCGCGGGGATTATCGCGGAAGGAGAAAGCTACAATCAAATCCAAGGAATGATTCAGACGGCTTCTAACTTAAACAAACAAGGAGAAGAGAACAAAGAACGAGTGGAGAGACTACTACTCGAATCGAAAGAATTAGCAAACCGTGATGTTGGAGGCGGACTGTTAGACGGATTGCAAGAAATGATTGCAAGCATCCAGAGCGCACTTCCCCAAGAAGTAAGCAACAACGGAGTTGCTCAATACATCCAAGCACAAGAGAAAGAACTTGCAGAGAAACAAGAGAAAGTGAATGAATTACTTTCTCATATGAATTCGCTTGTGACAAATCAGAACGATCTTTCCAATTTGCAAACATTGTTACAAGGAAGCAGCCAAGCGATCAACCTAGCGGCAAACAGCGCAGTGTCGAAGTATTTAGACGACTACGCGAAGAAACTCCAAAAAGACAACGAAGAAAGAAGTTCGAATCTACAGAAAACACTTTTAGAAGCCTTAAGCAACGGAGACCAATACAAGTATCTCCGAGAAGCGGGCTACGGATTTAGAACGGACGGAGAAGGAATTTCCGCCTACAGACAGATCTACAGCGGGGAAATCGAAATCGGCGGAAGTGCGATGAAGAGCACGAGTTATTCTCCCGATTTAGAATATCAATATATACGAATTGAGACGAAGTTCAATCCCGGAAACTTGAGCGTGGATATGATGAATCCGAATTCCACAAGATTCAACGCGGAAATGGCGATTGGGATTAAAAATTACATCGACAATCTGCAGAAGAACGTGGAACAAATGTTCGCACAATTTAGCGACAAGACAAACGAGATCAAAGAAGAATACGCACAAAATCAAGAGATCCAAGATTACAAGAAGGAACTCTACCAAGAGAGTAAGACGAACATATTAGCATCCTTTCAAGCGTTGCCAAGCGACTTGAAAGGCATGTTCGAAGGAGAAATGGGAGGATTAAAAGGCTACCACGAACAAGGCTCGAAATACAACTTTAATCAAGGAAGTTTCCAAGATCAAAGCGGAGAGATGAAGAAGATCGGGAAGTCGATGTATGACGGGGCGAACATCGACGACACAGTGTTTGGCGGAAGTAGAGAACTGAAAGGCTCAGTGAGTGTGAAAGGGATACCGGTAGAAGTAAGCTACGGAATGCAGTATTTGATTGTCACATCCGGATTTAATATCTCGAACTTAGGATACAACTTCAACTTGAAGTTAGTGGGAAATCAAAACGCAGAGAGTCAGCTATCGAGCGTAAACCAGAAGTATGAGATCTACAAAGAAGACATACAAAACAGAATTGAGAAACAAGCCAAGGCGAATGACGCGGAGAAGGAAAGTAAGGGATTTATCTTTACAATCTTGAATGGGATGAACGGCGGAAGCGGAAGCATGGGCCAGAGATTTACGCAAGCAGTGAAGTCGGAAGTGCAAAGTCGCGTAACGGGTGCGGTAGCGGAAGCGACGGGCTTACCGGCAAGCCTTGTAGGAGCGTTAGTCGGTGGTTCGAGCATGAAAGACGCGGTGAAGGCGTATGTGAAAGACGAAACGGTAAACGCAATTTCGAAAGCGACCGGGATTCCCGCTTGGATGATCTCGAATCAAATGGAGAAGATGAATAAACCAAAGGAACAATGGTATCAAACCCAAGAGTTCCAGATGGTGACAACGGTAGTAGCGGTAGCGGCCGCGCCCTTCACTGGTGGAGCAAGTCTAATGGTCGCCATGGCCGTGGGTGCCGGAATCGGAGCTGCAACGGGAGCCGCAAGCGGAGGATTAAAGGGGGCGCTCGTTGGTGCTGTAGGAGGAGCCGCAGGAGCCGCGGTAAAAAGTTTTACGGGTGGAGCGGTTAACGTAGGGCTTAGCTACTCGGCAGAGAACGGATTTGGAGCATCAGTTGGAGTTGGATACGGACCTGCAACAGTGAGCGTAGGAATCTCCGAAAGAGGCGGAACATCGGTAGATGTAGGATTTAACAAAGCAGGCTTCAACGCGGGACTGAGTTACAATTCCAAAACGGGAAGTGTTAGCGGAAGCGCTGGATTTACTTCCCAAAGTAGTGGAACCGGATTTGCACTCAGTTACAGTGAGGGAGACGGCTTCGGTGCAAGCTTGAGTAAAAGTTTCAGCAACGGATTGAATGGGGGCTTAAGTTGGAGTGAGAAAGGCGGCGTGGGAGGAAACATCGGATACGAAGCCCCGGGTGACAAAGACAAACCGAAGAATTCTCTCGCAAACCAAATGAAAGGCGCTGGTGGAACATTAAGTTTTTCTCAAAGAGATGGTTTGTCCGCTGCACTTAACGCGTCTGGAGGAGTGAACGCGGGGAACTGGAGTCAGTCGGGTGGATTCCAAGCAAATTCTAATTTTCTAATGGATAGCTGGAAGGCGGATTTTGTTTCTAAGCAAGGGGCGATTGAAGAACTTCAATCGAAAGGTTTGAGTAAGGAACAGGCGACAGCGATTCTGGATGCGCAAGCTCATGCGGAATCGAAGGCTGCTCAGGAAAAAAATAATCAGGAAAGCGGAAAATCGGTGTTAGATGGATTTGGTTTTGCGAGCACGAGAAGAGAGGACGGGGAAGCTCATGTAATCGGCTTCGATGATGATGGCCCCACTCCGGCTCATGGAGCGACCGGCGACAACAGTCCGCTTCAGACTGGAAGTTCTTCCGGATCGTTTGGACCGGATGGAAAGCCGGTGGTACATGGAGAACTCAACGGACCACTTGTAAACAAAGGAATCGACAAGATCTTGGATCAAGTGAACAGCTTTGACAAAACGAAATCCGGGAATGTGGAAGCGGCGTTGAAAGATTTTGCAAAGGCGAATAACTTGAGTGAAAGTTCACCCGAATACAAGAAGTTGAAAGAACTGACTGCAGATATTGGAGGCAAGAACTCGAAAGGATTTAACGAAGCTCGAAATGAATATTACGCGCAGAACAAAGAGAGAATCCATACGGAAGCGTTAACCGCCATGTATGGGGACAAGATCCAGTCTATGGACGGCAAGATGTTAACGTTGAAGAACGGTGAAGGATATACGATCATGAATGGAAAGTATGACCTTCAGTTGGACAACAAGACGAATGAGAACTTTAAAAGATCGCATGAAAATATACTGGGTATGACTGTAAGTGATCCTGATTACAACATGAGACCTGGTAGGCAATGTTTTCCGACGACGAACGCGGTGATGGCGGATCACGTAGGGGCAACTCCGAGAGATCCATCCAAACAAATGGTGGATGATATGCTCTTTACTGCAAGAGGCAAAGGGATTTTAAACGAGAATGATCACAAAAACGGTGGGAAAGAATTACAAGACTATCCTGGTAACAAACTGCTGAACAAAGAATACGGACTTACACAACATTTGTTTAACGATGGAAGAAATTTGAGTTTCGATGACAAGAAAGCTGCGATTCAAGCAGCCATTCGAAACGGAAATATTGTATCGGCTGGTGGAAAGTTCAATGTAGCCGGTGTAACAGACCACCGAAACGCAATCGTAGGATACGACTCGAAAGGTTGGGTTGTGTTTGACCCGTATGGCAATGCGAATACAAAGGATTACAAAGGAAACGGAATGTTTGCCCATTACGAATATGGAAAGTTCAATTTGGGTGGGAACAAAGCCTACTACGTAACCAAGGACTAAGGAAGATATATGAAGAACCAAAAACGAATATTAGCGATATTGATATTAGCAGGAGTAACGGTTATGTTACAAGCGGAAGGTGAGAAAACACGAAAGGATCTGATTCCTATTTTCAAGAAATGTTATCGGCCGAATGAACACCTGTCCTTGCTTGCAAGCTCCACTTTGACTGAAAAAGGGAAACCAAAGACCTTTTACGGACCGAATAACATTGATGACCAATATATCGATACTGCTTGGGGAGTGAGTAAAAACCAAGGAATCGGAGAATGGATATATACTTACAATGACGTGAATTCAAATAAGAATTCGTATGAGGAACTCGCAGGGAAGAGTCAGAAAAACTATTTCAGTTTTTTGAATGGATTGGCTAAGGATGCGACTTCCTTTGCAGAAAACGGAAGGATCAAAAAAGTAAGGATCGATGTATATGAATTGGAAGGTGGGGAAACGATGGCGAATTTAGATGATCCTCTCATATATCACAATTATCCAATCGAAAATGATACTTTTGAATTGGAATTGAAAGACACTCCCGAGGAACAAACTTTTGAAAGAGAGATTTTTACGAAGATAAAACCGCAAAGTATAGCATATGATCGTTATCTACTTTTCAAGCTGACAATCCTAGAAATATACCCAGGAACTAAAAGTAAGAATGTGTTTCTGACGGAGTTTTTAGCATATTCAGAGGATCGAAAGGAAGGTTTCAAGATTACACGGGAAAGAAAGTAATTTGAGTATTTCGGAATATACTGAATTGATGAAGTTTAGAGAGATTGGGCTCCGGGGATGAAACACGAGGAAATAGCCCGGAGAGGGGGTATCAAAAGACGCGTTATGCGGCTTTTGATAGGGGGACCCTTCCCCCACCTGATATCTAAACCCTATCCACTGACATCTAGAAAGCGTATGTGAAAGACGAAACGGTAAACGCAATTTCGAAAGCGACCGGGATTCCCGCTTGGATGATCTCGAATCAAATGGAGAAGATGAATAAACCAAAGGAACAATGGTATCAAACCCAAGAGTTCCAGATGGTGACAACAGTCGTAGCGGTAGCGGCCGCGCCCTTCACTGGCGGAGCAAGTTTAGCCGTCATGATGGCCGTGGGCGCCGGAATCGGAGCCGCGACAGGAGCCGCGAGCGGAGGACTCAAAGGAGCGTTAGTTGGTGCTGTAGGAGGAGCTGCGGGAGCCGCGGTAAAAAGTTTTACGGGTGGAGCGGTTAACGTAGGGCTTAGCTATTCGGCAGAGAACGGATTTGGAGCATCGGTGGGAGTTGGATACGGACCCGCTACAGTGAGCGTTGGAATCTCCGAAAGAGGCGGAACATCGGTAGATGTAGGATTTAACAAAGCAGGCTTCAACGCGGGATTAAGCTACAACTCCAAAACAGGAAGCGTGAGCGGAAGTGCTGGATTTACTTCTCAAAGTAGCGGAACCGGATTTGCTTTGAGTTACAGTGAGGGAGACGGCTTCGGTGCGAGCTTGAGTAAAAGTTTCAGCAACGGATTGAATGGGGGCTTAAGTTGGAGTGAGAAAGGCGGCGTGGGAGGAAACATCGGATACGAAGCCCCGGGAGACAAAGACAAACCGAAGAACTCACTTGCAAACCAAATGAAGGGAGCTGGTGGAACATTAAGTTTTTCTGAAAGAGATGGTTTGTCCGCTGCACTTAACGCGTCTGGCGGTGTCAACGCGGGGAACTGGAGTCAGTCGGGTGGTTTTCAAGCAAACACAAACTTTTTGGCAGACAAATGGAAGGCGGATTTTGTTTCGAAACAAGGAGAGCTGGAAGAGCTTCAATCGAAAGGTTTGAGTAAGGAACAGGCGACAGCGATTCTGGATGCGCAAGCTCATGCGGAATCGAAGGCTGCTCAGGAAAAAAATAATCAAGAAAGCGGAAAATCGGTGTTAGACGGTGCAGGATATGCTGCGACCAGAAAAGAAGGAGAAGACTACTCTCAAAATCACGGTGATATAGACAACGACGGAAAAAATAAAGGATCTGGTATCGATCCGACCAAGTTAGAAGTAAACCAATACGAGCGTTTTCAAAACCGAGACGGCGCTGCGGAAAATTTAAAAAAGGTTGTTAATGAAACGGACCCAGGAATTGCAGGCCAATACAAAGACGGAAAGTTACACAAAGAGTTTACCGCGGAAATCGATTTGAGGAGAAGCCAGATTTCGGACAATGAGAAAAATATGAGTTTGGGGGACAAGATGAAGTTGGACAAACTCAAAGATCAAAAAGCGGCCTTAGATGCGGAATACAAAGCTATCAATTCGGGGGGAGGGAAAAACGCCAAATACAATGAAATACTTTTGTTAAAAATCGAAGCGGTAAATCATCAAATGAATGATATGAAGGCGGGAGACGCATTTAAATTCAAAGGAGAGAATGCGGATAATCGGACTCAGTTGATGGGAAGAATGATTGAGCTGAAAGAGAAAGCAGTGTATGGGACATTGACTCCTAATGAGAAAAAAGATCTTGCTAAGGTAACGGGCGGCCTTGAAGATTATCGCCGATATGGCCAAGTCCGGGATCTGGTATTAAACAACAAGATTTCGAGTTATGACTTAGGTTCGTCGACAACGGCAGCAATTTGTTATGTAAATGCTCATTCGAATTATGGTGGAGTAGATACAAAAACAAATTACTTTGCTCAAGCTCAGTTGGGTAATATTGGAATGACGAACAGTGATTACCGAGGAATGAAGGCTCCTTCTTTGGGTGTGGGAAGTCACTGGAGCGGTGACTTGAATACCTTGAAAAATCCTGTCAGCGGTGAAGTCCATGTGACGAGATCTCAGGTTGATACTTTGAACCGAAGTAAGGCGAACAATGCAATCGTGTTTACGGATACAACCGGTGATGGAAATCCAAACCACTGGCAGAATGTGGCGAGGGGTAAAGATGGTCAATGGTATGACGTCAATAATAACCGTAAGAAAATAGATAGTATCAAACCAATGGACTTTAGCAATGTATATCAAATCAAATACAACGACAATTGGTGAAACATGAAAAAGAAAATCGCGTTAGGATGTATGTTGTTCTTTGTCTTCTTCTGCAAGGAAGAAAACAAGGAAGCTCCCAAACAAGAGACCCCGGTCAAGGAAGAGAAGGTGCAGAATATGAACACTGAAAGAGTATTCAATGGTGTGTACTCAATGGATGATATACACCTCATGAAAGAAGTTTTTGGAATCCAATCGAAGTTTAAAGATTACTGCCTCCGAATCGATCAGAAGGCGAATGTCGTAGAACTTGGAATTGTGGAAGGAAAGGTCTACAAGGGGAAGATTGTAGAGAAAGATTCGGAAAGTGTTACGATTGAAATCAATGGCAAAAGCCAAAAGTATTTCATAGTAAAATATACATCAATCATTGGCAATGAAACATTCGCACTCATGACAGAAGGCTATTCCGAAAAAAAGTCTGACGGAAGCTGGAATATGGATAGTTCTGTAGGCGAAGTTGCATCCATGCAAACAATTTCGGAGTGTATTGCAATGATGAAAGATAGTCTTGAATTACAATATCACGAAGAAGATCACGGGGTTCCTAAAAAGAAGTAAAGGAAAGTCGTTTGACTCAAGCGAACGATTGAACAACGGAAAAATAAAGAGTAACAGAGTGAGTTTCCCAACTGGGGAAAGAATGGAATCAAAGAAAAGAACAAAAGGATACGCGTTAGGGGAAGCTGTGAGAGACAAAGTAACGGGTCAAAAGATGTATGTGGAAGTAACTTGGAACCCGGAAGTACGTTGCGTTTACTTTGACTCAGAGAAGGAAAGCCTTGTGAAGGTAGAGAAGTATCCTGAAGATTTGGAGCGGATCAAGGAATTACTGCCATATCTTCCGAAGTAAAACGCTGATTCAAAACAAATCGTCACATATCGAGAAAAACAAAAAAGCTCCCTTCGCACTAAAGACAAAGCGAAAGGGAGTAAGGAATGTCTAGAAGAATCGGAACCCAGGGAGTGAGTTTCCCAGCTGGGGGAAGAAATGGAAAACAAAAATAAACAAGTATATGTGTTAGGCGAAGCGGTGAGAGACAAGAGAAGCGGCCAAAAGATGTATGTGGACGCAACTTGGAGCCCTGAAATCAAATGCGTATATTACAATACATCGATGGACTCACTTGTCAAAGTAGAAGTGCCGTATGAGGACTTAGAGAAGGTAATAGATTTAGATTTCAAAGCGAGGTCTGAGTAAGACGCCGATCCGGTATTCAAAACGAATTCTGAGACGAAATTTCTTGGATCGTTTTTTCTAAATCGTTGTCTTTAAAAAATAGATTAGAAATCGTGAGCACATTCAACCAAAATCCAACAACTTGGCCGGTGTAATAGCCGGTTTTTTTTGTATTAGGGGTTCTAAGGATTGATAACTACGTATTCGGACGTTAGAAGGAGTTTCAATCCCATTCTTCTCTGTCTTTTTTAACTTTCTCTTGAAGAATCGCTGCTGATTTTTTGGAGAGAATGCCGTGAAAGTCTTTCATAGTGGCCGGGCTTTTGGGTTCGATGACTTCGACGAAATCAAGATAGCCGAGTAGCTCGATTAGAAAAGAGTATTTCTCTTCGGGCACGTTGATTACGATCCGTTTCATTGATTTTATTCTAATCCGTTATCAAGAATCATGTGAATGATTTTTTGCAGATTGCTTCTGTCGGTGGGAGACAGTTGACCGAGAACTTTAACAATTTGAATTTGCTCGATGGTAGCAATGAGCGGTTTGAAAACGGAAGGTTTTGCAAGTCCCGCTTTTTGCCAATCTTGAATGAGATTCTCTCCCATTGCGAGAGGTTGCCTAATTTGACTTGTGATAGCCATGAGAATCACATCGGGTCTTGTTTGTTGGTAAGCTTGATTACTGATGATAACGGCGGGACGTTTTTTAGAAGCTTGCAGATTGGTGAAAGGAAAATTCACCAAAACGACGTCGGCGAAATTAAAGATTGTCGTAAACTGCATCTTCGTCGTTGTCCCAGATTTTATCGAAAGCATTTTCCGAGGCTTGGGAATACGCGTGACGTAAGAGAGGGTCTTGATCTCTCTGCTGAATAAAGTCTATGAAATCGTCTACTTCTGCGAGACGCAGCGGAGAAAGGTGTTCGAGTTTTTGAACTACTTGTTGAATCTGAGGTTGCATTGAGAATTCTTCCTAAGATGATCGATGCCTATTATTTTTTCACAAGTACAATATCTTTACGGATTTTTTCACGAAATAAGTAGGCTTCAATCAGATCTTTGATAGATTTTTTTTTTTCTTCGGGGAGTTGTTGGACGCTTCGGAACATTTCAAGAAGTTCTTGGTCCTCTAAATTCACACGGGCTGCATTGTCCGAGTTTCCACTGAGTAAATAGTCGGTAGTTACACCGAGAGCTTCGGCAAGAGCTTTGAGCTTGTCAGCGGATGGTCTAGAATCACCTCTTTCGTAACGACCGATGTGATTGTAATTCAGGTCGGTCAATTGACCAAGTTCTTCCTGGGACATTTTTTTCATGACCCGTAATTGGCGAAGTCTCTCTGGGAACTCCTCTTTGTACTTGGCGTCGTTTTTCTTCTGTTTCTGTGCCATTTTCCTTCATATATCGCACAAAATTACTTTCTGTCGATCAAAAGTTCCTGTTTTCCGGTTGCATCTTGTTACATGAATGATTTACCTTGTCCTACGAAGATGACGGAAAATCCTGCATATATGTAGGATTACCGCATTACAAAATTTTTCCTGAGTCTCGCAAAAACTAAAATGACGGAAGTTGAATCCAAGATAGCAGACGCATGTGATAAAATGAAAGGATTTGAGAAAAAAGAGAGCTGAAACTGGAATAAAACAGATTCAAAATATGGAATATACGGAAAGAAGAGAGGAATTAAAGAAACAAATCAAACGGAAGACATGGGAATCTTTCTCCGAATAACGGCGCACAAAAGAAAACTAGAAACAAGTGTGGGTTAGGCAGCGTCTTCGTAAGAATATATGTGGTAAAGACCTCCGAGAACGGGAGTGGAAACGAGTTTTGCCGACCCATCGGAAGGACGTATTAAAACCGGAGAAGAAACGGGACTGTCTTTGTTCAAAGCCAAATGAGTGCGATGATGATTGTAAAAATGAATGAACTCTTCCAGTTTTTTTTCCAAATGATACTGATTGAGAGGAATGAAGAAATCCAAAAATTCATTTCTACATGTCTTTACCCAACGTTCCGCGTAACAGTTCTGCCAAGGAGAGCGAAGAGAGGTTTTTTTGTGTTTGATGCCGATTCTTTCCAAGTATTTGGTAAAGCGTTTCCCAAAAATGGAATCGTTGTCGGAAAGAAAATAATGAAAGGTTTTTCCTGCTTGAATTTGCTTACGAACGGCAAACTTCAAAACCTTTCGCATCCAATTTGTAGTCGGGTTTGTATGAATATCAAAATGAAGAATTTGTCTAGAGCCGACGTGAAGAAAAAAAACGACGCGAAAGATCTTTTTGAAATTGGAAGAGTAAACGGAAAGAGTATCGGAAACAACCATAGAATCGGCATGCAGAGAATAGAATTCTTTCCAAGAAAGACGTTTTTTAGGGCTATGAGGACGTTTTGGAATATACTTAGAAACAGTTCTTTCACAAATATCATGGTCGAGCTTTAGAAGAAGACCGTGTAGTTTTGTAGCTCCCCAGATTTTGTTTTCCTTAGCGACTCTTCGAATGAGTTTGATGACTTTCCAAGGAATGTTTGGTCTTCCTGTTTTCTTTCTACGGGAAAGAAGAGCCCAGAATGTTTTGAATTTTTTGTTTCTCCATTCAAGAAGAGTATGTGGAGAAACAAGAATTAGATTTTCGATCCAATTGGGATCGAGATAGGAAAGAAAGACGAGTTTCAATCTTTCGAAAGGTTTTGTATGGAATTTTTTTCGTTTTCGTTTGTAAGCTGAGAGTTGTGATTTTAGAAATAAGATTTGAATGGAATTTTTTGATTCTGCTCCAATTTTTTTGATAACATAAAGAATCAGCACCAGATTGAGCAGAATAGAGATTTCGTAAAACAACCATTAACCTCGATTAAATACGGATACCAGCGGAAATAGATGAAGTCGGACGTGGAATTATGTTGAGTCGCCCGCTCCTCCTGTGAATGTATCGTTATATATACATCACAAATTAAATCTTTTTTGAATGATCGTCTAATTTTTGTTATTTATCAGTGATATAATAATTGACACAAATCACAAAGTTTTGCAATCTTGTTCGAGCAAATGACTCCCAGAGCCACCGAACTTTCCATGCGGATTCTAAAACGGAAATATACTATTTTCCTAAACTCAGTAAAACGCCCTAACGCAGAGAAGCTCTCCCTATGAGTCGGGAGAGAAAGAACTCAATCTCACTCTCTACGGATCGCGAGATAGGGCTCCGGGGATGAAACACAAAGAAGTAGCCCGGCGAAGGGGAAGCGTAATACCGAGCTTGAATAAACGATTAGACATTTCTAAATTAGAGAAGCAGCAAGCTCGGTATGAAGCGAGGGGAAGGCTTTCCCCTTCCCGCCTGAAATCTGATCACTATCCACTAACATCTAAAACATGTACGAGGGAGCAAATATCGACGACACAGTGTTTGGCGGAAGCAGAGAGTTAAAAGGCTCGGTGAGTGTGAAAGGGATACCGGTAGAAGTCAGCTACGGAATGCAGTATTTGATTGTCACATCCGGATTTAATATCTCGAACTTAGGCTACAACTTCAACTTGAAGTTAGTGGGAAATCAAAACGCAGAGAGTCAGTTATCGAGCGTAAACCAGAAGTATGAAATCTACAAAGAAGATATCCAAAACAGAATCGAGAAACAAGCAAAGGCAAATGACGCGGAGAAGGAAAGTAAGGGATTTCTATTTACAATCTTGAATGGAATGAACGGCGGAAGCGGAAGCATGGGCCAGAGATTTACGCAAGCAGTGAAGTCGGAAGCACAAAGCCGCATAACGGGAGCAGTGGCGGAAGCAACGGGCTTACCGGCAAGCCTTGTAGGAGCGTTAGTCGGTGGTTCGAGCATGAAAGACGCGGTGAAGGCGTATGTGAAAGACGAAACGGTAAACGCAATTTCGAAGGCGACCGGGATTCCCGCTTGGATGATCTCGAATCAGATGGAGAAGATGAACAAACCAAAGGAACAATGGTATCAAAGCCAAGAGTTCCAGATGGTGACAACGGTGGTAGCAGTGGCGGCCGCGCCCTTCACCGGTGGAGCCTCTCTAATGGTCGCGATGGCAGTGGGCGCCGGAATCGGAGCTGCAACGGGAGCCGCAAGCGGAGGATTAAAGGGGGCGCTCGTTGGTGCTGTAGGAGGAGCTGCAGGAGCAGCGGTAAAAAGTTTTACGGGTGGAGCGGTTAACGTAGGACTTAGCTATTCCGCAGAAAACGGATTTGGAGCAAGTGTCGGAGTCGGATATGGACCAGCGACAGTGAGCGTAGGAATCTCCGAAAGAGGCGGAACATCGGTAGACGTAGGATTTAACAAAGCGGGCTTCAACGCGGGACTGAGTTACAATTCTAAGACGGGAAGTGTGAGCGGAAGCGCTGGATTTACTTCCCAAAGTAGCGGAACCGGTTTTGCTTTGAGTTACAGCGAAGGAGACGGATTCGGTGCGAGCTTGAGTAAAAGTTTTGATAGCGGATTGAATGGCGGACTTAGTTGGAGTGAGAAAGGCGGAGTCGGAGGAAATATCGGATACGAAGCACCGGGAGACAAAGACAAACCGAAGAACTCACTTGCAAACCAAATGAAAGGCGCTGGTGGAACATTAAGTTTTTCTCAAAGAGATGGTTTGTCCGCTGCACTTAACGCGTCTGGCGGTGTCAACGCGGGGAACTGGAGTCAGTCGGGTGGTTTTCAAGCAAACACAAACTTTTTGGCAGACAAATGGAAGGCGGACTTTGTTTCGAAACAAGGAGAGCTGGAAGAACTTCAATCGAAAGGTTTGAGTAAGGAACAGGCGACAGCGATTCTGGATGCGCAAGCTCATGCGGAATCGAAGGCTGCTCAGGAAAAAAATAATCAAGAAAGCGGAAAATCGGTGTTAGACGGTGCAGGATATGCTGCGACCAGAAAAGAAGGAGAAGACGGAAGTCATGGAGTAATCGGGTTTGGCGATGATGGTCCTACTCCCGCACATGGAGCGCCATCTTCACATGATCCGGGGCAGACGTTAGCGTCATCGGGTTCTTTTGATCCGGATGGAAAACCGACTGGTTCACAAAGACCAGGTGTTCAAGCGGACGGGTCTATCAATGTAGTTGGAAGTAGAACTCCAACACTGGGTGAAAGAGCCGCTTCTTTGTTCGGTTCGATTGCAGATGGAGCGAAAGGTCTATGGAATCGGGCGACGGGAGGAAATCAGCCAAATATTGATCCACATCAAATTGTTCGTATTGGGGAAAACGGTTTGGCCGAGTATGCCAATGGAGCAAGAACATCAATTGCATTTAATGAAAAAACAGATGGCCCTTTTTCACAACCTCGCACAAATACAATTCATGGAGCAGTGGATCTCATGACGCCCATTGGAACGAAAGTGTCCGCATTAGAGGACGGTGTTGTTACGATTGCAAGAAATAAACCCGATGATTATTTGCGCTATCCGGTGGAGCCAGGAAAAAATACAAAACTTGGCGGAGCGTCCATTTCAATACGTCATACCAACGCGAATGGTGAAACCGTTTTTTCTTACTATGCTCACAATTCTAAAGTATTAGTTCGCGATGGTGAGAAAGTTTTTAAAGGTCAGGTTATTGCTTTATCTGGTCAATCCGGTAACACTCCTGGCGGACCTCACATTCATCAAGAAGTGAATAAATACGTAGACGGCAAAAGAGTACAAATTGATCCTTTAAAGTTTTCATGGGAGAAGTTTAATGCAAATAAAAATGAGAATTAAATCACTGATAGTCATTTCAATATTGCTCGTAGCCTATTCGTGTAAAACTAAAGAGAGCCCGACTCTCAATGATATACCGGATGAAGTTCCTTTATATCAAGCTTTACAAGCAGATGCTCAGAGAATTGGAATTCTAAAACTCGGAGAAAAATATGAAATTCAAAAAGAAGAAAATATTGCATTTACCGATGAGATTGGGGGTTATTCAGAAAGTTTTAAATGGATACTTGTAAAAAAAACTTCAGGTGAAATTGGGTGGTCATTGAAAAACATTTTCAATCCTAACGGCAAATCAGGACAAGATGATCCTATCGGTAGGTGGGTTTCTTTAGGTACTAAGTTTCCACAAGATTTAGTTGGATTTCTCAATCTTGAAATAGAAAAATCTGAAGTTCTTGTCAACCCTTATGCTGGTGTAGGTTATCTGAAATATGAAAATCCAAAGTTTGCATGTTCTAACGGAATATGCTCGATCTTTGCACATGATCAATTGATTCTTAAATTTAGCTTTTTGAAACCAAATGTTATTAAAATTATTTTCTCCACTAAAGTCGTCGGGGATGGAGTTTTGCCTGATGCTCAAGTTAAAGAAAGTGATATGTATCATATTTTGGAAGAAGGTTCGATTCTTTACAGGTTATAGCCTAGGCTACGCTTTTCAGTTTATCTGTGAAACCTGAATACGACCAAAGGAATGTCTAGAAGAATCGGAACCCAGGGAGAGTTTCCCAACTGGCGGAAGGAATGGAAACAAACAAGAAAAAGAAAGGATACGCATTAGGCGAAGCGGTAAGAGACAAAAAGACGGGCCAAAAGATGTATGTGGAAGTAACTTGGACCCCGGAAGTACGTTGTGTTTACTTTGACGCAGAGAAGGAAAGCCTTGTGAAGGTAGAGAAATTACCGGAAGATTTGGAACGGATCAAGGGATTACTACCGTATCTTCCCAAGTAAAACGCTGATTCAAAAGAAATCATCACATATCGAGAAACAAACAAAAGAACTCCCTTCGTATTAAAGACAAAGCGAAAGGGAGTAAGGAATGTCTAGAAGAATCGGAACCCAGGGAGTGAGTTTCCCAGCTGGGGGAAGAAATGGAAAACAAAGACAAACAAGTATATGTATTAGGCGAAGCGGTAAGAGACAAAAGAACGGGCCAAAAGATGTATGTGGACGCGAGTTGGAGCCCTGAAATCAAGTGTATATATTACAATACCTTGATGGATGAGTTAATAAAAGTAGAAGTACCGTATGAGGACTTGGAGAAGGTAATAAATTTAGATTTCAAAGCGAAGCCTGAGTAAGACGCCGATCCGGTATTCAAAACGAATTCTGAGACGAAATTTCTTGGATCGTTTTTTCTAAATCGTTGTCTTTAAAAAATAGATTAGAAATCGTGAGCACATTCAACCAAAATCCAACAACTTGGCCGGTGGAGACGCCGGTTTTTTTTGTATTAGGGGTTCTAAGGATTGATAACTACGTATTCGGACGTTAGAAGGAGTTTCAATCCCATTCTTCTCTGTCTTTTTTAACTTTCTCTTGAAGAATCGCTGCTGATTTTTTGGAGAGAATGCCGTGAAAGTCTTTCATAGTGGCCGGGCTTTTGGGTTCGATGACTTCGACGAAATCAAGATAGCCGAGTAGCTCGATTAGAAAAGAGTATTTCTCTTCGGGCACGTTGATTACGATCCGTTTCATTGATTTTATTCTAATCCGTTATCAAGAATCATGTGAATGATTTTTTGCAGATTGCTTCTGTCGGTGGGAGACAGTTGACCGAGAACTTTAACAATTTGAATTTGCTCGATGGTAGCAATGAGCGGTTTGAAAACGGAAGGTTTTGCAAGTCCCGCTTTTTGCCAATCTTGAATGAGATTCTCTCCCATTGCGAGAGGTTGCCTAATTTGACTTGTGATAGCCATGAGAATCACATCGGGTCTTGTTTGTTGGTAAGCTTGATTACTGATGATAACGGCGGGACGTTTTTTAGAAGCTTGCAGATTGGTGAAAGGAAAATTCACCAAAACGACGTCGGCGAAATTAAAGATTGTCGTAAACTGCATCTTCGTCGTTGTCCCAGATTTTATCGAAAGCATTTTCCGAGGCTTGGGAATACGCGTGACGTAAGAGAGGGTCTTGATCTCTCTGCTGAATAAAGTCTATGAAATCGTCTACTTCTGCGAGACGCAGCGGAGAAAGGTGTTCGAGTTTTTGAACTACTTGTTGAATCTGAGGTTGCATTGAGAATTCTTCCTAAGATGATCGATGCCTATTATTTTTTCACAAGTACAATATCTTTACGGACTTTCTCACGAAACAAGTAGGCTTCAATCAGATCTTTGATAGATTTTTTTTTTTCTTCGGGGAGTTGTTGGACGCTTCGGAACATTTCAAGAAGTTCTTGGTCCTCTAAATTCACACGGGCTGCATTGTCCGAGTTTCCACTGAGTAAATAGTCGGTAGTTACACCGAGAGCTTCGGCAAGAGCTTTGAGCTTGTCAGCGGATGGTCTAGAATCACCTCTTTCGTAACGACCGATGTGATTGTAATTCAGGTCGGTCAATTGACCAAGTTCTTCCTGGGACATTTTTTTCATGACCCGTAATTGGCGAAGTCTCTCTGGGAACTCCTCTTTGTACTTGGCGTCATTTTTCTTCTGTTTCTGTGCCATTTTCCTTCATATATCGCACAAAATTACTTTCTGTCGATCAAAAGTTCCTGTTTTCCGGTTGCATCTTGTTACATGAATGATTTACCTTGTCCTACGAAGATGACGGAAAATCCTGCATATATGTAGGAGTACCGCATTACAAAAATTTTTCCCCTCACCAGGAGCCTTCCCCATGCCCTACATCCCGAAAGAAGAGATTACGCGGTTAAAAACCCAAACGGACCTGCTTGCGTTAGTCCGCAGCTACGGGATCGAACTCAAGAACCACGGGACGAACTGGGTGGCAAAATGCCCGTTCCATGACGACCGCACGCCCTCCTTTGTCGTAACGCCTGTAAAGAATCTGTGGCACTGTATGGGAGCTTGTAAGACAGGGGGAAGCGCGATCGACTTCGTAATGAAACGGGAAGGCTTGGGATTTAACGAAGCGGTAGATGTGTTACTAAAATTCAGACCGTCCACCGAGAGAGGAAAGGCAGTCGTCACGCCTGTAAGCTTGGAGAGTGCCCTAGGGGGGAGAAGGATCCCGACAACAGAGAAACTGAGTTCAGAAGAAAGAGCTGTGGTCTTTCAGGTATTAGAATACTACGAAACTAACTTGAGACAAACGAGAAGTGCACTTTCGTATTTACAAACGAGAAAGATTGGAAGCGAGGAATCGATATCCAAGTTTAGAATCGGCTACAGCGACGGAAGTTTAGGAAAGATATTGCCATCGAGACAAAGTATTGTGGGACAAAGAGCGAGAGATATTTTGAAGGAATTCGGGATATTTGGAGAGAACGGACAAGAGTATTTCCAAAAGAAAATAGTAATCCCGATTTTTAGGGACAAAGAGCTGTGCGGGATGTATGGAAGAAAAGTATTCGGGAGTAAAGACCCAAGAATACCCAATCACCGTTACTTACAAGGTAAACACTTAGGAATCTGGAACGAAGAAGACGCGTTTGAAAAGAAAGAGTTAGTACTTTGCGAATCGCTACTGGATGCGTTGACGTTTTGGGAGAATGGAATCAGGAACGTGACTTGCAGTTACGGAGTGGAAGGCTTCACGGAAGTGATTCAAGAAAGGATACTCGAAAAACAAATCAAGAAGATATATATCGCGTATGACGCAGATATGGCGGGAGACAAGGGAGCGGTTTCGGTATATCAGAAACTAAAAGACAAAGGGATTGAGATCTACCGAGTGCTTTTACCACTGGGAATGGATGTAAATGAGGTAGCAGTGAGAAGCGAAGAAGTACAAGACACACTGTTTGGCCTTTTAGAAGAGAGCGTAAGGCTTACCGAAGAAGAACTCACACCGCAATACAAAGAGATGTCCGCGCTTGAGACCAATGTACGACCGCAAGAACCACTTTTGACTTCGGAGGGACTTTCTACCTTAGTCGAACCTAGACCCCAAACCCAACCGGAAGTAAGAATCACGAAAGAAGAAGTGGAAGTAAACTTCCCCGAAAGAACGTATTTAGCAAAGGGCCTCTTTCGAAATTACCCAAGCCTTGAGACGTTGAAAGTGACGCTAAAGGTAAGCCAGGGAGAACGGTATCACGTAGACACAGTGGACTTACTCAGTTACAAAGGAAGGATGTCGTATATATCAACGGCCTCCCATGAGTTACGAGAAAAAGAAGAAATAATCAAGAAGGAACTGGGAAGACTTCTCAATATCTTGGAAGAGGCATTGAACGAAAGAGAGAAGGAGAGAAACGTAAAGACTGAAGTGGAGTTAACTCCGGAAGAAAGGGCCCAAGCGATCCGGTATTTGGAAGACCCGGAACTACTTTCGAATATACTCATGGACTTTGAAAGATGCGGACTTGTGGGAGAGAGAATCAATTCTTTAGTTGGATATCTTGCGAGCATTACAAGAAGGACAGAGAATCCATTGGCCGTGATTATACAAAGCTCATCGAGTGCGGGTAAGTCGACCCTAATGGACTCTATCCTTGATTTTGTACCGGAAGAAGAGAAAGAGAAGTATTCGGCAATGACGGGCCAAAGCCTTTTCTATATGTCCTCGAAGAATTTAAAGAACAAGGTATTAGCCATATCGGAGGAAGAAGGAGCGGAACGGGCCAAGTATGCGCTCAAGATCTTACAGAGTGAAAAGAAAATCAGTATTGCAAGCGCAATGAAAGACCCGGCGACAGGAAGGACGGTAACGGAAGAATACAGCGTGGAAGGCCCGGTGGTAATCTTCCTTACGACCACAAACTTAGAGATTGATGAGGAACTTGAAAACCGGTGTTTGATTCTCACCGTAAACGAAGGAAGGGAACAGACAAGAACGATCCTTGAGATTCAAAGAGAACTGGAGACGTTAGAAGGAATCGTAAAAAAGCGAGACAAAGACAAGATCGTAACGCTTCACAAGAATCTACAAAGGATCCTTCGGCCTTTAGTTGTCGTGAATCCGTATGCGAAGGAAATGAAGTTTCCGGATACAAAACTGAGAATGCGCCGGGATCAAAAGAAATATCTTACCCTCATCAAATCGATCGCACTTTTACACCAATACCAAAGAGAAAAGAAGATCGGTAAGGATGAAAACGGAGAGAGCTTCGAATACATAGAGGTGACTACTTCAGACATGGAGCTTGGTAGTTTACTTGCTTCTAAGATATTAGGAAGGACGCTTGAAGAGTTAACCCCCCAGACAAAGGAAGTATTGTTTTCTCTTCATGAGATGGTAGAAAAGGAAATCGAAGAACAAAAGCTTTCAAAGAGTGCAGTGAGATTCACGAGACGTCAAGCGAGAGAAAGACTTGGAATGAGTGATACAAGACTTAGAGTTCATTTGAGACGACTGGAGGAGTTGGAGTATTTGGTGGTACGAAGTCGCGGTCAAGGACAGTTAGTGGAATACGAGCTATTGTATGACGGAGAAGGAAAGGAAGGAGAAGAGTTTACATTAGGGTTATCTTTCTTGGAAGAAGGGAATTCGGTTTTTTCTTGGAAAGAAATATTTGGGTTTGAAAGAAAAGAGGAAGTGAGTGAGAATGTATGAAAGAATCTGAATATTTTGAGTTTCTTGTATGGCCTTATGTATATTTTTGTTCTGGACATTTAGGGAAATTTCTCATGTGGATACATTCAGTTTGTATCCAGATCAACAAGGCTCGGGAAAGCCTGCGTTTTGCCACAGGTTTGCTGCAAACTTCGCCTAGCAAAAAGGGCACTTCGCTCCCCCTTCGCCTGGGGGTAGCCTGGCCTTCGCCTAGGGGTAGCCGCCCCCTCATTCTCTTATTCTGTAGGGGTTTAGAGTGTGTTTCAAAGCAAAATACGAGTTTTACGCTTAAACAATGTATTCTAGGGAGAAAAAAGTTTCCCCGAAGCTTGTCCTTGTTGTTGCTGGTTGGTTTTGAATCCAAATGAAGTGGCAAGAAAAGTTAGATACTTTGCGGAATTCTCCCGTTGGAAGTTTCGAGAATTACTGTTACAACTATTTAGAATGGAATCGAACTGCGAAGTCTCACAGCCAAAATACATTAAAGAATGCGCATATATGTTTGATGAATTTTTTTGATTGGTGTGCTTTGCGTGAAGTCCGTTATCCGAAGGAGGTAACACTTTCGGTCTTAGAAAGATACCGAGCGCATGTATCTGGGTTAAAAAACAAGTATAACGGGAAAGAGCTATCGAGCGCGAGGAAACACAAGAAACTTTCCTCGGTGAAAGACTATTTTGGTTGGCTTGTAAAAAAGCGTGTGTTGCTTTTAAATCCGAGTTTGGATTTAGAGCTTCCGAAGTATGTCAAAAAAAATATCCCTCACAACGTGCTTAGTGTAGAGGAAGCGGAAAAGATATTGTCGGTGCCGGACGTGACGAATGTTTTTGGGCTTCGAGACAGGGCAATGCTTGAGGTAATCTATTCGACCGGAATCCGTAGAATGGAACTCGGGAATCTGTTTTTAAGCGACCTTGACTTTGAGGAAAAAACGCTCCTTGTGAGAGAAGGTAAGGGCAAGAAAATGAGACTGATTCCAATCAGTGAAAGGGCCCTTGAATGGGTAAGGAAATATTTGGAAAGGTCGCGAGTCGTATTTCTTAAAAATGCAAAAGAGCCCTATTTATTCCTTAATCAAAGAGGTAAGAAGATGAATCCTGTGAGCATCACCTTGAATTTTACAAAATTCAGAGACACAGCTGGAGTTAAAAAACGACAAGCGGTTCATATCTTCCGACATACGACGGCAACGGGGATGCTTGACAACGGAGCGGACATACGGCACGTACAAGAAATGCTTGGACACGCGTATTTAAGCACGACTCAAATCTACACGCACGTAGCGATCCGCAAGCTGAAAGAGGTATATGACAAGACGCATCCGTCACTGCATACTCCGGATTCAAGTTCACTTGTGGGAGGGGCTTCTCCTCAAAAAGAAGAACTTGAAGCAAAGGACAAGACTCAAAACTCAAGAAGAACCGAATACGAGTTAGTGTCTAGGAATCAGTGATTAGGTGTTAGGGATCAGTAATTAGGTTCTTGTAACATTCCATATCTCTAAACAAGCAAACGAAAAGGACCGGTTAGAGAGGACTTCCCTCTTTAGCGGTTTCTAAAGTTCCAACTAAAACAAGATTTTCAAAAAGCCTAAACCACTTAGGAGGCCGAAGGCTTATTAGGGATCAGAAGTCAGAAATTAGGGATCAGGAAATTTACAGAAGGAGGGAAATCAACCTTTGTTAAAGCGAAATTGCACTATTAGGGAAAAATAACTGAACTCTGAAATCTAACATCTGAGTTCTAGAACGGGAGTGTATTAGAATGAATATTATCACGCTTGCGAATTTGAAAGGCGGGGTTGCAAAGACAACGACCGCGATTAATCTTTCCATCCAGTTACGGGAGAAGAGAAAGAGAGTCCTTTGTATGGACTTGGATTTGAACAACAACCTAACTGACTTTTTTCTTCGTGGAGTGAGAGAGGAGGAATTGGACGAAAGGAACATATATCACGCGCTACTCGAACAAAAAGAAATCGAGGCTTGTGTGTATGAGACCCGATTTCCGGGGATTGAAGTACTACCGGCGACAATATCTTTAGGGAAGATCACGGAGGACTTAGGAAGTGACCCGAGAGTGTTGGGATCATTTGCGAAGAAGTTAAAGAAACTTGAATATGATTTTGTAATCATTGATACGCCGGTGTATTTGAGTTTGGAACTGAGATTTGCGCTTTTTGTAGCGGATATGGTATTGTATCCGGTGAGGCCTTCAAGGTGGAACTTTCAAGGAACCAAGACACTTTTGGGGGAAATAGAAAGTATATACGAAGAGTATCGGGAAGCGGAAGGAAAAAGCAAGGGAGTAAAGACCTTACTTGTCCCCTCGATTGCGAGTAAGGGAAAGAAGGAAACGGAGAGGATCTTGAGCTTGAGAAAGAAATACGAAGTATCCAATACAGTGATATGGAAGTTGTCAGCGATTGAGACGGCCACAGAGACGGGGAAAGCGTTGAAAGAGAATACAAAGGGATACGAGTTATTTGAAGAACTGACAAACGAAGTATTAAGAAGCTTAAAAGGGGGAAGGAAATGAAAGTAGAAAGGAACACAAAAGAAACAAAGAAAGAAACTACTTCCAAAGTTTCCTTAGAAGAGAAAGCCAAAGAGTGGATGGAAACACAAGAGTCCACTCCCCGACCCGGATCCACATTTGGGAAACAGTATATACCGAAGGGGATTACTCTCAATCCGATCGTGAAGATGGTGAAGCCTGAGAGTTTGAAGCCAAATCCGAGAAACGACTTTGACCACTTAAGTGAAGAAGAATATGCAAATCTCAAAGAGAACATTGCACTGAACGGAATCTTAGACGCACTCACAGCCAAAAAGGACGGGACACTTGTCACGGGAGAGAACCGATACCGGATAGCTTTAGAGTTAAAGGAGCACGAAGACGAGAACGTGCGGCGTCGAGTCGAGAACATACCCGTTCGATATTATATGAACGAACTCACCCTTGAGGAGGAATACGATATACTCGAAGGAGACAATTTATTTCGAAGACATTTAACAGCGGAACAAAGAAAGGAGCGGTTAAAGAGAAGAATCCTTCGCAAATACAAGGATGAACTTGTCCAAGACAATCGAGGCGGAAACAGAAAGAACGAGTCGTCTAAAATACTCAGTGAAGAAGAAACAAACGAAGAAAGATTCAAACAAGAATTGTCTTCTTCTCTTGAAAAACAAACGGATGGAATGTCCGGAAGTGAGCTTGGGCTATTCTTCGGTGAAGTTGGCACCTTAGAGAAGCAAGCGAAAGAAACAAGACAAGAGAATGAGGGTTTGAAAGAAGGATCAAAAATTCAGGGTGAATCTTTGATTTTTTCTAAAAAGGAACGATCAGAAAACTTAGCAGTTAAGATTTCTAAAAATGAGAATATACCAAGAGGAACAGCACAGAGATACATAGCCGAATTAAAGAAGGAACTAAAGATCAAAGATCCAAAGCAAACTGCCAAGAAAGAGGAAGGCAAAAAGAGCCAAAGACAAATCGAGCAAGCGAAGGTGAAGGAGTTTCAAAAGAAGTATGGGAAGCTGAGCGTATCGGGCAAGAAAACGGAAGTGAGCCGCTTGGTAGGAAGGCTCATACAGCTTCGAAAGAAGAAAGAGAAGTTGGACGTAGAAATAGCGGCTTACCATCGGGGCTATTCGGAGATTGTAGAAAAGCTCACAGCAGTCGGAGAAAAGAAGCGAGTTTGGGAGGTGTCTAAATGAAAAGCAAAAACGAGACAAAACGAGCCTTAAATGGAATTGATCCGAAAGCGGTGGAGAAAGAAGCTTCCCTCCAAAACAGAATGGAATCGTATGGGAAGAGATATGACAAAATGAGTTCGGCAAAGAAGAGAGAGGAAGTAAAAAGTCTATTACAGAAATGGAAAGTATATCGCAAGAAGATTCAAGAGTTGATTCTTCAATTAACAAAGACAGCGGAGAAGGAAATCGAGATTGAGAGAAAACTGAGAGTGATCGGAGAAAGGTCGATCCGTTAAGAAAATTGGAAGAAATTGGGCTGAAAAAGTGAGGAAAAAAACAGCCGATTTTATCCCTCAAATTTCCTACATTTTCCTCACTCTTAATTTATCAGAAATTAACTGAAATTAGAAAGTTGAAAAAGAGTTGGACAATACACAGAATCAAGGTCGAAATCAAAGAAGGCAAAGAAATGGTAAAGACTTTAACATTAGAGTTACCGGTTGCAACTGGAGAAGCGTTAGAGAAATTGAATTTAGCGGGAATCTGGAAAGACAGAGAAATTGGCGACAGTACAGTTAAGAAAGAAGTTAGCGAGCTGTCGGATTAAGAAGCGATTCACCAAGTAAAATGTAACGTAGATAATGAATCAACTGGAAGATGTATTTAAAAGAAAGATCCGATTTACCGAAGAAAGAAGGAAACACATTGAGGGGGATCATCCGGAGATGTTAGGACAAGAAGAGAGGATTGTAGAGTGTTTATTGTCTCCGGAGCAAGTGAGACAGTCCAGAACGGATGAGAGGGTGGAATTATTTTACAAGTATTTTACGGGCACTTTAGTGGGTGACAAATATCTGTGTGTAGTCATCAAGAATGGAGTGGACGATTTATTTCTTGTCACAGCGTATTTTACGGACAAGGTAAAGGAAGGAAAGGTATTATATGGATAGAGAGATCAAGATATATTTCGACAAAGAGTCTGACTACTTAGAAGTTCTCTTTGAAAAGAAAGAAGGTATTTTTAAAGAAACGGAAAACGATGCTGTAATGGAAAAAGTGGATACTTTGGGTAATGTAATCGGTTTTTCGATTCTCCAGGTAAGTTCCTTCCAGAAGGAACCAGTATCCGTTTTCCTTCGTAGCGGTGCGGCCTAATTCGGCGTTGTAGAGGAAAACTTCCCTCTTTAGCCGTGATTGTTTGGCATATCCAAATCGCAAAGAGATTTCGGGTTCAAGGGGAAGAGGAAACGAAAGCCCGTATTCAAGAGATATCGGCACAAAAATGCACTATCTTAGAATTGATTTCACGGAACAAAAATTCCGCAATAACGGTTTGAAGGATTTCGGTTTAACGAGAAGGATCTTGTTTCTATTTTAAAAAACCGGGAAAAGAGAGTGATTTAGAACTTTTGCCAAAGAAGAAGAAAAAAATACGGAAAATGGAACTTGTGTGAGTCCTAAAATGCCTCCTTCCGAAAAAACGAGTTGCCGAAGATTGTAGCGAGAAAGAGACTAACCTCCACAATCGCTTTCTTGAAACCAAGAAAGAAAGCCTCGAACCAACCCGCCCTAATACATTGCGCTCAAGAACGCGGAGCCTCTAAACTTAAAACCCCGATCTTTGGAATCTTTTCTAAAGACGACTCCAGCGGAAACGCTGGGGCGGAGGGGGATAGTAACTACCCCGGTGCAAATCACATTCATTTTAAAATCAAGACTTCACGATATTGGATATTTCTAGAAGGAAAACCTTACTTTTCTCTCGTTTTCGAGAAAACTCTCGATGAAACCTAGTTCGTTTAAGGAATTCTTGAGCTTATCTTAGTCTGAAAAAATGTGGAAGGCTTAAAAATGAAATCGCGGATTCGGGAAAACACTAGCATTTACTAACATCTATCAAAATTTCACCGGAAAGGAACCAAGTTTCACGGCTAAAGACGAAAGCGGCCGCTTGATTTTTGTATTATCGCATTTCAAACGGGCTCTGTTCGAGTCCTATACCTTTCCAAACGAGTCTTGTTCGGGCTTTATTCAAGCTCTGTTCGAGCCCTATCACATTTCAAACGGGTTCTATTCGAGTTCTGTTCGGGTCTTGTTCGAGCCCTATGAGGCTTTTTAATCCGGCAGAAAGCAAGAATACGCGTAGGAATTCGGTGAATCCTTGCAAGATACGAATTGGGACCGGGAAACGAGCAAGACTCTTGCCTGTATTCTTGAAAAACGTGAAGAAATCCGAAGTTTTCCGCAATTTCGGAGTTTGGCAAATTGAAACGTTGAACTGAGAAATTAAAACTCCAACATTTCCGGAATTTAGAATGAAAACCTAAAAAATGTTTCGTTTATTTCCGTTTTTTTCGGAAATCACATGAAGGAATTTGAATATTTCCAAAGTGTTCTTAGGGAAATTTTCTTGTGTATTTTCAAAAACAGTCTAAGGGGATTTTTTTTCGGTGCGAGAGTTTGCTAAGGACTAAAACGCTTTAAAACGGGGAACGCTCTTGGAATTTTGCAACTCCAGCAGTTTCAGGGTTAGGGCAATTGAGATGACGCGGCGCAATATATCCAAGCGGAACTGCAAGTATTTTTAGCGACACTTTCCCAAAACACAGGAAGCAACGTAACATCGACGAACACGAATTCGGTGCAAACGATCAACCCGACTGTGCAAAACGTAACAACAACCCCCGTTTCCCAAAATACAAACCCGGCACAAGCGGCACAAAGCTATTACCAAGGAGTTCAAGTTTGGGATACAAAGTGGCAGGATCTGTTAACCAAACAAAACACTTGGGAACAGAATTCCTTAAATGCGATCCAGAACGGAATCTTACAATGGAATCAATCGATTACAGGACTTGAGAATGACAAACTAACGTATCTCAACGGAATCGAACAAACCAAAGCGCAGTGGCTGGCCAACAAACAAATCATCACCAACGCACAGAATCAAATGAGAAGCGCGCTGCAATCTACGATTACGAATATCCGAGCGCAAGAAAACCAATTGAAAGCAAACGCATCCGGCGATGCGAGCTTGACATCTGTGTTTGGAGATATGGACGAATTGTTAGACGACTTGCAAGACGCATTGAATACAAACGCATCTTTGGGAACGTTAGCGCAAACATTGGGAAGCTTTTTCCAAAGTCAGATCGCAAGCGCAACCGCAAAAGCGGACTACTGGAACATTACAAAATGGCAAGAGACGTATGCGACGCAAACGGTTTCGTATTCTCAGATAGTTGGGAGTGCAAGCTTGAGTTGCAGCCATTCCGGAAGCGGATCCAATTGGTGTAACACTCTGGCGTCGGGAACTCAAACAGTGACGTATTCGTCCAATGGGAATGTATACGGATGGGCAGCGACGAGCGGAGGATTTCAAAACGGAGTGTTGGTAAGTAATCCTGCGGTTTCCAATAACACGAGTGCGAGTAATAGCGACGGACACTATGTAATAGAATGTAACGGATGGGCAACCCCTTTTGGTTGTACCGGCGGAGAAGGTTATACGAGCGACGGAGAGTATTGCGGGGATGCGCCATGGAATTGCGGATACAATAAAAGATGGGAAACGGATAACACCTACTCTCTATCCGTAAACGAATCGTTTAACCAACAACAGATAACAAAGAATAACAATATTAGAAATGCAATATTCGGAAGTTATAATACGGCATTTGGACAATCCACTCAAGCAGGGAACGCGGTTTCAAATTCAAGCGTAGCGTTGGGAACAAAAGTATATTTGGGAGGAACAGAGTTAAATTCTTCGAACTGGTATGGTTTGCTGGGACTGAACAATCAGGTTCAAATTCAAACGAAATACAAATACATAGACACAGCAATGCAGGCGAATCAAAACTTCTGGTCGGGATTGGCAGGACAATTTAGTAGTATCGCATCCACTTTCTTGTCACTTGTGAATCCATTGAAAGACTGGGAAGAAAGATCGCAAACATACAATGATGAATACGAAATCAAACTGGCGGAACTGGAACAAACGAAACAAAGTACAATTGCCAACTATGATAGCCAAATAGCAGCGATGAAAACGGCACGAGGAGCCTGGGTAACCGAAGTCTACGGATACCAAATGGCAGGAATTGAAGGAAGCCAAGACAACGCGAATAGCCAATACAGAACCGGACAAGAGAACTGGGAGAATACAATCAATGTTTTCCAACAAGCGGAGCTAAATTGGTATTTGTCAGCAAAGGACACATTACAACAAGCGGTAACAGCGCCTAACGGAGAAGCCGAGTATCAAACAAACGCAATTCCGCAAGCAAACCAGATCCAAAACCAGATTACAAACTCGGAGACAAACACAAACCAGCTTTACAACGCAGCGACAGGATTGTACCAAACGTATCAATATGCAGCTGCAGGAAATGTAATGCAACAAGCATTGGTGAATCAACAAAATCAAACGAGTTGGAATCAGCAAGGAGCCGCGTTGTCTCAAACGATCGCAGATTCTTTTGGAAGAAGTGAGGCTTACAAAAGTGCGGAACTAAACGCAAGTAACAGAATCAATGCACTTGCCCAAACGATCTACGGAAACGGAGCATATATCGTAGACAATACGGAAATCAACCAGATCCAAACTCAGATAACAACGAACGGACAAAACCAAAGCTTTTGGCAAAATGAAATCAATGGAGTCAACGGAGGGTTTAACTTTAACGGTCGCAACAACACAAGCCAAACCAAAGAAGCCCTGTATGGGGACATGATAGCAGACATTGCAGTCGCAACAACGTTACAAGCGGAAGTAGTCGATGAAGAGATCACATATTTAAAAACAGCAAACGAATTTTTTGAGAAATCCGAAAGATATCAAGAGTTAGCGGAGAAGGCCAAGAGTGAAGCGAAGTTCGACGAAGCGGCGCTTTACACTGGTTACGCTGTGAGAGAAAAGAACAATGCAGTCGGTTTCTTGAAAAAGAAATACTACAACTTGGGAGAAGAGATTACAAGTGAAGTGGATAACCGAGGGCTTACCTTTACGAAAAATTCGTTCTTGAGTTACAGAGATACACTGCTCAACAAGAACTTTCAGAATACGACGCAAATAGGCAAACAAATTCAAGAAGGAAAGAATCAAGTCGCGGGAATCATTGCGGAAGGAGAAAGCTACAATCAAATCCAAGGAATGATCCAGACTGCTGCAAACTTAAACAAACAAGGAGAAGAGAACAAAGAACGGGTGGAGAGACTCTTGGCGCAATCGAAAGAGCTAGCAGAGAAAAACATCGGTGAAGGACTGTTAGACGGATTGCAAGAAATGATCGCAAGCATCCAAAGTAGTTTACCCCAAGAGATATCGAACAACGGAGTTGCTCAATACATCCAAAATCAAGAGAAAGAACTTGCAGAGAAGCAAGAGAAAGTGAATGAATTACTTTCTCATATGAATTCGCTTGTAACGAATCAGAACGATCTTTCCAATTTGCAAACCCTACTCCAAGGAAGCAGCCAAGCGATCAACGTAGCGGCAAACAGCGCAGTGTCGAAGTATTTAGACGACTACGCGAAGAAACTCCAAAAAGACAACGAAGAAAGAAGCGAGAGTTTGCAAAAGACACTTCTCGAAGCCCTAACCAACGGAGACCAATACAAGTATCTCCGAGAAGCGGGCTACGGATTTAGAACGGACGGAGAAGGAATCAGCGCCTACAGACAGATCTACAGCGGGGAAATCGAAATCGGCGGAAGTGCGATGAAGGAAACAAGTTATTCTCCCGATTTAGAATATCAATATATACGAATTGAGACGAAGTTTAATCCGGGAAACTTGAGCGTGGATATGATGAACCCGAATTCCACAAGATTTAACGCGGAAATGGCGATCGGCGTAAAGAATTATATCGACAATCTTCAAAAGAACGTGGAACAAATGTTCGCACAATTTAGCGACAAGACAAACGAGATCAAAGAAGAATACGCACAAAATCAAGAGATCCAAGATTACAAGAAGGAACTCTACAAAGAGAGTAAGACGAACATATTAGCCTCCTTTCAAGCGTTGCCAAGCGACTTGAAAGGCATGTTTGAAGGAGAAATGGGAGGATTAAAGGGATACCACGAACAAGGATCCAAATACAACTTTAATCAAGAAAGTTTCCAAGACCAAAGCGGAGAGATGAAGAAGATCGGGAAGTCGATGTACGAGGGAGCAAATATCGACGACACAGTGTTTGGCGGAAGCAGAGAGTTAAAAGGCTCGGTGAGTGTGAAAGGGATACCGGTAGAAGTCAGCTACGGAATGCAGTATTTGATTGTCACATCCGGATTTAATATCTCGAACTTAGGCTACAACTTCAACTTGAAGTTAGTGGGAAATCAAAACGCAGAGAGTCAGTTAGCAACCGTAAACCAGAAGTATGAAATCTACAAAGAAGATATCCAAAACAGAATCGAGAAACAGGCAAAGGCGAATGACGCGGAAAAGGAAAGCAAGGGATTTCTATTTACAATCTTGAATGGAATGAACGGCGGAAGCGGAAGCATGGGCCAGAGATTTACGCAAGCAGTGAAGTCGGAAGCACAAAGCCGCATAACGGGAGCAGTGGCGGAAGCAACGGGCTTACCGGCAAGCCTTGTAGGAGCGTTAGTCGGTGGTTCGAGCATGAAAGACGCGGTGAAAGCGTATGTGAAAGACGAAACGGTAAACGCAATTTCGAAAGCGACTGGAATTCCCGCTTGGATGATCTCGAATCAGATGGAGAAGATGAACAAGCCGAAGGAACAATGGTATCAAAGCCAAGAGTTCCAGATGGTGACAACAGTCGTAGCGGTAGCGGCCGCGCCCTTCACCGGCGGAGCAAGTCTAATGGTCGCGATGGCAGTGGGTGCCGGAATCGGAGCCGCTACGGGAGCCGCAAGCGGAGGACTGAAAGGCGCACTCGTGGGCGCTGTAGGAGGAGCTGCAGGAGCCGCGGTGAAAAGTTTTACGGGTGGAGCGGTTAACGTAGGACTTAGCTACTCGGCTGAGAACGGATTTGGAGCATCAGTTGGAGTTGGATACGGACCTGCGACAGTGAGCGTAGGAATCTCCGAGAGAGGCGGAACATCGGTAGATGTAGGATTTAACAAAGCGGGCTTCAACGCGGGACTGAGTTACAACTCCAAAACAGGAAGCGTGAGTGGAAGCGCTGGATTTACTTCCCAAAGTAGCGGAACCGGATTTGCTTTGAGTTACAGTGAGGGAGACGGATTCGGTGCGAGCTTGAGTAAAAGTTTCAGCAACGGATTGAATGGGGGCTTAAGTTGGAGTGAGAAAGGCGGAGTCGGAGGAAACATCGGATACGAAGCTCCGGGTGACAAAGACAAACCGAAGAACTCACTCGCAAACCAAATGAAGGGAGCTGGTGGTACTGTAAGTTTTTCTCAAAGAGACGGAGTATCAGCGGCGCTTAACGCGTCTGGCGGAGTGAACGCGGGGAACTGGAGTCAGTCCGGTGGTTTTCAAGCAAACACGAATTATTTGATGGATAGCTGGAAGGCGGACTTTGTTTCGAAACAAGGGGAGCTGGAAGAACTTCAATCGAAAGGTTTGAGTAAGGAACAGGCGACAGCGATTCTGGATGCGCAAGCTCATGCGGAATCGAAGGCTGCTCAGGAAAAAAATAATCAAGAAAGCGGAAAATCGGTGTTAGACGGTGCAGGATATGCTGCGACCAGACGGGAGGGTGAAGATGTCTCTTTTGAGCACTTGAGTGATGTTGATCAGAAGAATTTGAATAAAGAAATCGATCATTTGCAAAGCCAATATGACAAACTTCAAGGAGTGGAGTTGGCGGGGCTCAAAGAATCCGGGCTTCCCGAAAAAGCAGCCCTTACCAAGTTAACGAGAATTGGTAATGAAGTGTCTGCATATCTTGATTTTAAAGAAGGAAAGATTTCAAAAGCCGAATTCGACAAAAGAGTCGGAGACGCTAAATCAACATATGCAAACAATACACAAGGAGAGAGGGACAAAATCCCTCTCAACACCCAGAAAGATCCAGGAAAATATACCGACGTTTCCAAGGAGCACTTACAAAAATTAACCCATCTGGAAGATTCCAAAGGAGTGATTGGTCGAATTGTGAAAGACGGAGACGGGAACATGTATTTCAGAACGGAAGCCCAAGGAAAAGATTCGAAATCAATTCCGATGGAACCGACGAAAATAACGGAGAAGCCTTGGACGGCAATTGATCCGCACAATCAGAGTAAAGATCCCGGTGCGGTGGATTTGCATGCGCCGTATGGAAGTCCGATGACTGTGATGCGATCCGATGATGGTAAGTTTGAAGTTTGGAAATTAGACAAAATGTCCGAGGGTGGAAATTCTCTTACAGTTAAGTACAAGCTTGGCGGGGTTACGCGTGAAGTAGATTTTCGTCATGCTCAGAATCAATTTCCAAGTTATGTAATTGATGCTTTGAAAGCAAATTCGAATAAACCACTTACATTTGATACGGGAACCGTAGTTGGTTGGACAGGGGTAACGGGACAACATGGAATTGGGAATGATGGAAAGATCAAATGGGATCCAACGGATCATTCTCATTTAAAATTTCGGAATTCAAATGCTACAGATTGGAAAGATTGGGGACTGAAAGGAATGGGATTTTGAAAATGGAAAAGAGAGGTGAAGTATGAAAGTTCAGAAAGTAACGTATATTTTGATATTTCTAATATTGGTGAACTGTGTGAAAGGAAAAACAAAAGAGAATGATCCAACAGAAGAGGCTTTGGCTTATTTGAATTCATTGTATCCAAAAAGCGAGCCACTTACCAAAAAAGAATTGAGTCAACTGACGGGATTTAAACTTGATGGCACAACAATTACTGACGAAAAGCTGAAGTATATATTAATTCTAAATAATATATCTGCTTTGAGTTTGACTAAGACTCGAATTACCGAAGTTGGCCTTGAGTCGATCAAGGAGAATAAAATAGAACATTTGGATATTGACGGAACTTTGATTACAAACAAATCGATTAAAGTTTTGCGAGATTGGAAACATTTAAAAATTCTAAATATTTCATATACCAGTATCGACGATGGAGCTGTGGAAGATCTTTTGAAGTTAAACGTTGATCTTCGAGCGGCTGGCACAAAGCTTTCCGAGAAAGCAATTGAAAGGCTTCGCAAGAAAATGCCGGTAGAAACTGAGGATTACGAGCTTTAGGGTGCAGCTTCTCCGTGAAACAAGCAAATGTCCGGAGTTTTGAGGTTCATCTTGTTTTTAGGACATGCTTAGAAAAGATTCAAAAATATGAATGTAAACGAGTGAGTTTCCCAACTGGGGAAAGGGAATGGAAACAAACAAGAAAAAGAAAGGATACGCGTTAGGGGAAGCTGTAAGAGACAAAGTAACGGGTCAAAAGATGTATGTGGAAGTAACTTGGACCCCGGAAGTACGTTGCGTTTATTTTGACTCAGAGAAGGAAAGCCTTGTGAAGGTAGAGAAATTACCGGAAGATTTGGAGCGGATCAAGGGATTACTGCCATATCTACCGAAGTAAAACGCTGACAGAAAGAAATCGTCACATATCGAGAAAAACAAAAAGCTCCCTTCGTATTAAAGACAAAGCGAAAGGGAGTAAGGAATGTCTAGAAGAATCGGAACCCAGGGAGTGAGTTTCCCAACTGGGGGAAGAAATGGAAAACAAAGACAAACAAATATATGTGTTAGGCGAAGCGGTAAGAGACAAGAGAACGGGCCAGAAGATGTATGTGGACGCGAGTTGGAGCCCTGAAATCAAGTGTATATATTACAATACCTTGATGGACGAGTTAATAAAAGTAGAAGTACCGTATGAGGACTTGGAGAAAGTAATAGATTTGGATTTCAACGCGAAGCCTGAGTAAGACTGCCGATCCGGTATTCAAAACGAATTCTGAGACGAAATTTCTTGGATCGTTTTTTCTAAATCGTTGTCTTTAAAAAATAGATTAGAAATCGTGAGCACATTCAACCAAAATCCAACAACTTGGCCGGTGGAGACGCCGGTTTTTTTTGTATTAGGTGATTGTAGATCAAAAAAGATACATTAGAAAAGTAGAGAAAAAGAAGGCGTAAAAATTAGGCGGTTTGAGGCAGTTGTAGAGTAACAATTGACCTTACATTTTTTTCAAAGAGGAATGTTTATTTCTTTCAAAAGTTCTTCGATTTCGGCGTTAGAGACGTTTTCTTGTTCGGCCTTGTCGTAGATGAGCATGAGAAAGACGGCAGTGTCTTTCACGAGAAAGTGAGTGATGACTCTTGCACCGCCGGATTTTCCTTTACCTTTTGAGGCGATTGAGAGACGGATCTTGTAACAGTCTAAAGCGATTTTAGTGCCTTGGATCGGATTTGTTTTCAGAGACTCGATGAGTCCGGAGATTTCTTTTTTGAGGGAAGGAAACTTTTTAATGAGCCTTTTTGCTTGCTTGTCGAATTTAGGCAGAGTAAAAACTTTAAAGTTCATCGAGTAAATCTTGAGCGGGTCTAGCTTTAAGTTTACCGGCCTTAACGAGTTTCATTTCCTCGACGGCCTCTTTAACGTCTTCTATGAATTTCGCTTTGGGAGAAGTGAGAGTTGTTGTCTTCACAAAAGAGAGGCCCTTTAGGATTTCCAAGAGGGAATGTGCTTTACTATCTTTAATATCGAGAAGGACTTTCATGGTTGCTTGATCCGGTTATCTTCCGACCATTTGTTTCATTTTTCGTTTCATGAGGAATGCGTCGAGAAAGTCGCTGACCTTTTCTTTATCCTCACTGGACAACTTTTCAACTTCACTAAAAAGATTCAAAAGGTCTCTGTCTCCTATCTGAATTTTAGCCTGATCTTGTGTTGTGTTTCCTAGTAAAACGTCTCCGGATACACCAAGTGTATCCGCGAGTTTTCTGATCTTGTCGGCAGTGGGTTGAGAATCTCCACGCTCATACCGTCCGATATGATTTTTGTGAAGACCTACCATTTTCGCAAGATCTTCCTGAGAGAATCCTTTTTGAATTCTTAACTCTTTGAGCCGTGTAGGGAATTCGTTTGTTTGGGTAGCGCGGGACTTCTTTTTCATTTCCACTTAAAACATATACGTTATCTAAAGTGACCTGTCTATCAATAACCGCCCTCTTTTATGATACATTGGGAAACAAAAAGGGTTGACCTATTGAAACATTGATAGTTCCTTTGGAACCATATATGTTGCTTATCCGAGCTTCATATTTTACAAAAAAAATTTTCCCCACCAGGAGCCTCCGATGCCGCCCTACATGCCAAAAGAAGAGATTACCCGCCTAAAAACGGAAACGGACCTGCTTGCGTTGATACGCGGATATGGAATCGAGCTAAAAAAACACGGGCTGAACTGGCTGGGAAGATGCCCGTTCCACGAAGACAAAACGCCTTCGTTTGTCGTAACCCCTACAAAGAACTTGTGGCACTGCATGGGAGCCTGCCAGACGGGAGGAAGCGCGATCGATTTTCTCATGAAGAAAGAGGGAATCGGCTTTAACGAAGCGGCCCAAGTGCTGAAAGAGAATCTCACGAAAAGTACGGGACTTGGGAACAAGAAACCAGCCCCGCCGCTTGCGTTGTCAAGGGAACTGGGAAGAAAGATCCCGACGACGGAAGGACTGGGAGAAGAAGAACGGGAAATCATCTTCAACGCATTGAGTTACTACCAAAGTACGCTAAGAGAAAGTAGAATCGCGCTTTCGTATCTGAATACAAGGAAAGTGGGAAGCGAGGAATCGATCACCAAATTCAAGTTAGGCTACTGTGACGGAAGAATGGGAAGAACGTTACCGGTAAGACAAAGCGGAATCGGAGTCAAGGTGAGAGACGTGTTGAAGGACTTTGGAATCTTGAGCGAGAACGGACAAGAGTATTTCCGGGGAAGAATCGTAATCCCGATCTTTACGCGCACGGGGGAAGTGTGCGGGATGTATGGAAGAAGAATCATCCCGAGTAAATCGGGCTCCCCGGATCATTTGTATATCCCTGGAAGACATTTGGGAATCTGGAATGAAGAAGACGCGTTTGCAAAGAATGAGCTAGTACTTTGCGAATCGCTACTCGACGCGTTGACGTATTGGGAGAACGGAATCCGAAACGTGACTTGCAGTTACGGAGTGGAAGGATATACCCAAGAACTGCACGAAAGGATTTTAGAGAAAGGGATAGAGAAGATATATATTTCGTATGACGGGGACGGCGCGGGAGACAAGGGAGCAAAGAATGTCCACCTCAAATTAAAGAGTGAGGGAATCACAACGTATCGAGTATTGTTCCCGCTGGGAATGGATGTAAATGAAGTGGCGGTGCGAAGTGAAGAGCCTCAAGACAAGTTGTTACGACTGTTGGAAGAAAGTCCGTTGTATGGAGAAGAGGACTTCGAGACAAGACAACAAAAACCGGAAAGGGCAATCGATGCGGCCGCCGAAGGGATTTCCTTAAAGGAAAATGGAGAAGAGAATACCCCGCCATACCCAACAAAACAAGAAGACCAACCGGAAATAAAGATCACAAAGGAAGAAGTGGAAGTAAACTTTGGAGAGAGAAAGTATTTAGCAAAAGGCCTCTTTCGCAATACATTAGAAACATTGAAAGTGACGCTCAAGGTGAGCCAAAAAGAAAGATACCACGTAGACACAGTGGACTTACTCAGTTACAAAGGCAGAACGGCATATATATCAACTGCTTCGAATGAGTTAAACCAAAAAGAGGAAACGATCAAGAGAGAAATCGGAAGACTCATCAATATCTTGGAAGAGGTATTGAACGAGAAAGAAAAGGAAAGAAACGTAAAGACGGAAGTGGAGTTAACTCCGGAAGAAAGGGCCCAAGCGATCCGGTATTTGGAAGACGAGAAACTGCTAACCAATATCATCCTGGACTTTGAAAGATGCGGACTTGTGGGAGAGAGAATCAATTCTTTAGTTGGATATCTCGCGAGTATTACAAGAAGAACGGAGAACCCGCTTGCCATTATTATACAAAGCTCCTCGAGTGCGGGTAAGTCGACCCTAATGGACTCTATCCTTGATTTTGTACCGGAAGAAGAGAAAGAGAAGTATTCGGCGATGACCGGCCAAAGCCTTTTCTATATGTCCTCGAAGAATTTAAAGAACAAGGTGTTAGCGATATCGGAAGAAGAAGGAGCGGAACGGGCGAAATACGCGTTAAAGATACTCCAGAGTGAAAAGAAAATCAGCATTGCGAGTGCCATGAAAGACCCGACGACGGGAAGAACGGTGACGGAAGAATACAGCGTGGAAGGCCCAGTCGTGATCTTTCTCACAACCACAAACTTAGAGATTGATGAGGAGTTAGAAAACAGATGCCTCATCTTGACGGTAAACGAAGGAAGAGAACAGACAAGAACGATACTCGAAATCCAAAGAGAGCAAGAGACCTTAGAGGGAATCGTAAAGAAACGAGACACAGACAAGATACTAACGCTTCACAAGAATCTACAAAGGATCCTTCGTCCTTTAGTGGTTGTGAATCCGTATGCAAAAGAGTTAAAGTTTCCGGATACGAAACTCCGGATGCGCCGGGATCAAAGAAAGGTTCTCACGCTCATCAAATCGATCGCACTTCTTCATCAATACCAAAGAGAGAAAAAGATCGGAACCGACGAGAAGGGAGAGAGATTCGAATACATCGAGGTGGAAAGAAAAGACATGGAGCTTGGAAGTATTCTCGCCTCGAAGATCTTGGGAAGGACGCTCGAAGAGTTAACGCCGCAGACCAAGGAAGTATTGTATTCACTTCACGCAATGGTTACAAAAGAAAGTGAGGAACAAAAGCTTACCAAGAGTGAAGTGAGATTCACAAGACGTCAAGCGAGAGAGAGACTCGGAATGAGCGATACGAGACTTAGAGTCCACTTGAGGCGACTGGAGGAATTGGAATACTTGATCGTACGAAGCGGACGACAGGGCCAAATAGCGGAATATGAACTTTTGTATGAAGGAGAAGGAAAGGAGGGAGAAGAATTTGCCCTTGGGCTATCTTTCCCCGAAGAAAGAGAAACGGGAGGATACCGCAGTCAAGTGATGAGTTTAAAGAACAAGAATGACGGAAAGGATATCGCTCACAATCAGAAGCACAAGAGACTTGCGGTAGTGAAGGACTATTTTACGTGGCTTGTAAAAAAGCGAGAGTTGCTTGTGAATCCTTCCCTTGACTGGGAAATTCCTAAGTTTGTGAAAAGTAGCATACCGCACAACGTGCTGAGTGTGGAAGAAGCGGAGAGAATCTTGTCATTACCGGATGTAAGCGACGTATTTGGGCTAAGAGACAGAGCGATGCTTGAGGTGATCTATTCGACCGGAATCCGCAGGATGGAACTTGGGAATCTTTCTTTAAGCGATATTGACTTTGCAACCAATACGCTGCTTGTGAGGGAGGGCAAGGGCAAGAAGAGCCGACTGATTCCGATCAGTGACCGTGCACTAAGTTGGGTGAAGAAGTATTTAGAGAAGGGCCGCCCCGTGTTATCACACAATGAGGAAGAGAAGAGTCTGTATTTAAACAAGTATGGCTTCAAGATGGATGTAAATAATATTACGAGTTTATTTTCCGGGTATCGCAAAGCGGCGGGAGTGGAAAAGAGACAGTCGGTACATATCTTCCGGCATACGACAGCAACCGGGATGCTTGACAACGGGGCGGACATACGACATGTACAAGAAATGCTTGGGCACGCGAATTTGAGCACGACTCAAATCTACACGCACGTAGCGATCCGCAAGCTGAAAGAGGTATATGACAAGACTCATCCGTCACTGCATACTCCGGATTCAAGTTCACTTGTGGGAGGGGCTTCTCCTCAAAAAGAAGAACTTGAAGCAAAGGACAAGACCAAAACTCAAGAAGAACCGAATACGAGTTAGTGTCTAGGAATCAGTAATTAGGTGTTAGGGATCAGTAATTAGGTTCTTGTAACATTCCATATCTCTAAACAAGCAAACGAAAAGGACCGGTTAAAGAGAGGACTTCCCTCTTTAGCCGTTCTTTATTTCAAAAAATTAACAGAATTCAAAAAGCCTAAACCACTTAGGAGGCCGAAGGCTTATTAGGGATCAGAAGTCAGAAATCAGGGATCAGGAAATTTACAGAAGGAGGGAAATCAACCTTTGTTAAAGCGAAATTGCACTATTAGGGAAAAATAACTGAACTCTGAAATCTAACATCTGAGTTCTAAAACGGAGTGTATTAGAATGAATATTATCACGCTTGCGAATTTGAAAGGCGGGGTTGCAAAGACAACGACCGCGATTAATCTATCCATCCAGTTACGGGAGAAGAGAAAGAGAGTCCTTTGTATGGACTTGGATTTGAACAACAACCTAACTGACTTTTTTCTTCGTGGAGTGAGAGAGGAGGAATTGGACGAAAGGAACATATATCACGCGCTACTCGAACAAAAAGAAATCGAGGCTTGTGTGTATGAGACCCGATTTCCGGGGATTGAAGTACTACCGGCGACAATATCTTTAGGGAAGATCACGGAGGACTTAGGAAGTGACCCGAGAGTGTTGGGATCATTTGCGGAGAAGTTAAAGAAACTTGAATATGATTTTGTAATCATCGATACGCCGGTGTATTTGAGTTTGGAGCTGAGATTTGCGCTTTGGATAGCGGATATGGTATTGTATCCGGTGAGGCCTTCCCGGTGGAACTTTCAAGGAACAAAGACGTTACTGGGGGAAATAGAAAGTATATACGAAGAGTATCGGGAAGCGGAAGAAAAAAGCAAGGGAGTAAAGACCTTACTTGTCCCCTCGATTGCGAGTAAGGGAAAGAAGGAAACGGAGAGGATCTTGAGCTTGAGAAAGAAATACGAAGTATCCAATACAGTGATATGGAAGTTGTCTGCAATTGAAGCGGCCACAGAGACGGGAAAGGCTTTAAAGGAAAACACAAAGGGATACGAGTTATTTGAGGAGTTAACGAACGAAGTATTAAGAAACTTAAAAGGGGGTAAAAGATGAAAGCGGAAGAGAAAGCAAAAGGAACAAAGAAAGAGACCTCCTCCAAAGTTTCCTTAGAAGAGAAGGCGAAAGAGTGGATGGAAGCGCAAGAGTCCACTCCCCGGCCCGGATCCACATTTGGGAAACAGTATATACCGAAGGGGATTACTCTCAATCCGATCGTGAAGATGGTGAAGCCTGAGAGTTTGAAGCCAAATCCGAGAAACGACTTTGACCACTTAAGTGAGGAAGAATATGCAAATCTCAAAGAGAACATTGCGCTAAATGGAATCTTGGATGCGTTAACCGCAAGAAAGGACGGGACACTTGTCACGGGAGAGAACCGATACCGGATAGCTTTAGAGTTAAAGGAGCACGAAGACGAGAACGTGCGGCGTCGAATCGAGAACATACCGGTTCGATATTATATGAACGAGTTAACGCTTGAGGAGGAATACGACATACTCGAAGGAGACAATTTATTTCGAAGACATTTAACCAGTGAGCAGAGAAAGGAGCGGCTAAAGAGAAGAATCCTTCGCAAATACAAAGATGAACTTGTACAAGACAACCGAGGTGGGGACAGAAAGAGCGAGTCGTCTAAAAAAGAAGGAGAGAATTTCAAGGTAGAAGAAACAAAACAAGAGAGGGTTTTAGATTCAGAAATATTAAGCGAAGAGAAGTTAGGAAGTTTATTCAAAGAAACGGATGGAATGTCCGGAAGTGAGCTTGGGTTATTCTTCGGTGAAGTTGGCGCCTTAGAGGAGCAAGCGAAAGAATCAAAAGTTCACCCCGATCTTTTGATCGGTAATTCTGGAAAGGATTTGGGAAAGAAGGAATCTTCTCTTGCTGGAAGCGGTTCTGGAAAATCAAACTATGAGGGTCATAGTTTGATCGAGAAGCCTAAAAAAGAGTTAGCTAAAAAGATATCGGAAGAAGAGAGAATTCCACTTGGAACCGCAAGGAATTATGTTTCCGAATTAAAGAAAGAGTTAAAAACCAAAGACCCGAAGCAAACCACAAAGAAAGAGAAACCGGCCAAGAAGGATGAAGGCAAGAAGAGTCCGAGACAAATCGAGCAAGCGAAGGTGAAGGAGTTTCAAAAGAAGTATGGGAAGATGAGCGCATCGGGCAAGAAAACGGAAGTGAGCCGCTTGGTAGGAAGGCTCATACAGCTTCGAAAGAAGAAAGAGAAGTTGGACGTAGAAATAGCGGCTTACCATCGGGGCTATTCGGAGATTGTAGAAAAGCTCACAGCAGTCGGAGAAAAGAAGCGGGTTTGGGAGGTGTCTAAATGAAAAGCAAAAACGAGACAAAACGAGCCTTAAATGGAATTGATCCGAAAGCGGTGGAGAAAGAAGCTTCCCTCCAAAACAGAATGGAATCGTATGGGAAGAGATATGACAAAATGAGTTCGGCAAAGAAGAGAGAGGAAGTAAAAAGTCTATTACAGAAATGGAAAGTATATCGCAAGAAGATTCAAGAGTTGATTCTTCAATTAACAAAGACAGCGGAGAAGGAAATCGAGATTGAGAGAAAACTGAGAGTGATCGGAAGAAGGTCGATCCAGTAGAAGAAATGAGTCTAAAAAGTGAGAAAAAAACAGCTGATTTTATCCCTCAAATTTCCTACATTTTCCTCACTTTGAAAACTTCCCTTTAGCAGATATGAGAGAGAAAAAGGATTGGACAAAGGAGAAATTGGGAGACTTCAATATTCAAGATGAGACAATTAAAAGTAATCATTGAGAAACATCCAGACGGATATGTATCGTATCCGCTTGGACTCAAAGGTGTGGTAGTGGGACAGGGAGACAGTTACGAAGAAGCTCTAAACGATGTAAAGTCAGCGATTCGATTTCATATTGAAACGTTTGGAGAAGAAGTATTTGAAGAAGAATCTCCCGTGATGGAAGCCTTTATTGCGGAAGCGGTAGCGGTGGATTGATTGCCTCAGAAATTTCCTGTAGATGCTCCCAAAGCGCGAGTAATCAAAGCCCTGAAATTCCTGGGTTTTGAAATTATTAGAGAAAGAGAACACATATCGATGAGTCGTGAAAATCCGGATGGAACTAAAACACCTTTAACGATTCCGAACCATTCCAAGATTAAAGGATCTACGTTACGTACAATCTGTTCTCAATCCGGGATTTCCAGAGACGATTTTTTAGATGCTTTTGAAGAATTTTAGAGCTGTCACAGCAGTTGATTTTTCAAGATACGATCCACAACGGCTTTTTTGATCTTAGGTTTTAAAGAATGAGAATAACACACTATCCTGAAACTGATTCAATCTATATTGATTTGTCGAACCGCCCTTCTTTCGAGACGAAAGAGATTAATTCAGACCTAAACGTAGACTTGGATGAAAACGGTAGACCCGTAGGGATTGATATTCATGGACATGCTTCCAAATACGTTGATATATCCTCGATCCTTTTTGAGACTGCAAAACCGTAGTTTTCAAGTTAGGATCTTCTTTCCTTAACAAGGATGTAGAAGAAAACTTCCCTCTTTAGCCGTGATTGTTTGGCATATCCAAATCGCGAAGAGATATCGGAGTTCAAGGGGAAGAGGAAAGGAAAGCCCGTATTCAAGAGATATCGGCACAAAAATGTACAATAACGGTTTGAAGGATTTCGGTTTAACGAGAAGGATCTTGTTTCTATTTTAAAAAACCGGGAAAGAAACCGGGAAAAGAGAGTAATTTAGAACTTTTACCGAAGAAGAAAAAAAGTACGGAAAACGAGTCCTGTTCGGGTCCTAAAATGCCTCCTTCCGAAAAAACGAGTTGCCTAAATTTGTGATACCAAAGAGAGTTAAATAGCACGATTTCCCTTAACTCGAAAAGGAAATCCTCGAAAACCCCCGCCCTAATACATTGCGCTCCTTTCCTTGGGGCCTCTAAACTTAAAAACCCGATCTTTGGAATCTTTTCTAAAGACGACTCCGACGGAAACGTCGGGGCGGAGGGGGGATAGTAACACCCCCCTGCTAATGTTGAAAATTCAAAAAGTCCCTAGTGTACAAAGGGAGAAATCGGCTTGTATGGGACTTAAATACTATTGGGAACAAACAATCTCTGTGCCGGAAGAACTCAAGAAACCGTTTGTAGACTGGCTGTCGTTCACGGTGGAATATACGGACGAAAGCTGGGACTGGCTAGAATCGGTCTTTGGAGAGCTAAGAACCGAAGAGAAAGGCTTTTCGGGATATACGAAAACCTTTCGCACAAGTGGCGAAGTGTTTGGAGCGTATTCACCGGAGAGAAGAAACCAAAAGGTCTATGTATCCCTTTCGTCGAAGGCACTGTATCATTTTGGATTAGGTGCAACGAGTTTAGCGGGACTCATCCAAGGAGCGATTGAGAGAAAGGGAAAATTCACCCGGATTGATCTTGCCCAAGACGACTACGAAGGACTCTTAGATTTACCTTTGATCTATGAGAAGTTAAAGAGAAAGGAAATCTCGACACGGTTTCGAGGATATACGAAATATGAATCACCGGTGACATTAATAGAGAGGGGAAGTTTATTTAAAGACCACAAGATTGGGCAACACGGCTATACAATCTATATCGGAGCGTATCGAGGAAGTAATTGTTTTGTTCGAATCTATGACAAGATGCTGCAAGTGGGAGAAGAGAATTGTAATTGGCCGGTATGGAACCGGGTCGAGTTTCAATTGAGCCAGGAAGCGGCGGACCAGTATTGCAATCCTACTTGGAACGTGAATCCTGAAACCGGTGAGATTGTGAAGGGTAAGAATCGCTTTCCGGATCCGAGACGGGCAACGTTTGCGGATCGTAGCTTTCCCAAGACAGCGTATTACTATTTGAAGTTTTTAGATCCGTATTACAAACAGAAAGAGGATAGCATGGGTTTTGGATACTTAGTAGAAACCCACAAGCGGCATTGGCCTGATTGTAGTTGGTGGACAAAATTCTTGAAAGTATCGGAAGGTCAATCGATCGGTCTACCAAAGAACGAAACGGGACTAGAGGAAATCGACAACTGGTTAAAAACGCAAGCTTCGAGTTCACTCAAACTTCTAACAGAAGCGTATGGAGAAGAATATCTACTTGAAGTATTGAAAATCGGACAAGAGAAGATGGAAAGAAATCCGAAATATCAAAATTTATTAAAATCTCATCGAGAAAAAGGTAAAAAGACTTTTGAAATTCCCATTCATGAGATTCCTTTTTGAAAAAAGTGAAACTTTAAAATTGAAAACGAAACCTAATTCGTTTGAAGAATCCTGGAAAGTTCGTTTTTAGTTCGAAACCGAATCAAAAATGAAAAAAGGCTTCAATTTTTGAATCAGACCCGAGAGAAACTTGAACAAAACCTTCTAAAATCGTTCTTGCTGAATCACTTTTTCAAAAAAAGCGAAACTTTACTGGAACCTTACTGAAACAATAACGGAACTTTAGAGAGACTTTAAAAAACAAAGACTCGCTAATTACGTAAGAATTTTTGAATGAATCGCGGATTCGGGAAAACACTAGCATTTACTAACATCTATCAAAATTTCATCGGAAAGGAACCAAGTTTTACGGCTAAAGACGGAAGCGGCCGCTTGATTTTTGTATTATTACATTTCAAACGGGACTTGTTCGGAACATATGATTTCCCAAAGTGAACTTGTTCGATACTTGTGTGGAACTTGTTCGGAACATATCGTATTTCAAAATGAACTTATTCGACACTTGTTCGGTATCTGTGTGAGACTTGTATGGAATCTAAAGGATGAAAAGGGAGCGAGAACGAACGCGAAACGGCTTTGATTTGCGTTTTATCGCATTTCAAACGGGTTTTGTTCAAGCTCTGTTCGGGTTCTGTTCGAGCCCTATCATATTTTAAACTGGTTCTATTCGAGTTCTGTTCGGGTCTTGTCCGAGCCCTATGAGGCTTTTTAATCCGGCAGAAAGCAAGAATACGGTCTTGAATCGGTGAATCCTTGCAGAATACGAATTGGGACCGGGAAACGAGCAAGACTCTTGCCTGTATTCTTGAAAAACCTGAAGAAATCCGAAGTTTTCCGCAATTTCAGAGTTTGAAAGGTTGAACTTGGAAATTGGATCTCCAATATTTCCGGAATTTAGAATGAAAACCTAAAAAATGTTTCGTTTATTTCCGTTTTTTTCGGAAATCACATGAAGGAATTTGAATATTTCCAAAGTGTTCTTAGGGAAATTTTCTTGTGTATTTTCAAAAACGGTCTAAGGGGATTTTTTTTCGGAGGCGTCAACGATTAGGAGCTAAAACGGTTCGGATCGGGGAACGCTCTTGGAATTTTGCGACTTTGACGGGAAAAGGCTTAGGGCACGCTAGTCACGATCCATCCAAATTCTTCGTCTTCGATCCACTCGCTGTAACTGAACAGCAAGGTTCCCTTGGGGATGGTCTTCGTTGCGAAGGTTCCGTTTTCCCCGAATTTGTTGATTCGTTTTTCGATCATGCAGAAAGATCCCTGCGTTTATTGCCAATGGCAAAATTTTTATCTATCAAGAATGGTATAAAAAAAACTTCAATTAAAATACTTAATCCGAGTAATATTTAGTGCAAGTTCTTGCCGACTTGTCTCGTAAGGAAAACCCATTCTAAAAACATAAATAAATTTTCCAAGATCAACTTTCGAGGGGCTAAAGGCTTCAAGAAAGTCTTTCCTTCTTCTGTTTGAGACGAACCCATTCGTAAAATCTTGAAATTATTTTCGTTAATTTCTAGAACAAGAGGAACTTGCGAAAGAGCCGATTCCAATGTTTGGATTTTTCTAGTTTCGACCGGGACTTTGCCTGTCTCTAAAAAACGAATCGTCGAAAATCGATCTTTGATTTTTCCTTGGATAAGTTTCGCTTGTTCTTCGAAGTTCGTTCTCTCTTTGGAAAAAGAACCAAAGTCCGTAAAGATCGAAAAATTTTTTACGACATCGGAAGTTTTTCCGAATGGTCGACTAAAATCGGATAAACTTTTTTACCGTCGAATCTTTCGAAACAGCAAATTGCTCCTTGTTTCATCGGATCTAAAAGTGTGATAATTGATAGGACCGAATTCGATTTTTTTAGCGGGCTTGGAGACCGATTTGAAAATACCGATCGATCGGGCTAAATATATGTATAGCCGTTCATTAATGCGACATGAACTTGCGTTGAAATTTTACAAAAAAATTCTTCCAAAGATCAGAACTAGAAACTTCGTAGAATGATTCAAATCGCCGATTCGATCCAAAATTTCGATCGTTTCCCTTTAGGAAATTTTTTTGAATGAGACTTTTTAGAAAAATAAGACCGGAAGAAACTCCGGATACTCTCACTCATCTTTATCTCAATCCGGAAAATTCTTCCTGGGCAAATCTGGGTTACTGGAAAGACACGACGGATTATCCGACTGCCTGTAAGGCGTTGGCTCGACTTTTAGGTGAAAGAGCGGATCTCAAACGGGGACTCAAGGTATTGGACTTAGGTTTCGGATGCGGGGATCAGTTCTTTGTCTGGAAGGAGGAATTTTTCCTAGACTTTGCCGATCTTATCGGAGTCAACGGTTCCTCGGTGCAAGTGGGGTTTGTAAAAAATCTGTTCGAGTCTCGATCGGATATTTTACCTGGACTGATTTGTTCTCCCGTCGAAGCGGCGATCGTTTCTTTTCCGCATCGCTTCTTCGATCGAATCCTTTGTTTGGACAGCGCTTCTTTTTTCTCCGATCGAAAAGAATTTTGCAGACAAGTCTTTCGTGTATTAAAACCCGGAGGTAGGTTCGTTTCCGCGGAGTTGGTCTTAAAAAATTCTAGATTGGGAATTCTAGACTCTCGGCTGAGAGATCTAGTTTGTACATTGAGTTCTATTCCTAAAAATAATCGAGTCACACCCGATTCCCTTTCCCAACTTTTAAAGTCTTCCGGATTCGTATCGGATGGTTTCGATTTTTTAGAAGAAGATGTCTTCGGAGGATTCTCGAGTTTTCTCAAAAAGAAAATGAAAGAGCCCCGCATCCCGCAAAGAATCGCTCGTAAGTATTCCCGTTTTGCGGAATTTCTAGGCGGGGAAAGAATGAAAAGATACTTTCAATTTGTTCTTTACGCGGCCGTGAAACCGGATTAAGAACGCATCGAATTCTCAACCCAACGTCTTACGTCCAAGGAAGTGGACACTCCCGCTTCTAAAAGAGGAATTCCGTACCTCGCATAAGAGCCGCAAAACCAGATTTTTCTTCCCGGTTGTTCCTGAAGGGTCTTCAATTCTTCGGTGGTCTTTCGATTTTTCAGATCGATGATCGGTCTCTCAAATCGGGAACGGGAAATCAGTGTGCCTTGCTTAGGTTCTTCCAAAGGATTCCAGGTTTGAAAAATTTCGATCTTTCCGATTTCGGGAAGCACTTTGTTCAATCGAATCGTAGCCGAAGGTTTATCCGTTTCCGGCGAAAGAGTGAAACAAAGAGGAGCCCAATGTCTTTTTTTATTGGGCATAAAAGAGGAGTCGGTGTGCATCAAAACTTCCGATTCTTCGTAACGGAATGAGGAAAGAAGTTTTTTCTCCTGAGTCATATCGTCCGGAAGAAGCGGAATTGCCTGATTTGCTGGAGTAGCGACCACGACCCGATCGAATTCCTCCTTTCCGTCATCGAAAGAAACAAAAACTTTTTTACCGTTCTGTTCGATCCTTTGGGGATTGGACCTTAGTCTAAGCTCCTTCGCTCCGATCGAAAGTTTTTTCGTGATGTCCCTGGTTCCCCGGCTGGCGGTTAGAAATCGCAGAAATTTCAATCCGTTCGAGTGATATCGAATCACCGCTTCCGCCGGATAATTTTTCGCGCTTTTGAGCGTGCAGGTGTTG
>NZ_CP040840.1:1410000-1467500 GCF_006874765.1 Leptospira weilii
TTCGTCGGTTGGAATTGGAACAACCGGTAACTCTTCTTTTGGATATCGTTGAATGAGTCTGGCTATTTTTAAACTGTCTTCTTTATCGGTCTTTTTTAAAGATTGATAGATCGTTGCTAAGTCGCCGGGATTTAGGACAATTACTTGAGTTGAGTATTGATTTTGCAATTCTAAAAGATTGAGATCCAATCGAGCGATCCGTTGAGAGCGAGATTGCCAAAAAGCAGCGGAGCGCTGCTGTTGGCTCTTAGCGAAGCTAAGAAACCTAAACCTACAATATCATTCAAGGTTAACCATTTTAATAAACTGTTGATACCGTTTTCCGTTGTACCGAATTGTCGACGTTCGAGCAAGTTTTCCGTATTGATTCGAACAACCTCTAAACTTTTCTTTCCACAATCAATTCCTACATACTTGCCATCTTGACTTTTCATTTCTTTTCTCCTAAAATGACAGAGGCGGAAGGACTTAACAAAGTCGGGTGATAACACCAGCACTCCCATCGAACGATCCTTAGAGAGTGAGATGTTGAGTTGCCCTTCGCGGTCGACTTTGTTAAGTCGCCACACTTTGGTTTGCGGTGGCCGATTTAGATTCATCTATGGATCGGGGTCTTAAGCCCTGTCGAACGATCCTTGGAGAGTGAGACACTGAGTTCAGAGCGATCAATCCATCGAACGACCCTTAGGAAGTGAGATGCTGAGTTACTCCACCGGCCTTCTTGACTCCGTCGAATCAAGAGTATCACACTTCGAGCTGTCTTACGTTCAAGAATCATACTAATCTATGGATCGGCTAAACTCAGCGAATGCCTCTCTATGGATCGGCTAAACTCAGCGAATGCCTCTCTATGGATCGGCTAAACTCAGCGAATGCCTCTCTATGGATCGGCTAAACTCAGCGAATGCCTCTCTATGGATCGGCTAAACTCAGCGAATGCCTCTCTATGGATCGGCATTCAGGTCCGAAACATAGAATCGCTTTCGCATTTTGTTATATCGAACTCACGTTATTTTATAGAGTTCGAACAGGAATCCAATGGAGATATATTTCTCCGATGTTCGGTTCTAAATCAACATTAAACATTACATAAAAGATTTTACGAATTGGTTCGGCCGGAGTATTTGATAAAATTGAAAAAGAAGCATTAAAACTTTATGAGCGCTCTGTTAAAATTAGAACGATGACATCAGGTGGTGCTTCGCAAGAGCTCTCAAAGGGGCTTGCACGGGTCCGAACCCGATGGATCGCGGCAAAAGAATTATTTAAAGGCATATTCTCGTAGATCGGCGTGGAGCACCTGCAGCTTTTATAATCGCTCCGGCTGGAACTCATGATTAAAAATTAATATTTAATAATTTATAAATTATAAATATATAAAACCGGAGATTGTTTCATCAGATAAATATTATTCTAACAATGCGATTAAGAATAAATTAAAAAAGAGGAATATTCAGTATCGAATTCCAAATAAAAAGAATACGATAAATCCTGAATGGATTACTCCTTTACTGATCCCTATGAAATAGAGTGCCGTTAATTCGAGTAGTAAATCCCGCGTTTAGACGCAGAATTTTTCTATTACGTAGAGATGAGTAAAACCTTTTAGATGAACAGTCGAACGTACTCTTGCTTTGGCTCAATGCGTTTAGAGCCATAAAAACTTGTTGGGAATTCAAGGAAAAAAATTACTTCGCTTTTTGCATAGTAGCATGTTCGATTATTCTTTTCAGGATGGCTAACGATAGTTTTAGGACAAACTCTTAAAATGTACCGACAACTTTGCGATTCCTTGTCGTTGACCGTATCAAAATGTTGAATGCGGCAGTGAAGAAATTGTACGATCGGAGTTCGTTTAATTTTCCGAAGTTTTTTCCAACCAATAATAGAAAACTGGAAGAATCACCAGAGTTAATAATGTGGAAGATACGATTCCTCCGATCACTACGGTTGCCAGAGGTTTTTGCACTTCCGATCCGAGCCCGTAGCCGAATGCCATTGGTAGGAATCCGAAAGACGCTACAAGCGCCGTCATGATTACGGGGCGAATTCTGCTCGTGGCTCCTTTTAAAACCGCTTCTTTTAGGGGAATGTTCTTTTCTTCGCGAATCCTGTGAATCGTATCCAATTTGACGAGCCCGTTTAGCACGGAGATTCCGCATAACGCGATACATCCCACGAAAGCGGAGACGCTTAAATTCATCCCTCTTAAAAAGAGAAACCAAATTCCTCCGGTTAGTGCAAAAGGAACGCAAAAGAATACGAGTAAGGCTTGACGAACCGATTTCAAACCTAGATATAGAACTACGAAAATCATCAAAAATGTACTAGGGAGTATGATAGATAATTTCTCTTTCGCCTTCGAAAGATTTTCAATCTGCCCGCCCCAGTACACGGAATAACCCTGAGGGATATTCATATTTGAAATCTTATCTTTCGCTTCAGAATAGAATCCCTCTAAATCTCTTCCGCGTAGATTCACCGAAACCGCCACAAATCTTCTGGATTTATTTCTGGAAATGGTCATGATTCTTTCTTTTTTTTCTATAGAAGCCAGAAGTTTAATCGGAATCATTCCTCCGTCTTGTGTTCCCACTCCTATATTCGATATTTCGGATTCGCGATTTCTGAATTCTTCGGAGAGTCGGATTTTAATCGGAAACCGAACTTCCTCTTCGTAGTATCCTCCCAATTCGAATCCGCTCATAGACGCCTCGACTACGTTGTTGAATAAAGGAAGAGATATATTATAATACTTTAATCTAGATTGATCGGGAATGATATCGATCACCGTGGATTTCCGAAGAGCCATGATCGGATCGAGTTCCACTTCCGCTGCTCCCGGAATCTTATGCAGATTTTCTTTCAAAGAATTTTGTAAATCTAAGAGAATATTTAGGTCCTTTCCGAGAATTCTTACGCTGATATCCGCTCTACTTCCTTCCAGAAGTTCGTTGAATCTTGCCTCCAGAGGTTGGCTGAGAGTCAGTTCTGATCTTGGATAATTTTCTTGAACTTTTTTGTGGATTCGGTTTAAGAAATTCTCCCAATTTTTTTCCTTTAACAGATCTTCCAAAGATTCTTTTTTAAGAATGATAAACGTGTCGGCGTTGAAGGTTCCCATCGGGTCGTTTGCTACGGAACTGGTTCCGATTCTGGAGAACACGCTCTGAATCTCTGGCATTTGCATTAGGATTTTTTCCACTTCCTTTTGTTCCTTCAAACTTTCCTCTATACTGATATTTCCTTCTCTCACGATTACGAGCATCAAATCTCCCTCCATCAATTTCGGAAGAAAAACCGTTCCCATTCTGGAATAGATGAATAGAGTAAGCAGGAAAAACGCGATGGATCCGATTACAATCGGTTTCGGTTTATTTAATAGGATCGAAAGATATGTTTCATACAACGTTACAATTTTACTTTTTTTTATCTCTCGGTTTGAGATATGTTTTGTTGGGGTAATAAAAAAGAACAACAAAGGAGGGAGAAAAAATACCGCCAAAATCAAACTAAAACCCAATGCTAGAAGAACGGTTTGGGCCATCGGACGAAACATCTTTCCTGATATTCCGTCTAACGTTATAATTGGAACATATACGAGCATAATGACTACGATTCCGAAAGAGACGGGCTTTAAAACTTCCAAAGACGCGTTCAGGATCGTTTTAATCTTCTCTTCTCGATTGACAATGGAATTCCTTTCAAATCGTATTAGGACGTTTTCGGTAATTACGATGGAGGCGTCCACAAGGAGGCCGAAATCGATTGCTCCTAGACTCATTAGGTTCGCGGAAATTCCGAAAACCCTCATAAAAATCGCAGTCAAAAGCATCGATCCCGGAATGATCGTCGCAACAATGATCGACGCCCTTATGTTGAAAAGAATGAAACATAAGGTCAAAATTACTAGGATTGCGCCTTCGGAAAGATTTTTAGTAACGGTTTGAATTGTGGAATGGATTAGAAACGATCTTTCTAGAAGAATTCTGATTTGTACGTCCTCCGGGAGATCTAAACGGAACACGGCTCGGTTCAGGTCCGCATTGATTTGATAACTGTTTTCTCCCCGCAACATCATAGCGGTTCCTAAAACGATTTCTTTTCCTTCGGAACTTGCTCCGCCTAATCTCTGTTTGCCGTGTTCCTTTACCTGCGCTATATCGGAAACTCGGATCGGCGAGCCGGTGAGAGTACGACGAACCGTAATCTCGGATAAAGAGTTTAAGTTTTTCTTAATTCCATACGCTCTAACGATGGAGAGTTTGCCTTCGTTTTCGATAAAGCCTCCCCCGAAACTTTCTCCGATCGTAGATAATTCTCCGATCAATTGATCGATCGTGATTCCCAGAGTTCGCATTTTGGAAGGATTTAGATCGATATGAATTTCTTTTTCGTACCCTCCGTTGGAATCCACTTCTACGATTCCGGGCACAAGAGATTTTAACTGAGGACGAACCATATAATCCTGTACGGTTCTCAAGTAAAGCAAACGATCCTTTTCCGGGAGAAACGTTAGGCGGCTTCCCGGTTTTGCTTCCACGGTATAAAAGAGAATTTCCCCGAGTCCGGTTGTGTTCGGAACGATCGTGGGAACGATTCCTTTCGGAAGTTTTTCTTTAGCGCTTGTGATTCTCTCTAAAACCATACTTCTGGCTTGATAGATATCCGTGCCTTCCTTGAAAATCAAAGATATATTAGAAAGTCCGAATTTAGATATGGAACGAACGTCGATCAGATTCGGCATCCCCATCAGTTCTGTTTCAAGAGGAAATGTGATTACCTTTTCGATTTGCTCCGGATCCAAGGAACCCGTTTTGACGGTTACGATTACCTGCGTGTTCGTAATGTCGGGAACCGCGTCGATCGGAACTTCGTTTAAAGTAAAAAAAGAATATGTAAATAAAAATAATGCGGTTCCAACGGAGAGGATCGGATTATTTAAGCTGATATTCAAAAGTTTGGACAGCATATTGAAACGTTCCTATGATTTCTTTTTCGTTCGTGATATATAGTAGGTTGAGTAGCGCTTCGAGGTGGGCGATTTGTGCGTCCAATATCGCGTGATGAGTTTCGTGAAGTTGGTTTTCCAATTCCAGATAACTCAACATTAAAATTCTCCCTTTTTTAAATTCCACGTCTGCGTAGATCAGATCTTTTTCTATTTCGTCTAACTTTGACAAATTGAAAAGTTTAAGATTGGCCTTGGACTGTTCGTAATCTAAAAAGGCTTGTTTAAAGGCGGTCTTTACGAGGTTTTCCTGATGATGAAAAATCCCCTGCTTGGATTTTACGTTGACCTCGGCAGCCGAAATCTTATTTTGAAATTGATCCCATACTGGAACTCTAAACTTAAGACCGAAGTCGTAAAATCGGTTAGAGACCCCCGACCGGTCTTCTCCTACTTGACTGACGATGGAGTAGTCCGGATATTTTTCCAAGTTCGCGAGATTGAGTTCCGCCTTTGCCTTTTCTATTTCTTCTTTGGCCGCCATGAGAATCAGATTTTGCGAAAGCGCTTTGATTTGAAGTTCGTCGAAATTAAACTTCACTCCTTCCGAAAAAAAAGGGATTCGAAACGAGGGAACCGATTCGAGCATAAGATATAAATTCATAGCCTCGTATTGTTTATGCGAATCCAATTCGAGATCGTTGAAATGTTTTCGCAGAGCCAAAATTTTTCTTTGAATGATAAATAGATCCGTCTTTGCCTGCGGGGTTATGAAAGGTCTGGCGCGGATATAACTTTCCAAGATCGATAATCTTTTAAGACGTTCCTTGACGTGATTTCTTTTACCAACGGAAACTAAATAACGATAAGTGAACTTAAGAGCGTTGAAGCGAATCGAATTGTTTGCTTCCGCGAGTTGAATCTCCTTAATTTTGGAATCGTTATCCACTAAAAGCTGGCGCAGTTCCTTACGGCCCGGAAAGTATATGGGTTGTTCGAACTGAAGCGCATATTCCGCTCCGCTTTCGTTGGCCGCACTTCTTCGACCGTAATCCAGAGTCAAAAAAGGATTTTGAGTTTTTCCTTGTTGTTTGCGCTGATAAAAAAGCGATTCCAAATCCGCATTCAGGGAAAGAAGTAACGGAGAATTTTTCTCCGCCAAGTCAAAAATAGTCCGAATGTCCAATTCGGAATAAGCTTCGGATCGAATCGGAACGACTAAAATAACGGTGAGAATTACGAAACGTTCCAAAACGGATCCGGCCCAAAAAATATTTTTTGTCCGGTTCGATACTAGTTTAAAAAAACGGAATATGCTTTCGGGAGTTTTACTCCGTTTCGTCTGCATAGTTTACCTCGTATTTGAGTCCCTTAGGGTGAAAAATTTACGCTTTAGAACAAGCGATAAAAGACATTTATTTCAAACTCTTGAAACGGGAGAACGTATACCGTTCCATCCGATTTCAAAACCGAAAGAATAAAAATTGCGGAGATTGAGGATTAAATCAAAAGACGAACGGAAGAGAGAGATCGAATCTCGTTCGAACCGTTTTCGACAAAATCGAAAACGAACCCCATCCGTGCTAAGAAAGGAAAGAATGAAAAGAGCGGGTTTGCGGAATCAATACGCAGCGGTATAAAAAACCTTAAGAATTTGAAAAGGTGGGAATCCGTTTCCGAGAGAACGATTGAACTGGAATCCCATTCGCAACCGGAAGTCTTTTCCGAGTTCGATTCTTGATGACAAGAAGCCGAAGATAGAGGAGTTTCGAGAATTTTGCTTATTTTGGAATCGAATCCGCAGATTGGTCCGCAATTCAAAACCAACACAAGAACGGATAACAAAGTGCATCCGATCCACGTTTTAAAAATCGAGGAAACCATATCTCCAGCTTACCATACCTCAGAGCTTGTCAACGGAAAAAACGATCTTAAGACCTTTTCAATCACGGCTTATCATTTCCCAAAACTTCGCTTTAAAAACGAAATGAGCGTTTTTGAAAAATTCGAAACGATTCGTCGAGCCTATTTAACGTGAGTTCGATATAACAAAATGCGAAAGTGATGATTCTATGTTTCGGACTTGAATGCCGATCCATAGAGAGGCAGCCGCTGAGTTTAGGCAGCAACATTGAGTTAAAGCGCGGTCGCGAGCTATTTTATCTATGAAATTCGCGAGCTGCTGCGACGACCCATCGGGAGTCGTTGCGCTTTAGTTTCTTATTCGCCCAAACTTTCTTAGGCCAAACTCACGTATTTAAGTCGTTTTTTATCGTCCTTCGAAATAAACCCTCTTTGTTATAATATTCAAAAATATGAATTTACTCATTTTTGTAAATGATAAATGTCCTATCGCGATTCTTTTTCATATACGATCGACGGGGATTAACGCGTTTCGAACTTATATCGGAAAATGTCGTAGTCGCTAAAATCCTTATTTATGTCTATGTTGAGATCCAGGAGTATGCCTTCTTGGAGATTGTATACCCAGCCGTGAAGTTGAAGATCGTTTCCCTGGCTCCACGCGTTTTGAACGATCGTAGTCATACAAAGGTTATAGACCTGTTCTCTCACGTTTAGCTCTACGAGTTTTTTGTGTTTTTCATCCTCGTCTAAAATTCCGGAAAGTTCTTTTCGGTTCATTCGGTAAACCTGTTTGATATGTCTAAGCCAAGCGTCGATCAATCCGTGATATTTGCCGTCTATCGCCGCCTTGACTCCGCCGCAACCGTAATGACCGCAAACGACGATATGTTTGACTTTCAGAACTTCGACGGAATATTGAAGAACCGACATCAGATTCATATCCGTATCGATTACTAAGTTTGCGATGTTTCTGTGAACGAAAAGCTCGCCTGCGTTTGTACCCGTCATTTCATTGACTGAAATTCTGCTGTCGGAGCAGGATATGAGAAGGTATTTCGGAGTCTGGCCTAAAGCAAGATTTTTAAAGTAATTCGGATCTTTTAAAAGTTTTTCCTCCACCCAAATTCGATTGTTCTCGAAAAGTTTTTGATAATCCTGTTGGATGATCGGGTCCAGGGGTTTGTTTTTAATTTTCTGATAAGTAGAGGTCACGTCGATAATCTCCACTTTGATATTGCGGAACTCGGCCACGATCTTAAAGTCTTCGATGATTTCCAAAACGTCCGGATCGATATATTTAGACTTGGAGCCGTCTATGATCAAGTGCGCGTTATCCGGAACCTTATCCAGTTTGTACAACATGCTCGATTTGTTCAAAAAAGACACGTCTTCGGAGAGATCTATCTTTACCTCGACTCCGTACGTCATTTCCTTTTTGTTGAATTCGTAAGGATTCAGAATATTCCTTCTTACGATAAAGAACACGGAAAATAAACAACCGATTCCGATTCCGATAAGAACGTCCGAGAAAACGATTCCGATCAACGTCGAGACAAACGGAACAAATTGATCCATTCCTTTTCGGTATTGTGTTTGGAAAATTTTATAATCCGTGAGTTTATAGCCTACGACCAAAAGTACGGCCGCCAAAGAAGCCAAAGGGATTTTTGAGATCCAAGTCGGGATCAAAATCAGAGATAAAAGAATCAGCAAGCCGTGTAGGAATGCGGAAAATCTAGTTTTCGCTCCGGCTTGTAAATTCGTGGAACTTCGAATGATTACGGACGTGATGGGTAGTCCGCCAAGAATCGCAGAGAATAAATTTCCGGTTCCTTGGGCAACCAGTTCGCGGTTTTTGGAGACAATTCTTCTTTGCGGATCCAACTTTTCGATCGCATCCAAGTTCAATAGGGTTTCAAGACTCATCACGAGACAAATCTTAATCGCGGTCAGATAAATCGCCTGATTTTTCCATTGAGAAAAACTCGGGAAATGATTCCCCTGAAAAAAGTCCGTAATTCCGTTTAGTTGAATCGGCTGGATCATATGCTCCGAGCCGACGGCGATACCCAGTTCGAAAGTTTTAAAAACTTCGTTTAACAAAACACTGACCAGAATCGCGACTAAAGATCCGTGAATTATGAATTTTTTATGGAGTTTTAGCTTTTCCCAGATCAAAATCAAAACCAAGGAAACAGAGGACAGAACGATTGCTCCGGGAGTGAAACGATGAAACGCGGCCAGGATCTCCGAAAAAGTATTTTCCTGATCTTGTTGAAAAAAGACCATATCCCCTTCGTAATCCATATCGTAGCCGATCGCGTGCGGAATCTGTTTTAAGATTAAAACCGCTCCGATTGCCGCTAACATTCCTTTGATCACCGAAGACGGGAAAAAATTACTTAGAATTCCTGCTTTCAAAAAACCTAATGTGATTTGTAAAACTCCGGCCAAACAAAAAGCGAAAAGAAAGTCGTTAAAACTTCCTAATGTTTGAATCGAATCGAAAACAATCACTGTAAGTCCCATAGCGGGACCGCTCACGGATAGAGGCGATTTGCTGATCAGAGAAATTACGATACCTCCCACGATTCCGCTGATCAAACCGGAAACGATAGGCGTACCTGATGCAAATGCAACTCCAATACAAAGGGGAAGAGCGACCAAAAAGACGACGATACTAGAGGAAAAGTCGTGTCTTAAGTCGTCCCAAGAAACGTTAGGAAAAAAGTATAAGATATTCATATAAACTCCTTCGGATTAAGGCTCGGAAATTTCGAAATTGTTAAATCGAGAGATGGAGGTTTTCCGGAGGCGGGTTTTCTATTTCCGAAAAATATTGAATAAGGATTTGTTCGACCGCGTTATTGTAACGGACCGTTTCTAAATCGTAATCGAATATAAACTTATCTTCCTGAGATACGAGATCTTCTAGTTTGAGTTCAGTCGTTTTTTCCTTTTCGGCTTCCGGGGCTTCGCTTGAGGCCGCTGACGGCTGGAAATTTTTACCAAAAACGCTGTATTGGGTCCGTACAGTCGCGCAATAGAAAATCAGAGCGATGTATAGAAAAATAAAAAATTTATGGTCCAAGCAGTTTAGAAATTTCATAGGCTTTTTAATGAGAACTTTGGAAGCCGTCTTACAACGGAAAAGCATTTTAAAACAAATCGTTCGTTTGAAATTTGAATCGCATCGCTTTAGGTACAATAAATTCTCATTAAAAATATGTGTTTAGGTGCCTTACAAGCTAAGTCCGTTCATTTTTCATGAGAATAGACGCACTTGACTCAAACAGGAAATCTTTTGGTTGAAATCCGACCAAAGCTTGGGATTCGGAGTTTGTCTCAAAACCTTAAGAGAGATCAGTTACCATCATTCCACAAATTCCTAATAAAATGTAGGACTTTACACGTTTTAGTGGATAGATGTTGTATGTATGTAAAGTCTTAAAATCTATTCACTACTAATCCCTATCAAATAGAGTATCGTTAATTTGAGCATAAATCCCGCGGTTAGCGCAGAATTTTGGACACTCTATTGTGTAGAGATGAATAATATCTAAAAAGTTCCTACATTTTTGTGAAATTCAGGCGTCTCACTTCTATTGTCGCTCGACGGGCTTTAGGACAAATTCTTAATTCTTGTTTTAAATCGGACTCAGTACAATCGAATCAATATCGAATTTACAAAAAAATTCCATTGAGACCGTTGCGACTTCACCTGAATCCTAACTTATATTCAATAAGTCATTTTATGAGTATTTTCAATCATTTTTTAACATTATAATAAACTTCATCTTTTTATAATTTAAATTTTTTCGTTTACTGAATTTTTCCCAAGAAGATACTCATCTTAAATTGATTTTGAAAGTTCATTACTGATGGAATATTTGCAAAAAACCGAAAGAGAAATGGATGTCATTGCTTCTATTGAACAGAAGCATCATGTCATTGCAAAGTATCTTTTAGAGCAAGAACTCACTTTCAAAACCTATCCCTTTGATCGAAAGGCGATGATTAGAAAAATTCTGGAAAAGGGCGGAAAGATCCTCATTCAATTTTTGAACGTGGAAAATTTTCAGGAAGGAAGTTCCTTTATTCTTTATATGATTCTCGCAACATACATTGAACTGGAATGTGTCCTTCTTCAGAAATTGGAAAATTCTCTTTTTATTGTTAAGGTGAAAAAGCTTGCGATCGCGAGAAAAAGTAGGGATAATCAGAGATTTGCGGTCGAACCAGGAACTATGTATGTGACTAACGTGGTATCTTCCAAAGCCATAATCGAAGCGAATATGTTCAATATTCCGACCTTGGTGAAAGTAAATTTCGAAGATTATAAGAATCGTCTCAAACAAAAAACGAAAGACATCGTGGACATCGATACTTTCAAACCAGATTTGGATCGTAAATTCCAAATCGTTAAGAAAACGCTCAAATATCTTCTTATAGAAAATACCCAAGATGAGAGTTCTTATAAAAATGGTTCCCCGGAAAGGATCAATTACGAAGAGGAGGTGGACGACGATTTGTCCTCCTGCATCAGAGTATATAAGGACCAACAAATTGTTTCCGAATTGATCGTTCCGATTATCTATCTGAATCTTGAGCGAGAACAAATCCCGATCGGTTACTTTTCGATACAGAGTAAGGAACAAGAACTTACGGAGAAATACGTTCTAGAACTTCAAACTCTTGCTAACGAAATGGTAGATAGAATCAAAGAGTCGAATACGACGAAAACGATCGAACATTTTCAGATCCTGAACGCTTCCAAGACTGGAATCTGCGTTAAGATCGAAAATCCTCATTTGGTCGAAACCTTGCCGAAACAGAACGATTTTGTGTTCGATATCTTTTTTAAGATGCAGGCTCCGTTTACGGTTCACGGTTTGATTCGCTGGTTGGCTAAGGACGAGAATAACCATCTCATTTTAGGGATCGAACTCGCCGGAAAGTCGGATTTACCGGGAGAAAGAGCCCGTTACGAATCGAACATCGAATCTTTGTCTCAAGAATAATCGACTAGAAGTTATCTCAAAAATATTCTAGAATGATTGGAATCGGCGTCTTAAACAAAGATAAAGTTTTTGAGATAGCTTGCTTCTAATCAGAAAATTCTAAAATTGAATCCGATACGGATCTAAATACTCGTGGTCCTTTCTCCAAGGCCGCAGCCCGTGAAACTCCACTCCCGCCGCTTGTTTTGCGTTTAAAACGGTTTCTTTTCCCCGATGACGTATAACGCACTTCACGTTACCTATGTCGCTTTGCTCTACGTATCTAGGACTTCCATCCGGGTCTCGATAGATATAACCGGCGATTTGATCCTTATCCATTTCGCTTTCCACCGATATCTCATAACCGTCGAGACGCGTTTTGAAACTAAGTTTCGGATATTCCACTTTTGTCGAACTTCTCAGAGAACGAAGGATGGAATGCTGATGGATCGGAATTCCTCGTCTCAGAAGAGTGACGAAGGTCAAAGTCGGAGTCAACGGCTGAGGGCGGACCGTCACGATTTCCATGGACCAATCGTCCGGATCGTTGTCGAACTTAGGAACGAAGGTCCAGAATAATTCGGAAACTCGGTTTGTTCCCCAGATATGATTGAAATGTCCATTCGCATTTTGGAATGTGAATTTTCGGTTTGCGAGTCGAATCCAACCGGCGACCTCCGTAAAAGGGGATGAGACGATACTTCTCGTTTTGGGAATGGGAGTCTTTTCCAACCAACGGGGGAGATGTCCGCTGGGTTCCAATTTATGTCTGAATTCCAAATCCCAAGCTAGATCTTCCGACTTTGAAGTTTGGATTTTGCCGCGCATGTGATCTGGTCCTACGGATGCTTCCGGAAATTCGATCTCATGTTCCTTGATCAAAACGTCCTCATAGGGAAAAGACCGGACCGTAGTTCTATGATTCTTTGGGTTTTTACGATCAAATAAAGACGTCCAAAGAGTTCCCATCGGAAGCAGATCGCGATTGTTTCTGGGATTGAGTGTGGAATATCGGACCCAAAAAGCCTGGTCGTTTTCAGGAATGAGAACGGTCGCAAACCAGATTTCGAATCTGGGTTTTACAAAACTCGCCGCGAATTTGGAAATAAAACTTTCTCTTAAGTTCATCTTTCGATAACATCTGAGCGAGCTTTTTTGGATCGAAAAAATTTAAGCCCGACTTTTTTTTCTTTCCTTCAGGTATTCGATCACCGCAGGCATGACAGAGATAATAATAATTGCAAATATTACAATTTTAAAATTTCTTTTTACGAATTCCAGGTTCCCGAAATAATACCCGCCCAGAATGAAAATAGAAATCCATAGAATTCCACCTAGAACATTATATGTAATAAATTTAACGTAGGTCATCGTCCCGATTCCGGCGACAAAAGGCGCGAAAGTGCGTATAATTGGAATAAATCTTGCGATGATGATCGTTTTTCCGCCGTAAACCTCGTAAAACCGATGCGCCTTTTCCAAGTGTTCCTTTTTGATCATTGGTATTTTTTCTTTTTCTAATATCTTTTCTCCGGTAAGGTTCCCGACCGAATAATTTACCGTATCTCCTAAAATGGCGGCAATGATGAGAAGAATCAATGTGCTTCCCAAATCCAAAGAACCTCTCGCAATAAACGCTCCGACGGCAAAAAGCAGGGAGTCTCCGGGAAGAAAAGGTGTTACGACCAAACCGGTTTCCGCAAAAATTATCAAGAATAGAATAACGTAAGTCCCGTTTTGATACGTCTGGATGATCGCATCCAAATGTGTTTCCAAATTTAAAAATAGATCGATAAAAAACTGAAGAGTTTCCAAATTGCCTCCCTTGTTCGAAAGAACGAGGTCCTATTGTGAATTGAATTTAGGATAGGATTTATCCGGGAGCGGGTAAGTCAAACGCGTAAAACCCTAAAAAAGCAAACGTTCTTTTTCCGGATTATAACGAAAAATTTTTGTCGGGTAATTCAATCGGATCGAATTTGAGGAAATTCCTTTTCGATCCGGTTTGATTCTCGCGTCGAACTCGACCTCGTCTCCTAATTGAAGATTCATGGTTTGAAACTTTCGGGATAAATAAAACAACTGAGATTGGATGATCGATTTTCCGGAAATTAAAAGACAAATATCCCGCAATAGAATTCGGGATTGTTCCGGATTTTTATGATGTAGGATCGATTCAACCGTTCCGCGAAAGCGGGTTCTTTTGCGGGGAAGAATGTGAATTGAATTTTGCGCCGTCATTTTATTTTTCCACATGTTTCAAAACTTAGAAACTATTCCAAGAACTTATTCACTGAAAACGGGAAGTTTCAGTATTCTATGTTAGATATCAGAAGTCCTTGATTACCGATCTTTACAGTAAGCACTCAATGACCCCATCTATCGCTAATGTAAAAAACGGATAAACTAAAAAACGAATATAAATTGGCCAAAAGAGTTTGATGTATTTTCCCAAAGCGGAATGACGTCCATTGAAATGCTTTGGATAAAAAATCTTCGATCCGTTTCGGGCGAGAAAGTCTCGCCCCGGAGCCGTTGGCCTGACCGACCTCGTCTCGGTGAAACGCCTTATGAAAGCCTGAAATCATTGTATCCGCTAAAATCGCTAAACACCATTTACATCAGTAATCTGGCGAATGATTTGAAAAAAATTGACAGACCTCATGCCGTGGCGCAAAGTGTGCGACTGACTTAAGACATTAAGGTTGGAAATTTACCATTTGATTCACGTGATGCGGATCAACATAAACAGAGAGGTTTATTAGAGGTGAACGATAATGACGAGAACAGCATATTAGAATTTTCTAGTAAGTTGGGAAGTTTTCAGGAAAATTGCAAGCGGATTCTGGAAATCACCAATCTTTGGCCTGAAGCAAAAGCTCAGACTGTTCGGAACTTTGATTTTAATGCCGCCTATAAAGAATTCACAACATGTCTAATTGAATTATTATCAAGCAAGGAAGCAGAAAATACTGGGTTCATCTCTGATCTGGTGCTCTATTTTGATATCCGCGATAGAGATATTATGGCATATTCATGCCCTGAATGGTCGGAAGACGACGCAGATTGGAGCACGGATATTGGATCCCAAGCCAGTATGGATGATAATTCGATCGTTCGGACAATGCAAAGCCTGACAACAATTGACAACAAAGAGTCAGATATTTTCGCCTGCTTGGTTTTGATAGTCTTCAGCCACCACTTCGGTTCCGATAATTTTGCCGATGCGTCTAAATACTTTCTCAATAGTACGCGCGATCATGTGTATTTTTCCATTGGAGTACATTCCAGCAGCCTCTTTACCATTGGCTTGCTGAATAAAAACGGATACGAGACTATGAATGTAAGTCATTAAAGAACCAGAAAAATTTAACATGAAATACCGCTAACCTACAAAGACGATAAATCCGATAAATTCTGAAACATGACACTTCCAATGGATGCTAAGTAACGCGATCTCGATACTTAACATCCATTATAGTTTTTAGACTAGATCACTTACTGTAACGTGCATCTGCCTCCCGAACACTGATTTACTAACGAGCTGATTGGATATCTTCCTGAACCTCTTCTGTCCTCTCCTTCTCCGGTGCAATCCCTGTTAGAAACCATGAGTCCAAAAACACTTTCATAAGCTCCTACCGGCTGTATAGTTGTGAGTACTAGCATAGTTCTGCCTGGTCCTTCCAGATCAGCAAGTATCTCTTCCGGATTCGTCCTGGGTATTAAAGATGATCTGTAGTCGTTAAATGATGTCGTAGGCGTGTTTGTTCGAATTGCCACTAACCCCTCAGAGGTCCTAATAACTGGAACGGCATGTCCCGAAATAGTTCCGTTTGCACGCTGCCTTCTCATTAATACCAACCAAATACTTCCGGGAGGGGAATTTGTGAGTGATCTAATATGAGATAGCATTTCAGGTCGAGTGGTCATTGGAGCAGAGCTTTCCCATTCGTACTGAGGCATCATAATCATAGTAGATGCGTATGCCAGCACTCTGCCTCTGTTAGCGTATGTCGCAGGTACATTTGTCAGTAGTCTGTACAATTCCCGATAACGTCGGCTAAACGAAATAAAAGGATCCCTATCAGGGGCTGTATCGAAGAAGTAGCCTCCGCTCTGAAGCGGTCTTTGAGAATGATACTCCTGGAGTTCTGCTAACATTTGAAAGCTATGAAGTAGGCAAACGCCGCACACTCCAACCTGCTGGGGTCTGTAACCGGGTCTCGCAGATTCATATGTTGCTGATCTAGCTATGTCGTAAAATCTCCTGATCCAATCATCAGTTAATTGAAAGTCAGACGGTAGGTTCCTTTTTACTCTTTTATGCGCATAGCTTTTCTTATTACCGGCTGGACAGTACTGTTCTGTATTTCCAAGATTACCGGTTGTGTAACGTGCCCAACTCAATAAGTCTTTATCAACAAAAAACAGAGACGTAGGATTATGGGTAGTATCTGCCTCTATATAAGAGGGTTTAACTGTATAAGCAACACCCCAATTCGGTCCGGCCTTGGTAACTCTAAGTATATTGCCTTGATAATCTGTAATCATCCCTCCTTCTTGTGTCTCAAAATATATGTTCCAATAAGCGGAATTCTCCTTACTCGTCACAGGTGCGTCACTACACTGTGCCCAGTAAACCCAATTCCAATTATATTTACCTACCTTAGAATACATACAAGAGAGAAGTCCATTAGCAGGATTGTATTGGGCAAGATGTCCATTTTCGGGATTGTAGTAGATAGGCGTAGTATTTCTATCTGAACCTCCCGAACGAATAAAGTAGCGGCCAGCCATATTATTCCAAATTCCATCGCCCCAATTCGAATCCCAAGCTATGGAAGTCTGAATGCTAACGTTTCCAGGAGTGGCCACTGTCTTAACCCAATCATTCATCGTAGAGTCTAAGGTATGGTTGTAGTAATCCCCGGATGTTTTTGAGATATAGGCAAGCCAATGCACATCCTTCAACTGATAACGCCCATCCGCAGTCCAAAAGGCGTTATTTTTTACTATCCATCTTTGTTGAGGATCATTGATAGTACAAGGTCTGAGGTTCACATAATCCCAGTTTGTTTCTCCTTTAATTACTTTCTCTGGAGTAGTGACACATAACCACGTGTTATTAATGTAATAGGAAATTCTCTGAAACACGTCGTATCTTGCTTTAGGAGTTTTATCCCCACACCCCTGAAGTTGTATAAAACTTCCATCAATGGTGAACATAGGAGAGTAACAATAATTTTTCCCATTATGCGCAATGATCTTAATAGGTTTATCATTTGGTTTATCAGTAGGCTTTTGAACAATCGAACCTGGGATACCACTCGATGAAATAGAGTTCCCCCCGTAAGTAAAACTAACTCCAATTGAAACTAACAAAACTACCGTCAGAACTATCCAACGACCCATTCTTACCTCCTTTTTTTGAAAAATTAAGACGTAACGTCTGCACTCTAGGGATATGATACAACATACCTTCCCGGCGAATCTTGTTTGAACCGGTCTGTTGATAAGTCGAACTACCCGATTGAGTGGAAACTACGTCGCTTTAACATGTTGCCATTATTTTTTATTTCGAGTGAAAAGTTTTTAATTTATTAGAATATTCTAATAAAACTGAATGAAAACATGTTTCTGTGAACACGTTGTTTGCATGTCATAAAATATCAAATAAAAATTAATTCTATATGAATCCAATAAGGTAACTGTAGCTTTAGTGGTCTTTCATGCTATTCAATTGATTACTCAAGTGAAATTTTTAGACAAAAAATATAAAAAAACGTTAATACGAAAATAAAAAATAATTAAAGGAAATTTTGGCTAACTTATTCCCGCGAAAATATATAAAAAACAACATTATATTTAAATATTTTAAAGTAATATTTATGAATCAATCTAAGGATTATTTTGGAATTATCCTACGGTCGACCCGCTTTCAATTCTAATGCCACACTATGCTTTGAGATGGACATTTTAATTTAAAAATTTATTTCAAATTTTGTTTTGCGCAACTTTGCCACGATTTTAAAGTTTTCTATAATTTTCAAACGCCCGGATCTATGTATTTGGATTTAGAACCGTTGATGATTAGATACGCGTTATCCGAAACCTTGTCTAACGTACAGCGCATCCGACGACCTGCCAAGCGATCCTTAGAGAGCGAGGCAGCTTACGAGCAGCATAGCGTAGCGAGTTGCTCTTTTCGCAGAAAGGATATCCAAGCGATCCTTAGAGAGCGAGGCAGCTTACGAGCAGCATAGCGTAGCGAGTTGCTCTTTTCGCAGAAAAGATATCCAAGCGATCCTTAGAGAGCGAGGCAGCTTACGAGCAGCATAGCGTAGCGAGTTGCTCTTTTCGCAGAAAAGATATCCAAGCGATCCTTAGAGAGCGAGGCAGCTTACGAGCAGCATAGCGTAGCGAGTTGCTCTTTTCGCAGAAAAGATATCCAAGCGATCCTTAGAGAGCAGTGCCACTTTCGTTTCTTTTGGGACCGGCTCTGATACGACATGCTAGCTTATTCAAAAGGGAAAACTCTTCGGAAAGATCAATCTTCTCCTCGACTTTGTAAGCCATTCCTTTTTGAAACTGCGTCTGCGGAATCCTAAGCCGTAAGTTTGTGAGTAAAAACCGAGGCTGAAGATACCAAAGGAATTTTTACGATCGAAGTCGGAATCAAAATCACTGAGGTAACAAAGTGTAAAATAGGTTCCTAACTCTGATTGTAAATTCGCGGAGCTACGAACGATTGCAGAGGTAATCTGCAATCAATCGTAGAAAACAGATTGAGTGAGTATTCCCTATTTTTAGATACAATTTTTCTTTTAAGTTTCAAAGAAGAGTTCTTGTCTCCTAAGCCAGTAAAAACATTAAAAAAATTGAATTTTCTCTCTCCGGGATTTGAAATCCGGAACCGTATTCGTAAGAGGGGAAAAAATGAAAAAAGAAGTTCAATATAGCCCAGCCCAAAAAGCGGTGATCGAAGAAAAGTCAAGATTCGTGCAAGTTGTAGCTGCGGCGGGTTCCGGAAAAACAAGCACGATGGTAGGGATCATAGAACGAATTTTGGTTGAAAATTTGTTTCCGGAAGAATCTATCTTAGTCTTAACATTTTCGAGAAAAGCCGCCGGAGAAATTTCGGATAGGATTCAAAGATCTACCGAGAAAAATTCCATACGGGTCCAGACGTTTCACGCGTATTGTTTGTATGTACTGGGTCGCTGGCATCCTAGATTTATAGCGCAAAAACCGAAAATTCTTCCGTTGGAAGAGAAAAATCAATTCTATCGCGAATTCTTAAAAAAAGAACGAAACAAAATCGGAGGGATTCCCTACGAACTTTTTTGGGCGGAGAATATTCCTTATATCCGCGAGAATTTCGCAGAGCTCAAAAAAAATCTCGAATTCGCTTATCAAAAATACAAAGAGGAGAATGGTTTTTTAGACTTCGACGATCTGGTAAGAATGTTTTTGGACGGTCTTCGAAATGAGGAGGAATGGACTCATGAATCCAGAAACATACTTCGAAAAATCATTGTGGATGAATTTCAAGATACGGATTTGGAACAACTTGAATTTCTTCAGTTGTTATCCAGAAGTGCGTCAATCGTCGTTGTAGGCGACGACAGCCAAGCGATCTATAGTTTTCGGGGAACCGCACCCGGGGCGTTTTTAAGTTTTCAAAAACTTTTCCAACCTTGCAAGCTTCATTTCTTAAATACGAATTATCGCTCCTTGCCGGAAATCATTCGAACGTCCGCGATTCCGATCCGAAAGAATCGGGAAAAAATCGAAAAAGAGGTTTTTCCATCGCGTCAAGGGAAAGCTTTCGTCGGTAAGATCCTCATGGAGGGAGCCGTCGATCTGATTCCGTTTTTAATTCGAGCGATTCCTTCGTCCGAAACGGACTTGAAAATCTTATGTCGATCGAATTTTAGAATTAGCGAATATGCCAGAATTGGAATTCCGAAAGACTATCTTATGACGATTCATTCCAGTAAAGGTTTGGAATTTCATACCGTTTTTGTGGACCTTGCGGACGGTTGGAATGTGAGACCCGATTCTCCTTTGGAAACGATCGAAGAGGAAAGGCGGATTCTTTACGTCGGTTTGTCGAGGGCGAAGGATCGTTTGTTGGTCTTGGGTGCCGCTAAGAATTCGAGAAGAGAAACGATCGAAAACGAGTTCTTCCGTTATTTCAAAAAACTAAAAAAGATAGAACCCGAAGATCTTTCGAAGTAAATAACGCGATTTCGGTATAACAAAATGCGAAACGCTCTCTACCATAACCTTATCCGCAAGTATTTGGATCCGAAGATAAATCTGTCGGAATTACGACAAATCCCCCGTGAAACAGTCTCGGGAGATTTTTCTCTATCAGAAAATCATACTTTTTGCAAGTAAAGAGTATCATTCTTGTCGGAACGCTTGAAAAATATCAGTTTTTGATCCTTATTATCCCAAAAGCCTTCTTAACTTGTGGGTTGGTTACGGCTCCCTACGGGATCGGCTAAACTCAGCGAATGCCTCTCTATGGATCGGCTAAACTCAGCGAATGCCTCTCTATGGATCGGCTAAACTCAGCGAATGCCTCTCTATGGATCGGCATTCAGGTCCGAAACATAGAATCACTTTCGCATTTTGTTATATCGAACTCGCGTTAAGTAATTCTTTTCAAAGGGTTTTCTACTCGGCATTTTTCTAGGTTTATGGCGCTTGAGTATGGCAACTACGATATTCATTGACGGAGTTGAATATCGTTTACGGGTCTTTGAATCATTACTACTCGAACGCACGAATAGAATACTATGACAAACTTATTTCGAAAATTAGAATCTCCCTTTAAAAAGTCGGGATTTCCCGGTTTGACTTAATTTTTGAGAACTGCCGTACTTTTGCAAAACCGACCGCTTATTTTCGAGTATTATTTTCACGCGGCCGAGTAGTAGTTTCTTATTCGCCCAAATTTTCAACCGCCGAACTCACGTGAAATAAAATGTTTTCCTTTTCTTTACCAATCGATCGGAAAATAATCTTTTAAAAATTTACCGCACCAATGTTTTCCGGTGAGAATTCCGTCAAAGAACGGATCACAAACTCTTGCCGCGCCGTCGACGATATCCAATGGGGGTTGAAAATCGTGAAGATCCTGTTTTTTTTGGGATAACTCGACCGGGTCTTCGTCGGTTACCCAGCCAGTGTCGACGGCGTTCATATAAATTCCGTCTTTTGCAAAATCACTCGCGGAAGTGTGCGTAAGCATGTTCAATGCGGCTTTCGCCATATTGGTGTGAGGATGCCTGTCCTCTTTTTTGAAACGATGAAATTTCCCTTCCATCGCGGAAACGTTTACGATATGTTTTTGTCCCGTATTTTTTCTTCGCATAACGGAAACAAGGCGATTGCAAAGAACGAAGGGGGCGACTGCGTTTACAAGCTGGACTTCCAACATCTCCGAGGTCTGAATTTCACCTAATTTAAGTCTCCAACTGTTCGTTTTTCTAAGATCGATCTGTTGAAGATCCGCATCCGTTTGACCTTCGGGAAAAACCGTCTCCAATTCGAAAGAATTATCGTGGGAATACGGGATTTGGGAAAGCCGTGCCGAGGAATGGATTCCCACTCCGGGTATTTTTCCGTTCCAACTTACGGGAAGTGCGGATTCGTCGGCAAGATTCATTCCTCCGAAAGACGCAAGTTTCCGTTTGCAATCTCTATGAAGTTTTAGAAGTTGTCCCGCTTCTTTCGGTATATCATGAAAGTCTAATGATTCGAATTTCATCAAATGAGTATAGAACCCGGGAGGTCTGCGAACCGTCTGGGCCGCGTTGTTGATGAGAATGTCCAAACGATCCACGGTTTGTTCTATATAGCTCGCAAAAAGTTCCACACTTGGGGTATGTCTTAAGTCCAAACCGAAAATCTGAAGGCGATCAGACCATCTGGAAAAATCGTCTTCTTTAGAAAATCGTAATGCAGCATCGACCGGAAAACGAGTGGTCGCGATCACGGTCGCACCGGCTCTTAAAAGCATTAAGGTCGCTTGATAACCGATTTTCAGTCTAGAGCCGGTGATCAATGCGACTTGGCCGTGCAAAGACGCGGTCTGAAATCTTTTCTTATAATTTAATTCTCCACATGACGGACACATGGCGTCATAGAAAAAATGAAGCCGGGTATATTCTTTTTTGCAAATATAACAGTTGCGAGGCGAAGAAAGTTTCGGTGCGTTCTCGCTTTTCCAGATATCGGTTTGATCGGTGATTTGCAGAGGCGCCTTAAATACTGGGGTCGTTCTCGCGGTTCGGATTCCGGTCGCCGCTCTCGCTTTTCTTTCCTGAGCGACGATCTCTTTTCTTCTGGAATGTTTGATCGTTTTGTTTCGAATCCGAATTTCGTTCCGATTAGGTCTGGAAATTCTACCCGCAACGGTCATCAATGCGATTCGTTCTTTTTCGGGAATAGACGTTAGCAGTTCGGGATTTTTCGTCAATGATTCAAGAAGCCGGATACATTCTTGAATTTCATCAATGGCTAGTTTGTTTTTGCCGTTTGTTTGAGAATCGCTCATGTTAATTGTATTTACGAAAAAATTTTGAAAACGTTTGGAAATTCCATTCTACTTTCTATCCATTCCAACTATACCTCAAAAAACAAACTCTTGAGCAAGCCTATTTCCTAACTCTGCAATTCGATTGTTTCTGAATCGGAATGGGCTTGATCTAGAAGAGCGGTTCACAGCGTTTTAAAACAGAACTTTACTAATCCCTATAAAATAGAGTACTGTTCATTTGAGAACAAATCCCGCGTTTAGACGCAGAATTTGAAGCACTCTATTGTGTAGGGATGAGTAAAGCGAAGATATATTTTTTTATAAGCCCAGGGAGTCTTTGGCGATTTTTTTCTAAAAGGGTTTTTGTTTCTTCACAAACAAAGGCTTTAGAATTCCATGAATGAAAACGGGCAAATCAAAAGGTAAAAAGACGGGTTAGGTTTTATATTGTTTTGGAATTATCTTGAGAACGAATCGTTCATTGCGAAACCAAGGCAAAGATTTTTGAATATGAAAACTATTATCTTTACATTTTGTATGATTCTTTTTTGATCGATAATTCGATTCAAACAAAGAACATAGCGCAAATGACGGGTCGTTTTTCCGAATGGAAAGATTCGATGCCAACGTCTTTTTCGAAACTCTGATTCCTACGTAGTAGGGTATCGTGAATTTTAAAACGAATTCCTATTTAGGAGAGGAATTTTAGACCCTACTTTGAATAAAATCGAAATCAAAGGTCAACCGTCTAAAACAAAAGTGTAAAACCGCATGAACAATCTAAAACAAAACATAACGTTTGCAAATGATGAGGGAATGAAAAGTATTCTGAATTGGTTAACCAGCCCGGAATCCAGAGCCTTAGAAGCGAAGGAACTGATAGAAATTCTGAATCGAAAACTTATACAAGTAGGAGTTCCGGTTTGGAGATTCTTTACAAGTATTCCCACTATGCATCCCGAAGTGATGGTGCGTTCTCTCATCTGGACGAGGGGAGAGGAGACACAAGTATTATTCATTCCGCATGAGGGACTCAAGCAGCAGCAATATAAGGACAGTCCTATTTATCTCATCCGAGAGGAACAAAAGGATTTCATTCGTTGTAGGCTGACCGGTCCGGACGCGGATCTTTCGTACCCGATTTGTGTCGATTTATACGAAAAAGGAGGAACGGATTATTGTATTTTCGCTTCCGTATTCGGAACAAATATTCGAAGCGCTATGTCCTGGAGTACGGACGCTCCCGGAGGGTTTTCGGACGAACAAATCGAATTCCTGAATTCGATTCGAAACGTTCTCTGCTTACGTTTGGACCTGGAATCCAGGAAATTTGCCATCAACGAACTTTTAGAAGTATATCTAGGTTCCAATGCGTCCAAAAGAGTTTTGTCGGGAGAATTTAGAAGAGGAACCGGCGAGACGATGTACGCCGCGATTCTTTGTGCGGATTTAAGGGACTTTTCCTATTTGAGCGAAAACAATTCTCCCAAAAAAATCGTGGAAATTTTGGACAATTACTTCGAACTTACTGCGCAGCCGATTCAAGAAGAAAAAGGGGAAATTTTAAAATTCATCGGAGATGCGATTCTTGCCGTTTTCCCCGCGGAAACCGATCCGGATCAAGCCTGTTTAGCGGCTTTGAATGCCGCTCAGAAAATTAAGAATTCCGTAATACGATGGAATACGGAACATCCGGATTCCCAAATTCATTTGGGTATGGCTCTGAATGTTGGAGACGTAGTTTACGGAAACGTTGGCGCAAAAGACAGACTCGATTTTACCGTGATCGGTAACGCAGTCAATCAGGCCTTTCGGGTGGAGTCGTTGTGCAAGGATTTAGGAAAGAACATCCTTACCACCGAAGAATTTACAATCAAAGCCGGAAAAGAAAATTTTGAATTTGTAGGAGCAAAACGACTGAAAGGAATTAGCGGAGAAAGGAATATCTATTCTCCTTTGGACAAGAACTAAAGTACGATTTTTATCCAGAAGAGCGTAACCAATAGAAAGAAGAGTAGCCTATGAAAATCTATAGGCTACAAGATATTGACACCCTCGATTAATTCACACTTCCTTCTTTCCAAGCTTTCAAAGTTCCGTCCAATTCACGCGCGACCGCATGGGCCATCCCTTGCGCATACTCTTCCAGAGAATCGCTAAAGGTGCTACTGCCGGTCGGAGGGCTAATCCCCGTCATAACGATCGAACCATCCTGTGTGGAAACGAGCTTGATTTGATATTTAAGTTCGTATTGCGTTTTCGAAACTCTCTCACCTGTACTCATATCCGTAGTAAAAATATTTTTCTGTGCGAGCTTAGTGACTTCAATCATCAAAACGGCGTCAATCCCCGCCAATTTTCCCAATTCGATCGCGTTCTCTTCTACTGTGGAACCGGATAACTTCGGCTTCTTTTGATTCAGGACCGATATCAATTGATTTCTTTCGACTAGTTTATAACCGTTGTCTATAAAAGTAGAACCAAGAGTATCGGCAATTTCTAATGTTGCCGCATTCTTAGCCACAATTTCAGGGTCGATGAAGTCGCCTTTTACGGTGCGACTGTTTTTATATTCGGAACTCGCACTCGGTCCCGTAATACTCAATGCGTATGCGAAATCGCGGCCTATACCGACCGCGGATATTCCGCCCGTATTTATAGTATGTTTTGATTGAGAAGTAGTCGTAATTTCTCTTTTTAATTTAGGGTCTTGCACCGTCGGAATCACCGAAATGCTCTTTACTTGTTTCATTTTGAGCTGATTCCCTTTGAAAGCCTGCACTGAAATACAACCAGCCAAGCTAAACATTAAAGTAATCGCTAGAATAAAAATTCCTTTTGTGTTCTTCATAAATTATTATATCCTTCTTATTGTTCCGTATATTCCGTATAACAATAGCGTCCCGGTCCTTCTCCCCAGCAGACGATCTTCTTCGTCACTTTTGGGGGCTTTGGTAGCGCGGATTCTATGCCATCCAATAAACTTGCCGCGCTCTTCTTATCCTTATCATAAGAAAAACGTTCAACAATCACATATGCATTTTCAGGATCCTCGATTCGATTCCGAAGTGAAGTAAGAGCTTTGATTTTGTCCGTTGAAAAGCTAAACAAATCCATCAATTCCGCCACTTGTTCGGCGGTGAATGTCGCTCTAGAGGCTTCCGATTTCAAAACCGACAATTTGCCATCACTAAAACCTTCTTTATCGATTCGGCCTTTGATATTGGCGAATGTACCATGGTTCACAGCAGCTACCGAAAAATTAACTATCAGAACGATAGCAATCGTTACTACTTTCTTTAAAATATTCATTTTTAGTTTCCTTTGTGTCTTAGTCAAATTTGATCCGAATTTACCTAGGAACTTTAAACTATTCCTTATTCGACTTTCACTTCTCCGTTCTGAATTACAATCTTATCGCTCCCCGCAGCTTGAAAACTGCCAAGACCGGAAATACGAACCGTACATTCTCCGCAGATACTGCTCAGTTTCTTCCCCGGATTTAAAACCTCATCGTGTTTTGTACCCGCATCATCATACTGAATTCGATACGAACTCTTGTCCTTATTTACTATATCCACCGCAAAGATAGAATTAAAAAATAGTAATATACTAACCAACAAAATGTTTTTTTTCACCATAGACCGCCTACAAAATTTTAACCAGAGTGACTCAAACAAAGCACAGAGTCTATGATTTTTTGATTCATTTGCCCCCATGGATAACTCATATTATAGTTTGAGAGATTTATCTCTCCCGAACCATTTATAATCGATATTATAATAACGTGAGTTCAGCGTAAGAAAGTTTGGGGGAATAAGAAACTAAAGTGCAACGACTCGCTATGGGCGTCGTCGCAGCTCGCGAATTTCATAGATAATGGCTCGCGACCCGCGCTTTAACTCAATGCTCTCCCTACGGTCGAAACATATAATCGCTTTCGTATTTTGTTGTACCGAACTCACGTTAAATACCTAATTCCTTTACGGTGTGAGTTCCTTCGAACGGCTTCAAAAATGCTCCCCAAAGCGGTTTCTCTTTACAACAATGTTAGACCGCATGAGTCGCTTCTCTTTGAGACACCTAGTTCATTCGAAAATAAATTTACTAAAAATAAGAGAAACAATGGTCAATAGAATGAAACTCAGTGTTTCGCTCTCCACAGATCGCTTATCTCAGCTATGCTTGAGAAACAACGCATTTGCTTCGCGGCGTATGTTTGTTTCGTTTCTATTGACACTCTACGGATTTTAAAATTCCGTAAAACAACGATGCGAACTTCTTAGACAACGCCGCGGTTCGCAGACTCTTCAGGTGAGGTTATTTAAAGAATCGCCGATCGCGCGTTCGATTCTCTTGGCGTCAACCCGATCTGTGATCTTATCGATGATTGTGATTTCTTTTCCGTTATACAATATGCAGGAAACGGAATGATATTCGGCGGAGTATTCGGAAGAAGAGTCTCTCTCGGAGCTTGTATAAGCGGTTTTGATATCTTTTTTACGGATTGTCTTTTTCCATTTTGTAGGAATGGGAGACGGATAAACGGTCACAAACCACGCATCGATCGAAACATTCGTGGAATTGAATGAATTATGAATCGAAGAATAAAGGATGAAACCGGGAATCGCCAAAATAAAAAGCGTAAATACGGATTGTTCCGAAAAATCGAAATCGATACGATCTAAAACGACACCGCCGATAAATAACGAGGAAGCAAAAATTCCGAGCAAGGACGTATATTGAAATCGATCGTAAGAATATACGATCTTGTTTCGTTTTTTTCTAACGGTTATTTTGCTCATTGTTTCGGATTCATTTTTTGAGAATCTATTTTGAAGTCAATCCGAGAATATGAATTCAAGTTACGATCGAATTGGCTCTTTTTGAAAAGCATCGGAGAATTATAGTTCTGTATCTTTTTTACTACCGATCCCTACCTACGGGAATAAGGATCGAAAACGCACGTTTCAAGCGGTTAGTGAATAGGGTTTAGAGCTTTACATACAATAAACGTATGTGTTCCAAAAAGACGAAATTTTTTACTTGCAAAAAGTATAATTTTATAAAATAGAAACTCTTGGTTTCAACACTCCATTCTAATTTTCGAATGGAGTATTTTCGTTTTTTACCCTAACGATCATCACCCCGCCGCGTATTGGTCCATTAGAGATTTTGCAATTACTCTCAGAGCCATCACTTCTTCGGCGCCTTCGAAGATGGAGAATACTCGGGCGTCCACAAAATAACGGGAAACCGCGTATTCTTCCGCATAACCCATTCCACCGTGGATTTGCATTGCTTCTCTTGTCACCCATTCGGCGACTTTGGAAGCGTAGAACTTGATCAAAGTGGCTTCCATCTGGCCTTGGTGATTATCCAATAAGTTGGCTACGTGATTTGCAAATTGACGGGAAGCCTGTAGAATCACCGCCATTTTCGCTATCTTGTATTTCGTTAAGTTGTATTCGTAGATCGGTTTTTGAAATACGGATCTCTCTTGCGCGTAACGAAGAGCGGCTTCCAATGCGGCTTGCATCACACCGTGAGCGCGGGCCGCGGTCTGGATCCTTCCGCCCGCAAATCCTTCCATCTGGAAGTAAAATCCTTTTCCTCTTCCCGCTTCTCCGCCTAACAAATTTTCTGCGGGAACAAAGTAGTTGTCAAAAGAAACTTCGAAAGAATGCATTCCTCTATAACCGATGGTTCCGATCGCTTTTCCTTCTATCTTACCGCCTGTCGGTTGAGTGTAAGTAAATTCGTGACCGGTAAAACTCGGCTTTTCCGCAAGTAGAATGGAAAGCCCTTTGTGTTTCAAGGAAGGATCGGGTTCGGTTCTACAGAGAATTAACAGAAGATTCGCATAACCCGCAAACGTACACCAGGTTTTAACACCATTGATGACCCAACCACCGTTAGACGGTTTTGCGGTAACGGAAACACCGGCAACATCCGAACCGTAATTCGGTTCGGTCACCATGATCCCGGCCATTCTTTCCCCGGACGCAAGAAGTGGAAGCCACTTGTCTTTTTGTTCCTGGGTTCCTCCTTTCAGAAGAGCCTTGGACATGATTTCCGGTCTGGTGATGAGAGAACCCGCAATTCCCAATCCTCCTCTGGAAAGTTCTTCGGTGACGACGAGCATGGAAAGATTGTCCGGTTTGTCGTTCGGTTGGATTCCGCCGTATGATTCCGGAATACAAAGACCGAAACATCCCATATCTTTCAACCCGCTGATAATGTCTTCGGGAATGATATCGTCGTGTCTATGGACGTGTTCCGCATGAGGTATGACTACGTCTTCCGCAAACTTCTTAAACGTTTCACGAAACATTTCATGGTCTTCATCCAGACCGTATGCTCCGAAATGACCTTTGGCAACGATCTTGTCCGCGATCTGGTTGTAATTTTGGATCGCCATCGCGCTTTCTAGAAATTGATTGATTTCGTCGTTGAATATTTTGGAAACCAGACTGGAAGCTTTGATTCCGTACTCGGAAGGTCTGGAACTGATTTCGGAACGAACGTGGTTCACGGTTTCCGCCGCAAATACAATGGCCATTTCCTGTTCGAGATCCCCCGTGCCCCGTGCCGCGTCCCAAGCGTATTCGATGAACTTTTCCGCGATTTTTTGTTCGGAAGTAAGCCAGGCGATTTGGTATTGAACGAGTTGGTTTTCGTCCATCTTGTCAACGGAGACTTTACCGTTTACATTGCAACGTGCTGCAAGTGCTTTCGTAACTTCTTCGATCACTCCTGCGGAAACGGAAAGTGCTTTTTTCGCGGTCGCTTGATCTGCGACGGTATTGGTTGCGCTCATGGGTTTTTAATCCTGAAGTAAAAAATTCGAATCTGAAACCTACAAAATCACGACTTCTACCCCTGTCATTTGCTTTTTGAGCGAACCTTCTCGGGGAACATGCAACTTCGAAATCAAAGCCAAATGTTCATTTTGTCGAAAGACGTCCAAAAAATCACAGGCCGCATTCCGTTCTGAAAAGCCAGAACGGAACCGCGCTTTCCGCTCCAGTCAAGAAATTGAGATCTGCGGAAATCGAAGATATACGGTGAAAGCAATTTCTTGACTACACCGAACGATCCTTAGATTAGTATGATTCTTGAACGTAAGACAGCTCGAAGTGTGATATTCTTGATTCGACGGAGTCAAGAAGGCCGGTGGAGTAACTCAGCATCTCGCTTCCTAACTCAGCGGATGCCTCTCCGAACTCAGATCTCACTCCCTATGGGTCGTTCAATAGATCGGCATCCAGGTCGTTCGATTGGATTTCAATCTTTTAGAATTGCAAAATCAATACTCAACTCAAGTAATTGTCCTAAATCCCGGCGACTTAGCAATGATCTATCAATCTTTAAAAAAGACCGATAAAGAAGACAGTTTAAAAATAGCCAGACTCATTCAACGATATCCAAAAGAAGAGTTACCGGTTGTTCCAATTCCAACCGACGAAGAGGAAGACAATCGAAGACTTTGCACGGAACATGAGAACTGGACCAAACAACTAACGCAAGGAAAGAATCGACTTCACAGTTTATTCACTCAAGCAGGTTTGACTCATATTACCAAAAAGCATTTAAGAACAAAAACATCCAGAGAAGCTTCTGTAACTTTACTTCCCGATCGATACAAAAAGGAAGCGGAACGAATCTTAAAGGTTTTAGATTTAGTCGCACTAAATCTAAAACTCATAGAAGAAGAAATTAAAGAGGCTCTGAAAAAGAATCAGAGTTACATTCAAACGATCATGTCCATGCCTGGGATCGGTATAATTACTTCTTTGGCGATCATGAGCTACATGGGAGATTGTAAAAGATTTTCATCCGCAAAACAAGCAGCCTACTATTCAGGCTTGGTTCCGAGAGTTGACATTTCGGGAGATACGGTTCGATACGGAAGAATTGTATCTCGTGGTTGTCATGCAATTCGAAGGGTGATTGTTCAGGCGGCCTGGAGTTTGGTCCGTTGTCAGCATGGCGGTAAGATAAAAGAATTCTACGAAAGATTATATGTTAAAAAAGGGGCTAAAAAGTCGATCATAGCGACTTCACGCAAAATGATCGAAGTTCTTTATACAATGATTCGAACGGGAAATCTTTTTGATTCTATGCCCGAAGAAGAATTGAATCGAAAGTTAGCTCAATATGGTCTTATGTAAAAAAAATAACGGGAGGGCTTGACACAAGAAACATAGGAGAGAGGCATCCGGAAAGGAAAAGAAATCGAATTAGGATCATCTATCAAAAAATCATTGTACCACTTGTCGGATATTCTCTTCTGATTAAATAAACCTGTCTCGCGCCAATAGAAGCGAGACGCTGAGTTTCTTCTCGCGCCAATAGAAGCGAGACGCTGAGTTTCTTCTCGCGCCAATAGAAGCGAGACGCTGAGTTTCTTCTCGCGCCAATAGAAGCGAGACGCTGAGTTTCTTCTCGCGCCAATAGAAGCGAGACGCTGAGTTTCTTCTCGCGCCAATAGAAGCGAGACGCTGAGTTTCTTCTCGCGCCAATAGAAGCGAGACGCTGAGTTTCTTCTCGCGCCAATAGAAGCGAGACGCTGAGTTTCTTCTCGCGCCAATAGAAGCGAGACGCTTTAGTTTCACAAAAATGTGGGAACTCCCACAGATTTTGTCTCTTTGACGGTTCTTTAGAAATTTTATCCAATGTAAGAGTTTTTACAAAAACCGTCGCATCGGGCATTTTCAAGCAATTCTAAAATCGACTCAGTTTCATAGGAATTCCTACATTTTGAGGTTTTGGGGCAAACTCTTAAAAAAAGTTGCTGTCAATGCCGACAGAAATATTATATTTACCAAACAAATGTATGGTATTATTTTGGAATTATAAACTGAGAATCAATGGATTAAAATTCAAAATGCGATCGCCTTCCTTGCTGTGAGCTTTAAAGAAAAAGCGGGACGACCAATATCTCAAACGTTTTTATATAAACTTCTTGCATATGTAGATTTTACCTCCCTCAAAAAATATGATATTCCTACGCTTGGGCTAAAATATGTAGCAATGGATAGAGGTCCAGTTCCGATTGAAATTTATAATGAAATCAAAGAACAAAATAAATTTATCACTTTTGAAGTTATCGATAAAAAAACAGAAACTTATTCAATGAAATTAATCGAACCTCTTATAAAAGCAGATCTTGATTACTTCAATCAAGATGATGTGGATATGATGCGTTCGATTATAAATGAACATGTGAACGATTCTTCAACGGCTTGAAGATATCTCAAATCGATCACATGATGATATAAAATCTTGGCAAAAGGCTTATTATGGCAACGGTCCAGATTCACCAATGGATTATGCCGATGAATTTGAGTCTTTGGAAAATCTTCCTCATAAAGTAGAACTATTTCTACTTTACAAAGAATTAAAAAAATAAACATTAGTAATCACTAATGTTAGTGATACCGCATACCTATAGATGGGATGGCTATGTGTTTCATCAGTATGCCGGTGAGAATAAAGCATCTGTATTGGAAAAAATGGCATTTTATCCGAGTTATCTTATTTCCACTTAGCTACAACAACGACCTCGTATCATTCAGATAAAATTTCTCAAAATGCATATTTCAAAATTGATAAAGATAAATACGCATTTTTTGATTCGGATTGTTTTATCTACTTTCAAGAGAGGATATTTACTCTTCAACAAATTGAAATTGAACAACATAAAGAAAAAATTGAATTTAAAGGCATTATTAATTTAGATGACATGCGAAAAATTTATTTAGGTTATTGGTTTTATAAAACTATTCCGCCCATAGATTTAAGAGAGATAAAATTTTCTTTGGAGAATATTGGAGTAAAAAGTTTACCGGATCCTAAGAAAAACTTATAATTTAAATGTATATAAAGTTATGATTCCGAAATTTCCTTCAAAAAGTATGGGACAAGCTACGGGAAAATCACGCAAAAGTCTAAACACCGTTAAAGAAACGGTTTCTGTGAGAACCTACAAATTTTCCCCGAATTGTAGGAGAATATCTTAAGAGAATTGGATAAATCACCGAAAGGTCCGATATGAATCACATCAGAATTGCTTGATTCTTTTGTTCTCTTTTTCTGATTAACGTGTGTTCTATTTCGTGCTCTCTTATAGAAAGGCGCTTTTCGGAAAAGGATCTCTCGTTCACTCGAATTCTGGAAGCGCGTAGTTTTTTACAAAGGTTAGAAATACATCTCGGAGTAATCACCGAGATTGTACAAAAAAATAGGGTGTTGGCCGTTCAAAGTGCTAATGGAATCTATTCGTATGAAGACCGCAATCAATTGGACTTACAATTTCAGGAATTACTCAAAGAAATCTGTAGAATTCGTGAAAGCGCGAAATTCAAAAAAAGAGCTTTGTTGGATCCTGAAAATCCTTCCTGGCCGAGGAATATGTTCCTTCAGATTGATCCTCACGATTATTCGATTCTATTCCCATTGCCGGAATTGAAACCTGAAAAATTCGGAATTCTTTCGTGCAATTCAAAAGACTTTCAAAGTACACTGAATGTGAAAACGGCGGTTTCCGCGGATCGTTCTATCGGTTCTATGGATTATGCTCTTTCGATCTTAAGCTTTGAAAGAGCTAGAATTGGCGTTCTGTGGGAGCGGTTGGAATATAGCGAACGTTTGCAAGAATCTTTAATTGAATCCTTTTCGAAGACAGATTCTTCGTATCTTCTACAAGAAACTCAAAAAATCTTCGATTGAATATTGTTTTGGAAGATTTAGAATTGAGGGAGTTGTACATTTAAGATTACTCCCAAGTTTGAAAATTTTGTGGGAGTTCCCACATTATTTTGCTTTCTTTTCCGAATGAGTTTCAAAAAATCTTCGGTTTCGAGTCGTATAACGAGGCGAGGCAGGATTGATTTTGGAAATCGAGAAAATACAAAAACGTTTGGACGAACTGGAACAAGAAATCGTATCTCTCAAAAAAGAAATCCTCGCGCATACTCTGAAAAAAACAAAACAAGAAACGGATTCCCGGTCAAACTCTCAGCCGATCCAATTCACCACACCAATCGAATCAGTCGCAGCGCCAATTGAAAAATTTAGAAGTCGCGAATGGGAACTTTTTTGGGGAGGAAATCTTTTAGGCAAATTCGGATTGGTTTCGATTCTTCTCGCAAGCGTATGGCTCATCAAATTCGCATTCGACAATCGATGGGTAAACGAGTCCGGTCGAATTTTGATCGGACTGTCGATCGGATTCGGAGTTTGTTTTGCGGGACTTCGATTGGCCGTAAAAAAATACCGGGTTCTACCGGAGTCGGTTTTAGGAACCGGATTTTCGATCGTCTATTTGAGTTTGTTCGGCGCGTATTATTACTACGATTTGTTCTCCCTCTCCGAAACCTTTTTATACCTTGTTCTGTTAGGCGTATTCTCCTCCGGCCTGGCTTATTGGATCCGTAAGGAGATCCTTTATCTTTTCGCGTTAGTCGGTTCGGTATTATCCCCCGTTCTGATTTCTCAAGGGGAAAATTCCTATCAATTCCTATTCAGTTATTTATTTTTTTTGAATATACTACTATTCTTAATTTCTAGAAAAGTATCTTGGATCGTATCCTCTTTCCTATTATTGGCCGCCAACTTCGTATTGTATTTTTTATGGTCGATAGAAAATGCCAAACGAAGCGGATTTTTGATTCCCTTCCTATTTATCAATGTGACGTATCTGTTGTTCGTTTACGGAAATGTTTTCTTTTTTCCGAAACTTTCGCAAAGGAACGAAAATTCGGGCGGCGTATTTCCTAAGTGGAATCGGATTTTTTATCCCGTCTTTTTAGTTTTAAATTCCTTATGTTTCGGATATACGGGGTACTTGCAACTACGGGAATTTTACCCGAATTTAAGTCCGCATTTTATGTTGTTCGGGGCCGTTCTTTTTTCGTTATGGATCTTACTCAGTCGAAAAAAGTCGGAATTTTTTTCAGCATCGGAACGCGTGATTTTCGAAACGATCCATTTATATCTTCTCTTAGGATTTACTTTCGCGGCGCTTTTGGACTTTTCGGAGGGAAGTTGGCTTACGTTTTCCTGGATCGCCTTCGCCGGTGCTATTTCTCTGTTGAGTTCAAACTCTGAGAACGTACAAATCCGAACTCTTTCGCAGGGTTTCTGGATTGCGGCTTTGTTCAAATTGTATTTTTTCAATTCAATGGACGACGTGAATCGATTGTTTTTATTCAACGAAAGATTTGCGTTGTATCTTCTCGCATCCGTATTTCTTTCCGGAACGTACTACATTCAAAAAAACAAGAACTCTTCGAAGTTCGATCGGGGATTTATATATATGGGAATTTTCACTCTTATTCTAGGCACTTTGACGGACGTTTATCACACCGTTCACAACGAACATTACAGAAATTTAGGATATTCTTATGTTCTTGCCTTTTACGCCTCTTTGTTCCTTTTTACGGGATTCAAATACTCGTTCAAATCCCTTAGAATCGCGGGAGCGCTCGTGTCCATGATATTGGTCGGGAAATTATATTTTTATGATATATGGACGATGAGTAAGATTGTCAGAATCATCGCAGGGTTTACTCTCGGTCTCGGTTTTATTCTTATCAGCGTTTATTATCAGAAGTTTAAGGAAAAACTCGCAAACTATCAGAATTCATCCGGTTTTTTACTGCTTTTGTTTGTTCTATTCTGCTCGTTCGTCGTTTCCCCTTTTTCCCCTTTGGAGGCCGAAACAATCAATACGAAAGGTTATCGGTATTATAAGGAAATTAAAATTCCGAAAATCTCTCGCAAGGGCGTCGCGGAGGAAGATAACGTATTTTACGGTAAGATCAAATTGGACGAGGATATCGTCAGACATTCCGGAATCAACGATAGACGGATCGTTCATAACGGTCGTGCGATCCCGTTTATTTCGCGGAACACTTTCGCAAATTCAAACGACGCCGGAGAGGTCGGAGTGAAACTTCTTTTCGAAGAGAAAAACGAAGACGATAACAATAGAATTTACGTATTAAAACTTCCTAAAGTTCCCGTTAAAGCCCAATATTCTTCGATTCTCGTTCAAGGACTCGGAGAATACGAGGTGAATGGAAAAATCTATCTGGGAAAAAATCCGGAAGATTGGAGACTCGATTCGGAGTTCAAAGTCTACAATTATTCCGAAGGAAACGCTTCCAATCAAATTCCATTCGAAGCGCAACAAAAGGAAACTTACGTTCGGATCGAAACCGATTCTGATGTCCGTTTAACGTTTCTCAAAGCGACTTACAAACCGATTATCGAAAGAGCGGAATTCAAAAGAGTTTTGGAAAAAACCGATTTAGAATTCGGTTTTAACGCGGATACGAGATCGAGCGTTTTCTATTTTAGGAATCCCATGAAAATTCCGATTCATAGAGCGTTTCTGTTCATCAAGGAAAAGAAATTCGAACGCAAGGTAAACGTATTCTTTAAAAATTCCTCCAAGGAATTCGAGTTGCTCGGACACCGTATCATATTCAATAAATCGAATGGATCTTCGGATACGAATTTGGTCTTTTCGAAGCCGATTTCTTCCGAACTTAAATTGGAAATTTTCGACGGAGACGACGATCCTTTGGCTTTGGAAAAAATGGAAATTTTTACCCTTCAAGAGGAAATCGTTTTTCCGTTACACTTGGAAACGGATCAAGAAGTTCAGGACTTGAAAATTTTTTACGGAAATCCTTACGCGCAGCCCGTCGAGTTCGATTTCGAAAAAACGTTTTCTGAATCCGTATTTCAAAACGAAGCTTTGATTCAAGAAGAGCGTGAAAACGAAAATTTCGGTTATTCGATGGGAGAGCCTCCCGTTTCCACTTGGATCATTCGCATATTCTTTTTTCTAGGATTAACGATTTTGGCTTTTTTAACGTATAGGGTCTTTCGTTTTAAAGTTTCTGTGGAAACTTAGAACGCACAACCAATCCCATAAGTTGAAAAAGATTTTGGAATAGAGCTGTTGAAAAATTAATTTCTTTATCCATTTCCGCTTCATTGAAATGGACGTTTGAAGCGGTTTTGTTAATCTGAATCATGGAATTTTTCAACAACTCTAATGATAAGGATCAAAGGCCGTATTTTTCAAGCGTTCCGACAAGGCAAGAGTAAGGCCTTTTACTTGCAAAAAGTATGATTTTCTGATAGAGAAAAATCTCCCGAGTCTTCCCGCCTCCTCCAAACTCAATGATTTGCTCCCTACGGGTCGTTCATCACCCTCCACCCAAAATTAGGGAGGGGCGTAAGTTTCACAGAGGATTTGTCGGAATTCCGACAGATTTATCTTCGGATCCGAGTATTTGGTGGGGTTATGTTAGAGAATAACACTTTAATTTCTTATTCGCCCAAACTTTCTCACGCCGAACTCACGTTAAATTATAGAATTTTTAATAACTCTAATAAATTTTAGTTTGCAATTTAAAAGAATATTATGAATTTTAAAATATTATGAAAAAATTATTAATCTTATGCCTATTGTTTGTCATTCACTGTAATGAGCATGCTTCGCCTAGACAAAAATGTTATGAAGAAAATGCGTGTTCAAGTGCCGGCAAGCTTTGCTTACTGGGTGCCGCTCTAGCGCAAGATTTCTTAAAAGTTAGCTCGACCTCGGACAAAACCCAAAATCCCGATTTCATAATTTTATCTAGTCCTTTAATTTGTGGTAATGCCAAACAGAACTGTGTAAATAATTGTAATGCTAATCATCCTTTTTAAAAAGGAAGGGAAGTTGAGTCTCGCAAAAATTAAAGTAGCGAAAGGTCGAATCAATATAACAAAAAACCGATATGTTCCGCGAGAAAACAATGAGATAAGGAAGATGAATATAAAAATTGTTCAGGATTTGACAATGTGGTTTTGAGTTAGATGTGTAAAGTATGTATGGGTATTCTCACCTTAACAAATATGCTTAACTTCGAATAAAGTATATTATATAAAAAGAATATATCATTCTCTTATCAATAAAGAAATAATGCGAAGCTTGATTTTTCGAAGAAAAATAGCTCATTTATTTTTAATGATTTCCTAACGAATCGGGAAAAGTTGCGCATAACCGTCGATCGAAATACCTCCGGAGCATATATGGTTTCGAAAGGTGTTTCAGATGATTTAATTCAAGAGATTACAATCTGAAAAGTTCGACCGTGGAAACGAATTATCTGAATTTCATGAGGAAAAGATCCATGTTTCCTCCTATGACTTGATAATCCTTCTCGTTATTGTCTGTAATTCCGGTAGAATAAAGATTTCCATCCAAATCGATTCCGATTCCTCCGGAGTAGAAGGTTTCCCCGGGAGTGCCGATTTGACGTATCCATTCGACTTGTCCGATAAAATTATGTTTAGTCAGAAAAATATCTTGGTTCCCTACTAATTTACTGCGTTCATTGATTGTATTTCCAGAGGTTTGGCCTGTTGTAAAGATGTTTCCAACGCTATCGGTGGCGATTCCGGTGATTTTAGTTGATTTTCTATATTCGTGCGGTCCAAATTGTTTGATCCATCTTTGAGCACCGTCGAAGTCATATTTCATTAAAAACCCGCGAGTGTTCGTCCTTTGGCTTGTTTCGGATTCTAAATCTATGTCGCTTTGTCCTCCCACTAAGACGTTTCCGAATGGGTCTACAGCAAGAGAGTGGGGTATTACACTATCTGAGTAGATAATCGATTGAGCGAAGAATTCTTGATTCCCGTTTTCGTCGAATTTAAGAATAAAAAGATCCCTAGGTCCTGGACTGATATGATTGAGAGTGGTATTGGTTCTAAAATTTGCGTTGACTGACGTTCCTGCTACGTAAATACAATCTGCGTTTTCGTCGAAGGCGACTTTTTTCGGAAAGATACTGGCTCCGGGTATCGAGATTTGTTTTACCCAAATTTGGTTTCCGTTAGTATCAAACTTAATAATAAACCCACCGTTAAGGTTACCCACTGCGTTGTCTCCGAAAGGTCCGTCTGAGATTCCAACTACATAAGAATTTCCGAATTTATCTACGGTGATCCCTTCTGTAAAAACGTTATAAGTATTGTAAACTCCTTTGGCTCTTTTGGGGCCCGCCTGTTTTTTCCAGGCTATTGTTCCGTCCGGATTGAACTTAACTACGAACATATCTTGTTTTTCGGATATAAGCGCTTTTTCGAAAGGGCCGTTTGTATAACCGGTTACGTACGCGTTTCCGTTAATGTCAGCCGCAGTACCGGTGACCTTCAGGCTTACGTTTCGAACTCCGACTCGTTTCATCCAAAGTTCGTTTTGCCCGGAATCAAATTTTTTAAGAATGATATCTTGGGTCCCGATTTTTGATTCGTCGCCAATAAGATTGCCTTTCGAATTGGCCGCGATATAAATGGAACCTTCCCCATCGATTGCGACATCCGGTTCCCCGACAATTTCAGTAGGAATTTCGAGTAGTGAAACCCATTCTAAAGCAGGCGGATTTTCACCAAAAGCGGTGGGAATTTCCTCGATGACAGCTAAGTTTTCATCAAAAACGACAGGATTAAGGTTCTCTTCTTCTGGAGTTGAAGTAATCGAATTCTTATGAAAATTAGAATTCCCTTGAGCTAAAGGAATCAGAAAGAAGTTGTTCGTTTTTGCATCGGACGTAGGCGAACAAGCTTGAAATAAGAATATAAAAAAAAGAATCAAAAGATGTATCATAATTTTCCTTAACACTCAGTATACTTTCTATTCTTCGATTCAGAAAGGTCCAAGGTTTTTTAAAAGGAAACTCTGGGAAGAGTAGGGTGTTTTACCCTATTTGAAAAAAGAATAGGAAATGAGCGCTTCTTTATAAGTCATTGGAATTTGATAAGTTCTTTAGTAAATATCCGATCTATCGAACGATTCATAAAGAGTGAGATGCTTTAGTTTCCTCGAACGATTTATAAGGAGTGAGACTTTAGCTCAGGAAAGTTCTGCGCTCTGAAGTTCAGGGAGCGATAAGCTTTAGTTTCACGAAAATGTAAGAACTTTTTAGATATTACTCATCTTTACATAATAGAGTGTCTAAAATTTCACGTCTAAGCGCGGGATTCGTGCTAAATTGACGGTACTCTATTTTATATAGATTTTAGTAATAGAGTTGTTGAAAAATTAATTCTCTATCCATTTCTGCTTCATTGGAATGGATGTTTGAAGCGGTTTTGCTAATCTGAACCATGAAATTTTTCAACAACTCTAATGGGAAATTTAAGTCTTAGGGTGGGATAGGCGGAAACGTAGATACGTTATGCGATCCTTGGGAAAGTTAGGGCCCGAAGTTTGCAAAATTAGAACCCAGTTTGTGGTAGAGGGGAGCGGGAAAAATATTAATTTTCCTGCTCTTTTTTATTCTTTAATTAATCTCTCGATCGCTTTTTCCGAGAATTGTTTCATGTGAACATTTTTACCGCTGATAGTTTCCAAAGACTTGGAAAAGTTATCCCGGTCTTTTAATATTCCGATGGAAAAAATATTTTCGGATTCTACTTCTAAGTTACGAATCGCATCCGTGAGTTTATTTTTCTTTTCCTGAGTTTGCTCTTTCAAAACGGCCTGATCGATGTCTGGGTTTTCTGCAAGTTCTCTAAACAAAGGTGTTTCACCGAACAGAATGTTTATAAGCTCGCTGTTCGGCGTATTCCCTTCGTTTAAAATACCGAGTTTCATTTGTTCACGGCTAAATTCTCCTTGAAGACTAGCAAGGGTTTCCTGAATTTTCAGATAACGGGACGTGAGTACCGAAGAAAACTCCGTTTTGTCCAGACTGCCTCTCTCGTCTTGAGTGGGCAGAGCTCTGGCGCTAACGGAAGACCGTTTGTCGCGGATAAGTTTTTCCGCAGAACTGATCAGATTTGTGAGTGGAACGTCCATGTTCTTTCCTCCTCTTCAGAATTCAAGATCCGGAAAGAATACCGACATCATATGAATTTTTAGTAGGGACTTCTTTTCTGAAATACCCTATGTCGCATCAAAGATCTTACTTCTGGAGACAATCTAAACTATATATCGGAAGGTATACGGGAAAGAAATGAATTTTTTTTCCGAAATTATAAAAAAAATCAATTCGTAGTTAAGAAGTTCGCGTCTTGAAATACCTTCGAATACCGCTTCTCATACTTTAAAAAAAGATTTTAAAAGGAATGATTTTTATTGTAAATAGCCTTTTGTTGCTCGTGTTTTATTGTAAACTAAAACTCTGGTTTTAAGGCAAGTTGTAAATTGGGTGAAGATTTTAAAGATTCATACGACGAAACATCCAGAAACACAACCCCAAAAACAAACTGGGAGTGATCCAAACTCCTACGAAAGGCGGTATAACTCCGTTTTCTCCTAGGGATTTGCCCGCGGAATTGAATATATAATAGATCAAGACCACTCCTATCGTGATTCCTAAAGATGCGACTCCCGCGGTCTTTTTGGTAAAATAGCCCGCGATCGTTCCGATCAAGGTTACGATGATCGTCATCATAGGCAACGCAAATACGGAATGTTTTTCGGTAAGAACGTCTCCGTAAGAAAGGCCTTTTTGAATTCTTCTTTTTTCCTCTTCTTTCAATTGAAAGAGATTCATTTCTTCCACCGAACCTGCGGGAACTTTAAAATAGGTGGGATCTTCGGGAAGTTCGTATTCTTTTTCCTCGAAAGATTCCTGAGAACTGAGTTTTAAGTCGTTATCGAAATGCCACTCTTCCACCTTCTTCATCGTCCAGAGTTTTGTTTCGTAGTTGTACTTTGCTTTTAAGGAAGAAATTACGGTTTCCGGTGATCCGTCGGTCCGGAGTCGAATGTAATTGAATCCGCCGTTGATTTCGTCCTTATTGGGATCGTAAAAATACAAATAATAAAAACCTTCCTTCCCCTTCACATGAAATTGATACACGCTGTTTGCAAGAGTTCCCATTCCTTCCGTAAGAATATCGTGTTCTATCTTTGCCAATTTATTGACCGGTCTTACGACGAGTTCCGTCGTAAGAAGCATCACGATCCACATTAAAATTCCGAACATGATAAGCGGCGCCACGATTCTGAAAAAAGAAACTCCCGCAGCCATCATAGATACGAGTTCTTTATTCACGGAAAACTGGCCGACGGTAAAGCAGATCGAAAACATCAAAGACATTGAAACGACGGTAGTGGATATGATTTTTGGAAGACTGTAGACCAAAAAAAGAGCTACGTGATATCTGGGCGCTTTTGTGGCCGTGAAGTTTCTCATGTTGTCGTTTACGAGAGAAAGGAGCATGATTCCGGTGAGCAGAATTACGGTTCCGATAAAGATCTTGAAGAACTCTCCGAATAAATATCGATCCAAAATTTTAAGGGGAATAAATTCCTGTTTCCATTTGTGGAAAAAGTTTTTGAGCGAATGAGACTGGAAAGGAATTGCGAACATATTCTTTTTTTAGAAATTTGAGGTTATCTTGACAAGGTTTTCGTAAATGCGATCCCTTGGTTTATTTTTTGAATACGATCGAATGTGCAAAGCAAATTCCGGGAAATCAATGATCCCCTTAGAATTTTAGATTGACTCTTACGTTTCTCTACGCGATTCTTCCGAAGGAAAGGAGTCACTCATGAAATTTCGTTCTCTTCTTATTCTTGCGCTCGCCGTTTCTTTCGCGTCCAGCGCTCTTCTTGCGGAAAAATCCACCGAAGAACATATCAAAACTCTTTCTTCCGGTTCCGATTCTGAAAAGTACGAATCCGCAGTCGCTCTTGGAAAGAATAAGGAAAAGTCCGCGATTCCGGAGCTCATCCATCTTCTCAATCGTAATAATGAACCTAAAATCGCAACGGCTGCTGCGATCGCTTTGGGGAAAATTGCGGAGCCCGGCGATGCGACGATTGCTTTGAAAAATAAAATTATTTCTTCCGAAAACGGGGATATCGTTTACGCTTCTTTGGCTTCGCTTTTGAACATCACCACAAAAAATGAAAAATTGGAAGACTCCACAAAAGAAGCCTTCGAATTCGCCGATAAAAATCGAAGAGGGGACGAGTTCGTTGCCGACTTTTTGGATCTGATCAAAAAGAAATTAAAACTTTAATTTCACGCTAAATTCTCGTTTAATCGCTTCTCCGGAAAATGAAACGGTTTTCTCGAAATTTCTTTTCGGAGAAGAAATCGAAAGCGTGAAGGTCTCCCATAGAGACGAGGCTTGAGATTTAGAGACTTTTCGCTTCACTCTTAAAAATCTGTAAAGCACCTAACTCATCGAATGTAAAAACTCGCACTGTATCTTTTTCCTCTTTGTAAAATCTATCTCAAAAGTAACTTAAGTTTGTCCGAAAACCTTGAAAAAAATCGGTTCTAACTAACGTGAAGTTCGATATACTCCAAATTCGAATTTGGATCTTTTTTCCTAGCGATGCCAGAAAGTCTTCGAGGAGAAATTCAAACGTATCGAAATCCGCAAAGCTTAGCAATGTTGTGAGCGGAACATCTTTCCGACCATTCTAGGAAAACCTTTTCAATCCCCTTTGTCAAAAACAGATTTTCTCCGCGAGATCCTTTGATTGCTCCGAAGACACCTTCAATGGAAGGAAATCTTTTGGAGTAAATGATTTTGGATCGAGGTCCACTCAGTTTCTTTCGCATTTCCATGGTATAAAAGTTGTTCATCTGATTCGGTTGATAACTTTTAGGCTGACTCGAATGGATATAGTTTCTTTTTAGATTCTTAGAATTTACCAAAATAACGTGACTACTTCAGATGAAGGTTTCAAGATAAGCACAGAAACGATCTTGGATGCATAATTATAGAAGTGCCTAAGCAGAGAAACACACAAGAATAGAATACTCCCTTAAAAAAGGGAGAGATTCCTTTGGAATGGAAACAGGATCGTAGTAAACTATCTCAAAAAGATACGGATGCCGGATGGACGAAAAAATGGAAAAAGAGTTACTATGGATACAAGAATCATATCTCCGTAGATTCGGTCAGTAAGTTCATTCATGAATATCATATAACGTCTGCGAATGTATATGATAGGGTTGCGGGCGTAAAGCTTTTAAAGAATCGAAAAAATGGGACGACATTGTATGCGAATTCTGCGTATCGAAATTGGGATACGTTCATGAGGAAAATGAAAGATAAATCTATGATAGAAAAAATTTGTTTTAAAGGATATAAAAACAGGCCTTTAACTGAAAAAGAGAAGAAAATCAACACCAGAATATCCAGAGTTCGTAGTAGAGTTGAACATGTATTTGGCGATATGAAGTCCTATTCCGGTAAAACAATAAGGACGATTGGTATAGAACGAGCAAAATTTCAAATCGGCCTTATCAATCTTGTTTTTAATTTTAGACGTTTTGCTTTCCTTCAATCCTGATATCGAGTTCTTCAGCCGATATTGTTCTTCAATGGGGAAATCGATTCTTTTATTTTTAAAAATTAAAAATCCTAAGCCTTGATGATCGTTTCCTCGGAAAAAACATTACAAAATTTTCTTTTACTCATCTCCACATCATAGAGTGTCTAAAATTCTGCGTCTAAACATGGGATTTGTGTTCAAATTAAGGGTACTCTATTTTATAGAGATCAGTAATAGAGGTTCCCTTTTTTAAATTTACCTTTGGTTTTGAAAAATTTCTCCGCGCTGTCTGAATCGCAGAATCTAAGATTATGATTTATCAATATTGGAACGATTACGGAAAGTTTGATTGAATTACTACTCGAACGCAAGAATAGAACACTATGACAAACTCATTTCGAAAATTAGAATCTTCCTTTAAAAAGTCGGGATTTCCCGATTTGACTTAATTTTTGAGAACCGCTGTACTTTTACAAAACCGACCGCCTATTTTCGAGTATTATTTTCACAGGTCCGAATAGTGGAACCTTTGGAGTGAAATTAATTCGAAAGCTTCGGGCTTTTTTCATATTCAAAATTCTTCAACTTTTAAATTCGGATCTAACTTCGTTCCAATTTTTTAGAAATTCCAAAAACTCGTCTTGCAATTCATCCGAGTTTCTGTTGAACTATAAATTTGAATTTTAATAGGAGACTCGTTTTATGAGAATCAAAGGATTCGTATTCGTATTTTTGATTTCCGCAACTTTACTTCAAGCGGAACCGTTTCAATTGAAAAGTCCCGAATTGACTTCCGGCAAACTTATCGCCAACGAACAGGTGTTTAACGGTTTCGGATGTTCCGGTGGAAACATTTCTCCCGCGTTATCTTGGACCGGTCTTCCGAAAGATACGAAGAGTATCGCCATAACCGTTTACGATCCGGACGCACCGACCGGCAGTGGATGGTGGCATTGGGTGGTTTTTAATATTCCAGCTACCACAACCTCTATTCCTGCGAACGCCGGGAACTTGGAAAAAAATCTTCTTCCCAAAGAAGCGATTCAAAGTAGAACCGACTTCGGCATGCCTGGTTACGGCGGTCCTTGTCCACCTCAAGGCCACAAACCTCATCGCTATTATTTCACCGTTTACGCTCTTAAAGATAAGATTTCGGCCGATCAGAATTCTTCTGGGGCATTGATCGGTTTTTACATCAATTCTCTTAAAATCGGTGAAGCTAAAATTTTAGCGAAATACGGTAGATAATAAATTACAAGCGATCGGAACCTGCTCTTTGATTTTTGGAGCGGGTTCTTTTATATTAACGTGAGTTCTGTATAACAAAATGCGAAAGCGATTCTATGTTGTGAAATCAACGCGATCCTTGGAGAGCGTTTCACTGAGTTTAGGCAGCAACACTTTAGTTAAAGAACTCAATGAAACGCTTTTTACGAAAGCGTTAACTCAGTGTCTCACTCCCTGAATGCCGATTCACAAAAGAGGCATTCGCTGAGTTTCCTGGGTCGTTCGACAGGTCGCGAGCCGTTGCACTTTAGTTTCTTATTCGCCCAAACTTTCTTACGGCCCTGCTCACGTTATATTAGGTACTAGTTATGTAGTTTTCAGTAATATAGGTTTTGTTTGAAATCTTCAAATACGACTGATTTGTCATAGGTTGGCATCTCATGTATTTCCAATTTTCTTTGAATTATGCATGCCTTGAATCGTTATCTCGGTTAAATCTATTTTGTTCGGTTCTTTATAGAGTCTGTCGTTATGAAGTTTTTTCTTTTTTAATTCTTTCTTTTCTTCTCACATAGACGATCTTGTCAAGTTCGGCGACTACCTTCCCCGTTTTCGCATCGTAAATTTTAGTTTGAAAAAACGCGTCTAACTTTCTTTTTTCGTCTGCTTCTTTTCGAATTCTTTCTATTTCTTTCTGAGAAATCTCAAAATCTGCATAGACTTTGCCCACTCCGGGAGTGACGAATCGAATTGTCGCGGCTTTATCCCAGACGATATATTCCTCTCCTAAATTCTCCATAAGAATAAGCATGTAAAACGGATCACACATGGAGTAAAGCGAACCGCCGAAGTGAGTTCCGACGAGGTTTTGATTCCACCAGTGGAGTTTCATAGAGAGTTGAAAATGGGTAAAATCTTTGCTGATTCTTTTGTATCGGATTCCGGCGGCAAAGTAGGGAGGATAGAAATTAAAAAAATAAAATCGAAGTCTTTTCCATAAATTCATATGATTTGGTACCAAACATTATAGTCAGATTGTCTTTTGTTATCGATTGATATGATTTTGAAACTAGAAAATAAGTGATTTGTGATGAAAATTATCTAAAACCTCCGTTTAAAAAGTATTTTGGTTTTTCGGGACCAATTCGATAGGGATGTCCGCGATAGAAATTTAAGGGCCTTTGCACGCGATTTCGAATGAGACACACTCCCGATTATCGTAAGGATATGCGGGGTTTTATCGAGTCTAAAATATTTGGCTTTGAAATATCAAAAAAATCTTATAAATTTTTTCGAAGTTTGAATAACGTGAGTTCGGCGGTTGAAAATGAGAAAGAACTTTCTAAAAGTAGGAGTTCCTAGTTTTAGAATTTGTTCGTAAAATCGCGATTTGTTGTAGTTCCCACATTTTAAGAATAGATTTACAAAGTTCAAATTCCGACGGAAAAATGAATCACGCCGAACTCACGTTAAGGCGGATCGTAATTTTAAGACTTTATCCTTTGAATCAAAAATTCGATTCAAAGGATAAAAGTATTCTTTTTTAAATTCGCTTGACCTTTCATCCGAATTTAGATTGGAACAGTTTTGAAAATTCTTCTTGCCCTCTTGTTTCGAATTTTTATAACTTCCATTCATGCAAAGAACGATCGCCCTTGTCCGAAAAAAAGGATCTCTTGAAAATGTTCGTTTGGAAACGGAAACTCTTTCTGAACCCGGTGAGAACGAAGTACAAATCGAAGTTCATTCGATCGGATTGAATTTCGCGGATCTGTTTGCGATCCAGGGATTGTATAGTGCGGTTCCGGAAGGAGCTTTTATTCCGGGACTCGAATATTCGGGAGTTGTAATCGCTGCGGGAAAAAAGGTTAAGAACATAAGGAAAAAAGATAAAATTATGGGAGTTACCCGTTTCGGCGGTTACGTCTCTCATTTGAATATCGATTCGAAATATGTGTTCAGGCTTCCTCCTAAATGGGACTTTGATCAAGGCGCTGGTTTTCTAGTGCAAGGATTGACCGCCTATTATGCGTTAGTCGCTTTAGGAGATCTTAAAAAAGGACAAACGGTTTTGATTCATAGCGCGGCCGGTGGGGTCGGAATTTTGGCAAATCGAATCGCGAAAAAATTGGGTGCGTTTACGATTGGAACGATCGGAACTTCTGCCAAAATCGATTTTCTTAAAAAAGAAGGCTACGACAAACAAATCGTCCGTTCCAACCGGTTTAAAGAGGATCTTCAAGAATCGCTTTCCGGAAGAGAATTGGATCTCGTCTTAGAATGTATCGGCGGAAAAATCTTTCAGGAAAGTTATGATGTCATGGCTCCGATGGGAAGAATGATTGTTTACGGCGCCGCGGAGATGATGGGTGGGGGCAGTGGGGTCAACTGGCTTCGACTCGCCTATAAATATTTTTCCAGGCCGAAATTGGATCCGATGCGGATGGTTTCGGATAATAAAGCGATTATGGGATTCAATCTGATTTGGCTTTATGAAAAGGTAGAAAAATTAACCAAACATCTGAACGCTCTTGTCAAACTCAATATTTCTCCGCCTCATATTGGTAAAACATTTCCGTTCGAGAGAATTGACGAAGCTCTGAAATACTTTCAATCCGGTATTTCCGTTGGAAAAGTCGTACTAAAAGTAAAATCTTAAGCGTTGAAGATCTTGCGAGTGTTTCGAAAGATTTTCCTGGGATCGTATTCGGAGATTCTCAAATACTTCGTTTTCATTGTAACTTGTTTCAAAATCTGAGAAGAAATCGGAATCAAGATTGCAAAGTCGTCGATAACAAAGCGCGGTAGTTTCCGCAGATTGCGCCTCTTTGGGAAGTGAATAGGTTTGAAATCGTCTTTTCCCCGTTACGTTACTGATCCTATAAAATAGAGTACCGTTAATTTGAGCACAAACCCCAGGTTTGGACGCAGAATTTTAGACACTCTGCTATGTAGAGATGAGTTCGCATTCTTGAGACAAGTTCTGATATGAGTGTAGGACTTTGCTTTACAATTCGAAGTTTGCTTTCAATTTGGAGACAGAGTGAGTCGATCTTCTTTTTCCGATATATTCCATTCTTATAGAGTTGTGTTTGAGAATTTTTTAAACTCTCAAACCCTTTCCATACTTTCCGAACAATCCGCCCCCGAACTTTTTGAAGCGATGAAATACAGCCTCGTTGCGGGAGGTAAACGGCTCAGGCCGGTTTTGGTATCGGCTGCTTTCGGCGGATCTGAAAACGAAACTCGAAACACCCTTCTCCTCGGGTCGTCTTTGGAATGTATACATACCTATTCTTTGATTCACGACGATCTTCCAAGTATGGACAACGACGATTTTAGAAGAGGGTTGCCGACTCTTCATAAGAAGTTTTCTGAAGCCACGGCGATTTTGGCGGGCGACGCGTTAAACTCTTTCGCGTTTTATTTTATTTCTTTGGTTCAAGGGGAAAATGAGGATTATTTTTTGCATCGGGATTTATTAGAAATTTTGCATACGGGATGTGGCGCGCCCGGAATGGTTTCCGGACAGATATATGATTTACAGATGGAAAGAAAAAATACCAAGGACCAAAATTTCAAAAGCGAACAGGAAAAGGTCGCGATGGTCCAATTGACTCATCGTTTAAAAACGGGAGCTCTCATTAAGGCGGCCTTACTTTTGGGAAATCGTCTTCGTAAGGATTGGAAAAAAAGAGAGGAGCCCTTATCCAAATATGGAGAAGACCTAGGCTTACTTTTTCAAATCACCGACGACATCTTGGACGTGGAGGGAACTCAGGAATCCTTGGGTAAAACTCCGGGTAAAGATCAAAAAACGGGTAAGATCACATATCCCGCGTTGTTGGGAATGGAGCGTTGTAAAAAAATGGTCGAGGAACTTCAAAAAAACCTAATTTCCATCTCTTCCGGTTTTGTTTCCACGGACGAAGAGATAACATTTTTTCAGGAACTTCCGATTTACATTGGCCAAAGAAAAAATTAGACTCGATGTTCTTTTACTCGAACGGGGACTTGCGGATTCCTTGGAAAAATCGAGAAGTTTGATTCTTTCCGGTTCCGTCTTGTTAAACGAACAAAAGATAACCAAAGTCGGATTAAAATTTCCAAAAGATTCGGAAATTAAAATTCTCAACATCATACCCGAATATGTGAGTAGAGGCGCGTATAAATTATTGAGGGCTTTCGAGGTTTTTCCCTTACAGGTGGATGGAAGACTTTGTATAGATCTTGGCGCTTCTACGGGAGGATTTACGCAAGTGCTTTTGGAAAAGGGGGCCTGGAAAGTTTTTGCCTGCGATGTGGGCTATGGTCAGTTAGCCGAAAAATTGCGAAACCATTCTTCCGTAATCGTGAAAGATCGTTTTCATCTGAAAAGACTGTCCGCCTTGGAAATCGAGTGGGAGACAAATCGTTTTCAGGCGCCCCGTCCCGAATCGATCGTGATTGTCGCGGATCTCAGTTTCATTTCTCTCCGATCTGTTTTTCCAGTATTTCGAAAATTGAGAGAGGAAAAATATATTCCGAAATTAGAATGTATTACTTTGATAAAGCCTCAGTTTGAGGCGGATAAAAAAGATCTTATGAAAGGGATTTTAAGGGATTCTAAAACTCGAATTAGGATCGTTCGTTCTCTCTGTAGCTATCTCAAAAAAGAGATCGGAGGTGTTGTTTTAGGCTTAGAATGGTCTCCGATTGAGGGAAGATCCGGAAATAAAGAGGTCCTTTTGTATTGGAAATTGTAGCGGGGAAAATAAGAGTTTTGAGAAACCGAAATTCATACTTTATTTTTTGCATAAGACCGTGATTGGAAAGTTTTCAAATTTTGTTCTTATATGAAATTCTAAAATTTCTCCGTGGATCATCGAATATAAAATCTCGATCGTTTTGCGGTATGCGTAGATGATTGTTTTTTGGGATTCTCGTCGTCGGAAAATCGACTCCGGGAAGAGAACGATTGAAGCGAATAAAAATTGACAAATAGGGAATCTTAAGCTTGTCGTCAAATTTTCAAAAGGAAAACGAATCATTACTGATTTCCGCATAAATAACGTGAGTGCGACGTAAGAAATTCATGATTCATTTTTTTTGTAGCGAGTTTGAATTTGAACTTTGTAAATCTATTCTTAAAATGTGGAAACTATAACAAATCGCGATTTTACGAACAAATTCTAAAAGTAGGGACTCCTACTTTTAGAAAGCTCTTTCTCATTTTCAACCGCCGAACTCACGTTAAATAGATACCATGAATTTTGAAACGAATCCCCGTTTAGACGCAGGTTCTAGAACATTTTGTCATATAGTTTTCAATAGATTCAAACGAGGGATTTGAAAGTTCACTTTACATTTTGATCCGAAAAAATACAAAGTATAAATCTTAAAAGTTTTCAGGATAATTTATAAATCGTTTTGAGAGAAGGGCTTGTTTGGAAACCATATAACGAAAGATCCTGTTTTTTATCTTCTACAAACTTTATTTGAAAATAAAATACATGATAAAATTTGAATATGAGAACGGAGTTTATGGAGCAAAAAATAGAAAATAAAAAAGGGGAAATCCCGCAGTTGAACGGATTGCGAGCGTTTGCAATTGTCGTTGTATTTGTGTATCATTATTATTTTTATTCCGGATATACCTCCGCAAATAATAATGCAATTCTCCAGGCATTTATCGAAATACTTCATCACTTTGAAGTGAACTTGTTTTTTATTCTCAGCGGCTTTTTAATTTCTATGGCCTTGTGGAAAGAATGGTCGGAGAATGGAAAAATTCGTTATTTGGATTTTTTCTTAAGGAGGAATTATAGATTACTTCCTGTTTATTATCTTTTTATCACGATTAGTTATTTGATAAATCGAATTTCCTATTCTATGAGTGAAAAATGGGTGGCGACAAAAAAGTTATCCGTACCCGAAACATTGATGGCTTTGAATGTTCTGGAGAGTACGGATAACGGTTTGCGAAACGCTTGGGCCGATTTCGTTTTTCTTGGGAATTATCTAAGAGGGCCTAATATTCATACTTGGTTCCTGTCCATAATAGAACAATTTTATCTGATATTTCCTTTTTTCTGCGGATTCATTCTGTTTAAGCGGGATTTTTTTACAAGACAATGTATTCTTTGGGGATTGTATTCGATTCCCGGTTTGTTGAGAGTTTGTATTTATCTTAGTCCGGATATTTTTGGAACGGATTATGAAACCTTGGTTTTCCGCCCTACGCATACTCGCGCGGATTCGATTGTTATGGGAGTGATTCTCATGGATTGGATTGTCAATCGCCGAGACTATTTGAAAAGATATCTATCGGGTCGTGCGGCGAGTTTTTTATTGATTCTATTACCCTTTTTGATTTTAGTTTTTATTAATTTAAAAAGTGAATCCATTTATTCTTTTTTTTCAGGGACGATAAGATTCAACTTAATTGATTTCGTTTATTCCCTTATTCTTTTATCGGTGATCTTTTTTCCTAACACTCTTTTGGCCAAAGGGTTAAGTCTAAAATTTGTTACTCCGATCGCAAATCTGAGTTATACGATTTATATATGGCACTTACTTCTTTCCTTAATTTCTTTTGGCGTGTTAAAAGTTTTGTTGCCCGATCTTTTTGAAACCGGCCTAACTTTTTTTGTTTTAAGCCTTCCGCTGAGTTTTCTTTTTACCTTTGGGGTTTCTTGGTTGATACATCGATATATTGAGGAGCCGTTGAGCCGCCTTTTTAAAAAGATTTTTTCGTCCTCGTCTCGGTGAAGTTCATTTATCTTGTATAAGGAAACTTTTCCGGTATACTTTTACCATTATTCCTTTTGAAGAATTTTCGGGAACTTCTGCCGGGATCCGCTTGCACTTTATGCGTGAGAGTTTCTGCGTTTTCGCAAATTCTGGGATCGAAAGTTGCGTAGACGGAGAAATGCGGGAACTACCGCAAAACTCTGCGGACTCGGAATCAAAAAAGCGGAACTTGAATACCGATTCTTTAAATTGCGGATCAAATTCCGATTTGTATCCGTGTCAAATCGAACCGGAATGGACCTTTCGGCTCTTTTTTCTTGACTTTGGGGGTCAAAGCGAAAATCTGTCCTCTACAGGACGATATTTTCATGTCAGTATTATCAAAAGCGCATAGAACTCCTTCTCTTACGAAAGAAAATGCCTTAAAAGGCTGGTTCGTAGTGGATGCGGAAGGAAAAACTCTGGGAAGACTCGCTTCCGGGATCGCCGCAAGACTTCGCGGAAAACACAAAGCCACCTTTACTCCGAACCAAGATTGCGGAGACAATATCATCGTTATCAACGCTTCCAAAGTGAAAGTAACGGGCAATAAGGAAATGCAAAAGATGTATTATCATCACTCTCGTTATCCGGGAGGGATGACCGAAACCGTGTTCAAGGATTTGATTGCAAAACAACCGGAAAAGGTAATCTACGAAGCGGTAAAAGGAATGCTTCCCAAAAGCAAACTCGGAGCTAAAATTCTCACCCACTGTAAAATCTTTTCGGGTGCGGAACACAACCTCCAGGCGCAAAAGCCTGTGAAACTGGAAATCTAAGGAGACCTGATAAGAATGGCATCCACAAAAGAAATTTGGGCCGTAGGAAGAAGAAAGACTTCCGTTGCTCGCGCGAAAATCAAAGAAGGTTCCGGTAAAATCACCGTTAACCACAAAGATATCAAAGATTATCTTCAAAACCGCAAAGCAATCATTGACGAAGCGATTCGTCCTCTTTCTCTTTTGAACGTTCAGGACAAATATGATTTGAATCTGAACGTAACCGGAGGAGGAATTACCGGCCAAGTAGGAGCGATCCGTCATGCGCTCGCAAGAGCGATTTGCAGGATTAAGCCGGAGTTCCGTCCAACCGTAAAAAAAGAAGGGTTCTTAACTCGGGATCCAAGAATGGTGGAAAGAAAGAAATACGGTCTGCACAAAGCGAGAAGAGGAACTCAGTTCTCCAAACGTTAAGTTTCTTTTTTATTTCATTTCGTTTTTGAAATGCCTGAATCTCTTTCGTCCAGAGTTTCAGGCATTTTTTGATTTTAGAGGTATCATGAAACGCCAATCCGTAGCGGAAATCCGCGAAATCTTTTTAAACTACTTCAAAGACAAGGCTCATAGCGTGGTTTCGTCGTCTTCCCTTCTTCCCGCGGGAGATCCCACACTTTTGTTCACGACTGCGGGAATGGTGCAATTCAAACCGTTCTTTACCGGAGCGGTCGAGCTTCCTTATACTAGAGCGGCTTCCTGTCAAAAATGTCTTCGGACTACCGATCTCGAAGTGGTCGGTAAAACGGAGCGTCATTGTACGTTTTTCGAAATGCTCGGAAATTTCAGTTTCGGAGATTATTTCAAGGAAGAAGCGATTACATACGCGCTCGATTGTTCCGTAAATCATTTCGGGTTCGATAAGGATAAGATTTGGGTTACGGTTTATACGGACGACGACGAGGCGGAAAAAATCTGGCTTTCCAAGGGAATCCCCAAAGACCGCATAACGCGCTTAGGAAAAAAGGATAACTTTTGGGGGCCCGCGGGGGATAGCGGGGCCTGCGGTCCTTGTTCGGAACTCTATTTGGATCGGGGGATTGAGAAAGGCGGACCGAACTGCGCCACTAGCGGAACCTGTAGACCCGGTTGCGACTGCGATCGTTTTTTAGAATTTTGGAATATAGTATTCAACCAATTCAATCAGGATACGGAAGGAAATCTCCAACCGCTCAAACAAACCGGGATCGACACCGGTTCCGGTTTGGAACGAGTCGCTCTTTTGTTACAGGGAGTAGATTCCGTTTACGATACCGACGAACTTCGCAAGATCATTTCTTTTTACGAAGAATTATCCGGAATCCCCTACGAAACGATTTCGTCCGGAGTTCAGGCTCGGAGAAATGACACTAAACCAATTACAGATAATAGGAAAACCGCATTTAGAGTCGTAACCGATCATATTCGTTCTGTGTTGTTTTCGATCGGAGACGGAATTTATCCGGACAGAACCGGAAGAGGTTACGTGATCCGCCGTTTGATTCGCCGTGCGACTCTTTTCGGGAGAAAGTTGAACTTCAGAGAACCGTTTCTTTATAAACTCGTCGATAAGGTCGTAGAGATTTACAAACCGCGTTATCCGGAACTTGGAAAGAACGCCTCCGCGATCGCAAAGACCATTCTCGCGGAAGAAGAACTCTTCTTAAAAACATTGGAACTCGGCCTCGAAAAGATCGAGTTTCTCGTTCAGAAAACGAAATCTGCCGGCAAGCCGATCTTTTCCGGAGCGGATGCGTTCTTACTTTATGGGACTTACGGTTTCCCTGCGGAGATGACAGAGGAAATCGTATTGGAACAGGGGCTTGGTTTCGACAAAGAGGGATTTCAGGAGGAACTGGAAAAGGACAGGCAGGTTTCCCGCGAATCCTGGAAAGTCAATAAGATCTCTTTAATGACGGGGCAGGAGACGGGAAAGACGGAGTTTCTGGGTTATTCTTCTGTATTAGAAAAAGGGAATATTGCGCATTTATTCTACAGATTTTCCCGAAGCTCGGATTCTATATCGCAAAAAGATTCAAAGCTACCCCCCATTGAGCAACCTGAATTGCGCTCCTTGGGAAACAAAGATGAGATGGGTTCTTACGATTATAAACCTTCTTCTACTTTGAAAGAAGGACAATCGGGCGTGATCGTTCTAAACAAAACTCCTTTTTATCCGGAAGGAGGGGGACAGGTCGGGGATACCGGCTTCTTACGTCAGGGAAAAAACGTATTCAAGGTTTTGGACACGCAAAAAGAAAACGACGTCATTCTTCATTTTGGAGAGGTTTTGAGTGGGGAGTTCTCCGTTGCCCAGGAACTTGAGGCCGAAGTGGAGGCGACTCGCAGAGAGAGGCTTAGATTTCATCATTCGGGGACCCACCTTTTAAACGGAGCGCTTCGAACTCTTCTAGGAGACCATGTCCTACAAAAAGGTTCCGTCGTTTCTCCCGAGTATCTTCGTTTTGATTTTTCTCACCCTTCCTCGCTTACTTCGGAAGAAATTCGCAAAATAGAATCCTGGGTCAACGAATCGATTCGGAAGGATTTCCAAGTGGAGACTAAGGAGCTTGGAATCGACGACGCGAAAAAAACCGGAGCCATCGCGACCTTCGGTGAAAAATACGGAGATCGAGTGAGAGTCGTCCAGATGGGAGACGTTTCGGTCGAGTTTTGCGGCGGAACTCATGTTTCCCACACGGGAGAGATTGGATATTTTTTTATTAAAAAAGAGTCTTCTCCGGGTGCGGGTAATCGTCGTATCGAAGCCGTATGCGGTCCGGCGGTGATCGAAACGTTCCAAAATCGTTTTGCGGAGCTCACCGAGTCCGTGCAAAATTTAAACTTGAAAATCAAATCGGAGTTAGGCGGAGAGGAAAAAAATCTTCTGATAACGTCTCATGTTCCCGGACCGGAGGAAATTCGAGAAAAGCTTGAAAGAGAAGGAGCATCTGCGGTTGCATTTTTCCGAGATCTTTCCGAAGGTATTGTTTTCAAAATCGAGGAAAATACTTCTTTATTCTTAAAAGCAAAAAAAAGTTTGGAATCGAGAGATTTTGAAAATAATAATTCTGTAATCGAAAAAGTTTTTTCTTCTTCGATCGAAACTGGAATCGGTAAGATCGTTTCCGCAATCTTCGATGACAAGGATCCGAATTCTCTCAAGGGTCTTTCGGATAATCTCAAAGTTCGGGAAAAAAATCTTCTCGTGATTCTCGGAAGTAAGAATGCGGATAACGCGAGTGTCGTGATCACTTGTTCCGCACAACTCGTTTCTAAGGGAATTCATTGCGGGAATTTGGTCAGAGCCGTCTGCGAGATGTTAGGTGGTAAGGGCGGGGGAAAGCCGGACATGGCTCAAGGCGGCGGTAAGGAAAAGCAGAACTTGGAATCCGCAATCTCTTTCGCGATCCAATTAGCAAAACAAACTTTAACCGGAGAAAAAGTATGAGCGATCCATCCTTTGACGTAGTGTCCGAAATCAGTAAGCCGGAATTGACCAACGCGGTGACTCAGGCTCTCGGAGAGATCAAGAACCGTTTTGATTTTAAGGGTTCCAAATCGGATATTCAACTCGAAGACGAACAACTCGTTTTGGTTTCGGACAACGAGGCCAAACTCGAAAGTGTGATCGACGTTCTTGTTTCCAAGATGGCAAAGCGAGGGATCGGATTGAAGAATTTCGATTTCAAATCCAAGGTCGAACCCGCGACAGGTGGAACCGTTCGGATGAAAGTAAAGATCCGAAAGGGTATGGAAAAAGAACAGACTAAAGAAGTCACCCGAGTCATCAAAGATTCCAAGCTCAAGGTCAACGTCGCGATTATGGGAGAATCCGTTCGAGTCACCGGTAAGAAAAAAGACGATCTTCAGGAAGTGATTCATCTTTTGAAGAATGCGGATCTTCCATTCGACGTTCAGTTTACGAACTACAAGTAACGGTATGTCGCGTATCGGAACACCGAACTGCTGCATCCCGGCATCAAAGAAATCACCGCTTTTTCGAACCGACCTTCTACTTGACACAGTTACGATTCTCTGTCAAACTTATCGAGCGACCTAAGTTACGACCCGTAGGGAGTAACTTGTGAGTTCAGGGAGCGAGATAGCCTGAGATAGCGGAGCGTTATCGAAGGCGATCAGCGAAGCTGATCAAATTGAAACAACGCAATCTAAATTTTTGAATTCAAAACAGATTTAAGAGATGAGTTCCGCTATGCATACGACCGAATTAAAAACGGATAAAGATCTGGTCCAACTTCCGGAAGGAACCTTGGCGGAGCTTTTGGATGGTGAAATATTTATGGTTCCTGCTCCGGTTCCCGAACACCAAAGAGTGTCCGGAAAACTCTATGCAATTCTTTTAAACTTCGTCGAAAATCGAAGTTTGGGCGAAGTGTTTTACTCCCTGATTGACGTATTTCTCGACGAACACAATGTGGTTCAACCCGATCTGATCTTTATTGCAAAGGCGCGAAATGCCATCATCCAAGAAAAAAGAATCGAAGGCGCGCCCGATTGGGTCGCCGAAATTCTTTCGGAAGGAAACGCATACCACGACCTGAAAACCAAAAAGAAACTCTACGAAAAACACGGAGTCCGGGAATATTGGATCGTAGATCCGATGGAACGTTCGGTGGAGATCTATCAAAACGGAACATCCGGTTTTACTCTTATCGCTTCCGCGGATTCGGGTACGGTCGAGTCTAAAATCCTCGACGGATTTTCTCTGGAAGTGCAAAGTCTTTTCACGAAATCGCTTTGAATCTTCAATGAGTGTCCATTCATTGCAACGATAAATGCGGTTTTTATTCTTATCGAATTGTTTTCAAAGGAAATTGCACGTTTGAATGCTCTTTTCAAAGCCACCAATCCGTTCTTCCGAAAATTTAGCGCTTGCCCAAAACCTGAAAAGAAGTCAGCTCCGATCGTTTCCTAAGTTCGTAATAAAAGACGTGAATTCGATCTAAGAAAATTTGGGCGAATCCGGCCTTTGCTTGCAAAGGCCGGACCGCGCTTTCAGCTTCAGTCAATAAATTGCATGAAAGAAACGTAATGC